>NZ_JBEZXS010000020.1:0-162174 GCF_040638185.1 Streptomyces sp. NPDC026672
GGTTGATAGGCCGGATCTGGAAGCCAGGTGACTGGTGGAGGTGACCGGTACTAATAGGCCGAGGGCTTGTCCTCAGTTGCTCGCGTCCACTGTGTTGGTTCTGAAACCACGAACAACCCCACCCCCTATGGGGGGTGGTGCGGGTGTTGAGTGTTTCATAGTGTTTCGGTGGTCATAGCGTGAGGGAAACGCCCGGTTACATTCCGAACCCGGAAGCTAAGCCTTACAGCGCCGATGGTACTGCAGGGGGGACCCTGTGGGAGAGTAGGACACCGCCGAACAAATTGTGAGAAGGAGCTCCAACTCCAGGTGAAAGCCTGTGAGTTGGGGCTTCTTTTTTTGTTCGCGTCCATGCTGTGCCCGCGCTAGCGTGGCCCGCATGACTGCCTTGCCCAGCGATGACTATGTGATCCGTGCGATACGCGCCGACGAGTGGCAGAACGTGAAGCGGCTGCGGCTCGTCGCCCTCCAGGACCCGGTCGCGCACCTCGCCTTCCTGGAGTCGTACGAGACCGCCGCCGCCAGGCCGGACGTCTTCTGGCAGGACAGGGCTCAGGGAAGCATCGGCGAGACGGACGGTGCACGGCAGATCATCGCCGAGGCCCCCGACGGGACCTGGGCCGGCAGCGTGACCGTCCTCATCGAGGAGGCCGGAAGCATCGACTGGGCCGGGCACTCCGTCGATCAGCGGCAGGGACACGTCGTCGGAGTGTTCGTGCGTCCCGAACACCGCGGCAACGGGCTCATCAAGAGGCTGTTCGACGCCGCTCTGGACTGGGCCTGGGGGCACGGGGCCGAGCGGACGCGACTGCTGGTGCACGAGGACAACGGGCGGGCCCAGGCGGCGTACCGCAAGGTGGGGTTCGTGCCGAGCGGGGCCACCGTGGTGTTCGAGAAGGACGCCGGACAGCGGGAGCTGGAGTTCGTCGTCGAGCGGGGCTGACCGCCGCGGGCGCCGTCAGACGGGGAGTTCGTGGTGCGGCCAGCGGGCGCGGGCCTGTTCGCGGCTGCGCAGCAGGGCGAGGGTCGGCAGTCCCTGGTCCGTTCCTGTCGACAGCAGGTCCGGGAGTTGGGGGAGCGGGGCCACGGCCGCGACGTCGTCCAGGACGAGGGTCAGTGGTGGGTCGAGCCGACCGGAGGATGACCGTTCGGCCATGTGCCGGCCGTGCTCGACCACGCTTGAGACGAGAGCCGTCAGGAGGGGCATCGCACCCGGGTTCGTCCTGGGGTCCTCGATGGATTCACCGACCACATAAAGCGTTCCCCCTTCGTTGACGAAGGAATCCAAGGCGATCGCATCACTTCGATGGGGTGTGCACGCCTCGCGGATGTTGACCGTGAACAGCGCGGCGAGGGCTCGGCCGGCCAACTGCTGGGCCATGTCCCGGCGTTCGGGGTGGGCCGTCAGCGCGGCCTCCAGCTCGCCCGCGGCACCGGAGGCCGCCTTGGGGTTCGTACGGAGGGTGCGCACCGCGTCCTGGATCTGGGTGCCCTGGGTCCAGCGGTGGACGTGGCGGATGGTGCGGGCTTCTATCGCCGCGGCGTGCAGATAGCTGCGGAGCAGGGTCTCGGCGGTGTCGGCGACCGCCTGGTCGAGCCGGGCCGTCGGGCGGACGGGCGCGAGCAGGGCCGTGGCCCTGGCCAGCGCCGTCTGTCTGTCCTCGCAGCCCGCCGTGGGGGACCAGTGGAGGCGGGACGGGGTGTCGCACAGGTGCGTGGGGTCGTAGAGGAGGGTGGGGCCCAGTTTGGCCCTGCCGTCCTTGGTGTCCTGCCACACGTCGGCGTTGGAGGTCACGACGAGCACGGGGCCCGGCGCGTCCGTGATGGCTTGGACGGCCGTAAGACGTCGGGCGGCGGCCGGCGCGTAGTGGACCGGGCCGGGACGCTCCCAGGCGGCCGCCGGAGCGCCGTTCGCCGGCGGTGCGGCGAGTGGGACGGCGGCGACCGGTTCGAGGCCGGGAGCGGGGGTCGGGGTGCCCTGAGGGCCGGGGAAGCCGGGTGCCGGGGGCGCGGTTTCCGGGAGGGGCTCCGTCCTCGGCACCGGGACCTCGTGGAGCGGGGGCCGTTCCTCCCGCACCGGGGCCGGGGGCATGGCCTTGGCCGCAGGAGGCGAGACACGCGCGGCCGTGTCCTGGCGGCGCCGTGCCCGGCCCGCCCGCCATCGCGCCACCGTGCCCATGACGAAGACCGTCAGCACGAACAGGACCATCAGCTGACCGATGAACAGGCCCCAGAAGAGGCCGTACCCGGAGAGCTGGTCCGGCGGCGTGGTCGGCCAGGCGCCCGCCATGTCGTGGGGCCGGGTGACGAGGTGGCGCATGGCGAGCGCCGTGCGCGGGAACGTCACCCCGGCCGGCCAGGAGCCGTGCGAGAAGAGACCGGCGAGGCCCGTGGCGGTCCACACCAGCAGGGTCATGCCGAGGAGGAAGGCGAGGAGCCCGACGAGCAGGCCGTCGGGCATGCCGCCCTGGCCGGAGCGGCCGGGCTCCCGTTCTTCGGGTCTCATCTCAGGCCACCGTGGACTCGGACGGCCCGTATCCGTCCAGTTCGAGGTGTTGCTCCACGAAGGCCGCCGCCCGTTCCTCCGCCTCCAGCTCGGCGGCGAACAGCGCGTCGTCGGTGTCCTGGTCGGTGGAGGACTCGGTCATCGCGCGGTCGGTGAAGACCAGGGCGCGTTCCGCCTCGGTGACCAGGTGCTTGACCACCTGGACGTTGCCGTTGACGTCCCACACCGCGATGCCGGGGGTGAGGGTGGGGATGATCTCCACGGCCCAGCGCGGCAGGCCGATGACCCGGCCGGTGGCGCGGGCCTCGTCGGCCTTCTGGGCGTAGATGGTGCGGGTCGAGGCCATCTTGAGGATCGCGGCGGCCTCCTTGGCCGCCGCTCCGTCCACCACGTCGGACAGGTGGTGGACGACGGCCACGAAGGACAGGCCGAGTCGGCGCCCGAACTTCAGCAGCCGCTGGAACAGCTGGGCCACGAAGGGGCTGTTGATGATGTGCCACGCCTCCTCGACCAGGAAGATGCGCTTCTTCCGGTCGGGGCGGATCCAGGTGTGCTCCAGCCACACGCCGACGATCGCCATGAGGATGGGCATGGCGATGGAGTTGCGGTCGATGTGGGAGAGGTCGAAGACGATCAGCGGGGCGTCGAGGTCGATGCCGACGGTCGTGGGGCCGTCGAACATGCCCCTCAGGTCACCGTCGACGAGCCGGTCGATGACCAGCGCCACGTCCAGGCCCCAGGCGCGTACGTCGTCCAGGGCGACGTTCATCGCCTCGGCCGACTCCGGCTCGGGGTGCCGCAGTTGCTCGACGATGTCGGAGAGGACCGGCTGGCGTTCGACGATGGTCTCGTTGACGTAGGCGTGCGCGACCTTGAGGGCGAAGCCGGAGCGTTCGTCGAGGCCGTGGCCCATCGCGACCTCGATGATGGTGCGCAGCAGGGCGAGCTGGCCGGTCGTGGTGATCGACGGGTCCAGCGGGTTGAGGCGGATGCCGTGGTCCAGGGCGGCCATCGGGTCCAGGCGGATGGGCGTTATCCCCAGCTCCTGGGCGATGAGGTTCCATTCGCCGACGCCGTCCTCGCCCTGGGCGTCGAGGACGACGACCTGCCGGTCGCGGAAGCGCAACTGGCGCAGCACGTACGTCTTCTCCAGCGCCGACTTGCCGTTGCCGGACTCGCCGAGGACCAGCCAGTGCGGGGCGGGGAGCTGCTGTCCGTACAGCTGGAAGGGGTCGTAGATGTAGCCCTTCCCGGAGTACACCTCGCGGCCGATGATGACGCCGGAGTCGCCGAGGCCGGGAGCCGCGGTGGGCAGGTAGACCGCCTGGGCCTGGCCGGTGGACGTGCGCACCGGCAGCCGGGTCGTCTCGACCTTCCCGAAGAGGAAGGACGTGAAGGCTTCGGTGAGGGCGGACAGCGGATCCCGCATGAGGTCCTACCTCCGGATGCCGGTGGCGAAGGGAAGTGTGTTCACGAAGGCGCGGTGGTGCTCGCGGTCGCACCACTCCAGCTTCAGGTACGACTTTCCGGCCGAGGCCCTTATCGTCCGCTTGTCACGGGCCAGGGCCTCGGGGGAGCGGGAGGAGACGGTGATGTAGCCGACGAGGTTGACTCCGGCGGCGCCGCTGGCGAGGTCCTCGCCGCGCTGGTCGAGACGGTTGTGGGCGGCGATGTCGCGCGGGTCGACCGTGCGGTTCATCTTGGCGGCGCGGCTGGCCTCGGCCTCGTCGTTGGTCTTCTCGGTCAGCATGCGCTCGATGGCGACCTCGGTGGGTTCGAGGTCCATGGTGACGGCGACCGTGCGGATCACGTCCGGGGTGTGGACGAGGAGCGGGGCCAGGAAGTTGACGCCCACCGGGGTCATCGGCCACTCCTTGACCCAGGCCGTGGAGTGGCACCAGGGGGCGCGGGTGCTGGACTCGCGGGTCTTGGCCTTGAGGTAGGTGGGCTCCATGGCGTCGAGCTCGGCCGGCCAGGCGTTGCGCCTGGTCATCGCCTGGATGTGGTCGATCGGGTGGTCGGGGTCGTACATGGAGTGGATCAGCGAGGCCAGCCGGCCCTGGCCGAGGGGCTGGCGGACGCGGATGTCCGCCTCCTGGAGCCGGGAGCAGATGTCGGTCAGCTCACGGGCCATGACGACGGCGAGCCCCGCGTCCCGGTCCAGCTTGCGGCCCGCGTGGGGCCGGGCGGCGCGGGCCATGGCCTGGGCCTCGGCGGAGAGTTCGCGGGTGTAGTGCATGCAGGCGACGAGGTAGGCGCGGTGCTGCTCGCTGCTGGTGGACACCATGGACTGGAGCTGGTCGTAGGACCGGGCGAGCCAGTCGGGCGCCTTGTCGTCCCCGCGGACGGCGACGTCCTTGGCGTGGGCGTCGGGGTCGGCGGGGAGGGTGCGGGCGAGCATCTGGATGCGGGTGACGAAGCCGTCGCCGTTGGCCACGTGCTTGAGCAGCGTGCCGAAGCGGTCGACGAGGGCCTCCTGGTCCTCGGAGTCGCGCAGGCCGACGCCGGGGCCCTCGATCTCGATGGCGGCGGTGACGGTCTTGCGGTCGGCGTGCAGGAGCACGGCGATCTCGTCGGGGCCGAAGGGCGCGGCGAGCCAGCTGATGCGGCCGATGCCGGGGGGCGGGCCGATCTCGACCTCGCGTCCGTCGAGGCGGGTGCCGGCCTCCATGGCGGTCGACCGGTAGAGGGTGCCGTTGCGCAGCGTCCGCTTGTAACTGCGGTTGATCTCGAACCACTTGTAGAACGTGCGGCGCTTGTACGGCACGTAGACCGCCGCGAGCGCGAGCATCGGGAAGCCCGTGAGCAGCACGATCCGCAGGGGCAGGACCGGGACCAGGAGGCCGCACATCATGCCGAGGAACGCGCCGGCGATGATGAGGGCGATCTCGCCTGACTCACGGTTGCGGCCGACGATCGCGTTCGGCCGCGCGCGGCCGATGAGATACGTACGGCGGGGCGTGATCGGATGGGACAGATGGGACTCGGTCGTCAACGCCCTTCACCTCCCGGGCGGTTGGAGCTGCTGTTGCGGGTGTTGCCGGCGTGCGGGGTGTTGACCGGGCTCGGCGTGCGGGGTGCGGGTGCGGCGGAGGGGACAGATCCGCCGCCGCCCGGGGTGCGGGTGCTGTGGGCGGCGACTCCGCCCGAGGCGGGGTTGGCCGGGCGCGGGGCGGAGCCGGACTGGCCGCCGCCTCCGTTGCTGTCGGCGCGGGCGCTGTGCGTCTTGATGCCCTGGGCGACCAGGGTCGCGGGGGAGCTGATGACGGCGGCGGCCTTGCCCTCGGCGCCCTGCATGATGCGGTTGTTGCGGGAGTTGGCGATGTCGTCGCCGAAGCCCGGGACGAAGCGGTAGATCATTCCGCTGGCGAAGATGGCGAGCAGGATGATGGCGAGGCCGGAGACGACCGCGCTGAGCGCGTTCGGGCCGTCGTCGGTGGCGAGGGCGCCGGCGAGGCCGAGCACGATGACGATGACCGGTTTGACGAGGATGACCGCGATCATGATGCCCGCCCAGCGGCGGACGTGGCCCCACAGGTTCTTGTCGACGAGGCCGGCGTAGACGACGACGCCGAGGAGGGCGCCGACGTACAGGAGGACGGCGCGCAGGAAGAGTTCCAGGTAGAGGACGCCCGCGGCGAGGATCGAGACGAGGGAGACCAGGATCAGCATGATCGGGCCGCCGCCGATGTCGGTGCCCTTCTTGAGGGCGCCGGAGAACGTGCCGAAGAACGTGTCGGTCTGGTCGCCGGTGGCCTTGGCGAGGACGTCGCTGACGCCGTCGGTCGCGGAGACGACGGTGTAGAGGATCAGGGGGGTGAAGGCGGAGGCGAGGACGGTGAGCCAGAGGAAGCCGACGGCTTCGGAGACGGCGGTGGTGAAGGGGACGCCGCGGACCGCCCTCTTGGCGACGGCCAGGAGCCACAGGACGAGGGTGAGGATGGCGGAGGCGGCGAAGACGATGGCGTACTGCTGGAGGAACTTCTGGTTGGTGAAGTCCACGGTCGCCGTGTCCTTCACGGCCTCACTGAGCTTGTCGACGGTCCAGGAGGCGGCGTCAGCACATCCCTTGGCGAGCGAGGAGAGGGGGTCGAGGGTGGAGGTCAGCGGATTATCAGCACCACCACCGCCACCTTCCCCACTGCTGCCTTTTTCGCAGTAGTCCCTGGCGGGGCCGTGGATCAGGTCGCAGGGGTTGTTGCTCGGGCCGGGCGTGGGAGTGGGAGCGGCGAGGGCATGCGTGGCCATGAGGACGGCCGCTGTCTGTACGGCTGTGACGGCGGCGGCCAACGTGAGTACGCGGCGGTTAGCGGGCATAGGTGAACCCTCCGTACTCCTCGACGGCCTTCGACATCTCATCGGCGCTGGAAGCTTTGTCGTCGCCGGGGACGGGCGCCGGGCCTTCCTTCTGGGAATGCTCGATGATCTTCCAGTCCCCGTCGGTCCACTCCAGTTTCATGGTGATGGTGAACCAGCTGTTGGTGACGGGGTTGGTGGAGTTCTCGCCCGCCAGTCCGAGCAGACCGCTGCACCACACCTCGACGGTCGCGGCGTCGGCCGAGGACCCGGTGGTTCTTGTACCGATCGGGCTCGTACGGGAGATGAACGTGTAGCCCTGTGGTGTCGACCCGTCCTCGTTGAGGCCGACGCTCTTGTTGAACGCCGGGGTGTACGCCTGGTCGAGGGACGACTGGAAGGAGGCGACCCGGGAGGAAGTGATGATGTCCCGGAGGATGGTGTCCCGCCTCGGCTTGCTGAACATCTCGGCCGAGCCCAGTGCCACCGCGTAGTTCGCCGCTGCGCTTTCTGCTCCCTGTTGGTTGTGGGAGAAGCCTGTGGGGATGCCCGTGGACTTGGTTCGGACGGGCTTGTCGCCGGTGGGGGACGTGGGCGCCGCCGCGGGCTTGTCCGCGTTGTCGTCCGGGGACGAACCGTCGTCGCTGCGGTTTGCGAAGGCGATCGCTGCGATCAGGAGGACCACCACGCCGACGACGGTGACCAGGCTGCGCGAGGACGAGCGGCCGCCGCGTCGCGCGCCGCCGTAGGGGTCGCGCTCGGGCAGCCGCGTGCGCGTCTGTCCCGTGTCGGCGTAACCGCCGGAGGACCCGTGCTCGTCTCCGAGACTCATGCCGCGTACGCCCCCTCGACGTCGTCCGGGAACAACGGTAGCCGTGCTGGTTCCCGCGCGGGCGCGGTGTGGTGACTCGACATCAGGGAAACGCAACCTCAGCCGGTGGGCACGACGGGCGGGTGGGGTAGGGGGACCGGGCGCGCCCGGAGGGGGACCGGGGCGGTGGGCTAGACGGCCATGCCGTACACGATGGTGAACAGCGTGCCGAGCGAGCCGATGATGAAGACGCCCGTGAGGCCGGCGATGATGAGGCCCTTGCCCTGTTCCGCACTGAAGGTGTCGCGCAGGGCGGTCGCGCCGATGCGCTGTTTGGCCGCACCCCAGACCGCGATGCCGAGGCAGAGCAGGATGGCCACGGCCATGACCACCTCGATCATGACCTTCGCCTCGTTGCCCAGGCTGCCGAAGGGACCCCAGTCGGGAGCGATCCCGCCGATGATGGTGTTGATGTCTCCCTTGTCGGCCGCAAAGAGCATGTAAGTCACCGCCCCTGGTGGGTAGTTCTGAGATCTCTCTGCGGTGTGCAGAGGTCACTCCTCATTCTTCCCGACAATGCCGCCGTCGTATGTCGACTTGACGTCACTCATTGGCGGGTTTCGTACGAACGCCTCGCATGGTCACTCTGTGTATCACGGCAGGTCACGCCGGGCAATGATGTGTGAGCGAAACCTGTCGTGTGGTTCCGTCGTTGACCATTTTTACGGTCTGGCACGGTTTCTGACGGCTGGTCGGGTGAGCCGTCCAGACGATGCTCTCATGCCGCCCCGCGCCGGGGCGGGGCGCGAAGGGGGCTCAGCGGAGCGGCGGGCGGCCGGTTGCCGGGGCCCGTGTGCTGATTGGCGCCACTCTGCTCCGGACTCTGCCGCGAAATGGACGTGAACCCGCTTCGGATGGGGGAGGGTTGGGGGGTGCGGAAATGGTGGTACGTGGGAGGGGCCGTCGTCGGGCTCGGAGTCAGCTTCGTGCTGCTGCTCGTCGTCGGTGTGTACGTCGTCGCCGGGAACCTGGTGAACGGCGCCGGCGGGGGCAGCGTGGGACTGGCCAAGGGTGCCGTGCCCGCCGCCTACAAGTCGCTCGTGCAACGCTGGGGCAACCTCTGCCCCGCCCTCAACCCCGCTCTGCTCGCCGCCCAGCTGTACCAGGAGAGCGGCTGGGACCCGAACATCGTCAGCCCGGCCGACGCCCGCGGCATCGCGCAGTTCATCCCCGGCACCTGGGCCACGCACGGCATCGACGCCAACGGTGACGGGAAGCGCGACATCTGGGACCCGAATGACGCGATTCCGTCGGCCGCCTCGTACGACTGTGAACTCGCCAAGTACGTCAAGGACGTCCCCGGGAACGTCAGCGACAACATGCTCGCCTCCTACAACGCGGGCGCGTACCGGGTCATCAGGGCGGGGGGGATTCCGGCCATCCGGGAGACCCAGAACTACGTCAGGACGATCCGCACGCTGGAGAAGAGCTTCGCCGCCCCCGTCTCCCGCGTCGACCCCAGCCGGCAGGCCGCAGGCGCCATCGCCTACGCCCAGGACAAGCTCGGCACGCCCTATCTCTGGGGTGGCAACGGCACCGCCGACCAGGGCGGACGCTTCGACTGCTCCGGTCTGACCAAGGCGGCGTACGAGCACGTGGGCATCACCCTGCCCCGGGTCGCCAACGACCAGTACAACGCAGGACCGCACCCCTCCCGCGACCAGTTGCTCCCCGGCGACCTGGTGTTCTTCTCGGACGACCTCACCGATTCGCGCGCCATCCGGCACGTGGGCATCTACGTGGGCGGCGGATACATGATCGACGCGCCGCGCACGGGCGCCGTCATCCGCTTCGACCCGGTCGACACCCCCGACTACTTCGGCGCCACCCGGGTCACCGAGGATGGCGCGAAAGCGCTCCCCACCGCGGTCTGAACCGAGCGTGAACCCACCCCCTGAGCTGCGGCGATGAGTCTCTCTTCGATAACGTCTGCGTGATCATTCGGTGGAGGGTGGAACCTATCAAGAGGAGCCGTGCGTTCCTGGTGACGTAGCCGAGCGGACGTCAGGACAGCGGAAGCCGATCTACAACCACGGGGGTGGACAGCGGCGCACGCGAGGTGCGCCGGGAGAACGACGAAGGGGCCGCAGCATCATGGCTGTACTCGCCGCATCCGGGTCCAACCCCGACGTCGACCTGCTCTACGACATCAACGGCCTCGCCAAGGACGCCCCGCACTGGTTCGACCGGATCATGGAGTTCGTCGGTGAGTACGGACTGCTGGTCGCCATGGTGCTGCTGGTCCTGTCCTGCTGGTGGTCCGTGCGGCGCAGGGCCGAGAGCGGGGACGAGGCCGCCGCGTCCGTGGCCGCGCTGGTCTGGGCGCCGCTGGCCGCCGGCCTCGCCGTCCTCGTGAACGTGCCGATACGCGGGTTCGTCGAGCGGCCCCGCCCCTTCCTCGACCACCAGGGCATCGACGTCCTCGTCCAGGGCAAGACCGACTACTCCTTCGTCAGCGACCACGCGACGATCACCATGGCCCTCGGTGTCGGTCTGTTCGTCGCCCACCGCAGGTTCGGCCTCGTCGGGATCGCCCTGGCCCTGTTCGAGGGCTTCTGCCGGGTCTACATGGGTGTGCACTACCCGACGGACGTCATCGGCGGCTTCGCGCTCGGCACGGCCGTCGTCCTGCTGCTCTCCCCGGCGGCCACGGCCCTGCTCACCCCGCTGTTCAAGGCCGTCGAACGCTCGCCCAGGGCCGGCCGGCTCGTCCGGCGCCGCTCCGGGTCCGGCGCGGCCGTCGCCCCCGGGGCACAGACCCCGAGCACGTCCCAGGAGCGCGACCTGGCGGCCTGAGCCGCCACCGGCTCCCGGCCCGCGCGTCGACTCCCGGCCCGCGCGCCGGGTCCGGTTCCGCGCCGCGTCCGGCCCCGCGGCGGTCGTCATGGCCGTCCCGGGGCCGTCACAGCCCCTGCGGGTAGGAGAAGAAGCCCTTCGGGTCGTACTGCTTCTTCACCCGGCCCAGCCGTGCCGCCGCGTCCCCGTAGTACGCGCCCCGCCAGTCCTTCAGGGCCGGGTCCGTGTAGTTCTGGTAGGCCGCCCCGGACGCGTACGGCCGCATCGCCTCGTGGGCCGAGTCCAGCCACGACCGGGCCGCCGTCCCGGAGGTGCCCGCGTCCCAGGACGCGATGTACTGCGCGAGCATCCGCGAGCGGCGGTGCACGAACGCCGTCGCCGTGGGCGACACCCGGTTGACGGCGCCGCCGAGGGCGGTCAGGGCGATGCTGCCCGGTCCGCCCCGCACCGCTTCCGTCCGCCTCAGCAGCGTCTGTATGCCCGCCGCAGACAGGGATCGGTCGAAGAAGTCCGAGTGCGCCGCGTACGTCTCGCGGCCCAGCGCGCCCTGCGGGGAGCGGCCGGGCGTGGAGCCGGGCAGATGGCAGCGGGCGTCGGTGGCGAAGGACGAGCAGCCGGCGTAGACCTCCATGGCCTCCTCGTAGCCGCGCCGACGCAGGGACACGCTCGTCGCCGAGGCGCCCGCGCGGTCCGCGAGGCGGTCGACGGCGTTCTGCAACTCGCCGTACGTGCCCAGGGAGACCACGAACAACGACACCGTGGGCCGGCCGCCGGGCTTGTTCTCCAGGTGCAGCGCGGACCAGATCTCGTCGTCCTGGTCCGGGCCCCACTCCTGCCAGGCCCGCAGCAGCGCCGCCGCCCCGCTCCACGGCCAGGTCAGATAGCCGGTCACGAGCTGCGGCGCGGGGTGGGTGCGGAACTCCAGCTCGGTGACGACGCCGAAGTTGCCGTTGCCCGCGCCGCGCAGGGCCCAGAAGAGATCGGCGTGGGTGGTCGCGTCCGCGGTGAGCCGCTTGCCGTCGGCGGTGACGAGGGTGGCGCGGGTGAGACTGTCGCAGGTCAGGCCGTAGGCGCGGGAGACCACTCCGTGGCCGCCGCCGAGGACCAGGCCCGAGACCCCGACGGTGGGGCAGGAGCCCGCCGGTATGGTCACGCCCTGCGCGGCGAGCGCCCGGTAGACGTCGATCAGTTTGGCGCCCGCGCCGATCACGGCCCGGCCGCCGCCCACCCGGATCCGGTTCAGCCGGGAGACGTCGACGACGAGCCGGCCGTCGCCGGAGGACCAACCCGCGTACGAGTGGCCGCCGTTGCGTATCGCGACCCGGGTTCCGTGGTGTTGGGCGTAGGTGAGCGCCGTACGGACGTCGTCCTCGTGCGCGACATAGGCGACCGCCGTCGGTTTCAAGCCGTCGAAGCGGGTGTTGTAGAGCAGCCGGGCCGTCTGCCAGGCGCGGTCGCCGGGGCGGACCAGGGTGCCGTCCAGGTCGCGGGCGAGGGCGGGGAGATCGGGGGCCCGCGCCGGACTGGTGGTCTTCGGGGACATCCGCGAGGATGTGGACGTAACTGACGTACCGGACGCGGGGCCGCCGGTCGTCGGCCGACCGGCCGGGTCTCCGCTGCACCCCGCCACCGCGGCTGTCGCCAGGGCGGCCGCACCGCCCGAGATGAAGCTGCGCCGTTCCATGTCCGTGCCTTTCGTCGCCTTCCGTGGAACGAGACGGAGTGCCGGCCCCCCGGGTTCCGCCGGCATCGCCGTACCCCTTCGTGTGCCCGGGGATCGTCCGGTTCTGCCGGGTCCGGGTCCGCCGTGCGCGGTGCGCGAGTGGGACCTTCACGTGCCCTCCCCGTGAGCATTCCGTGACCTAACCGGGCCGACGGCAGGGGTTCACCCGCCGTTCACTTCCGGCCATCGGCGGCTTCACCTGATCTGCCTAATTTCGGCCGTACCGGGTGCGGAGTGCGGCGTAAGGGCGCACACGCACCAAGACGACTTCGCACGCCGCCGAGGGTGGCGGCTCCTGGAAGGAACTCCCGAAAGTGAAGCTTCAGCGCAAGAACCGGCTGCGCGCCCTTTCCCTCGGTGCGGTCGCCGTCTCCGGCGCCCTGGCCCTGACGGCGTGCGGCTCCGACGACACCGGCAGCAAGTCGGGCAGCGGCGACTCCGCCTCCGCGTCCGCCCCTGCTTCGGCCGGTTCCATCAAGTGTGACGACGCGAAGGGTCAGCTGCTGTCGGACGGCTCGTCCGCGCAGAAGAACGCGATCGACGCCTGGGTGAAGAACTTCTCGCAGGCCTGTGGCGTGCAGATCAACTACAAGGCCGGCGGCTCCGGTGCGGGCGTCACCGCCTTCACCCAGGGTCAGATCCCGTGGGCCGGTTCGGACTCCGCGCTGAAGCCCGAAGAGGTCGAGGCCTCGAAGAAGGTCTGCTCCGGCGGCCAGGGCATCGACCTCCCGATGGTCGGTGGCCCCATCGCGGTCGGCTACAACCTCAGCGGCGTGGACAACCTGGTCCTGGACGCCCCCACCCTGGCGAAGATCTTCGACGGCAAGATCTCCAACTGGAACGACTCGGCGATCGCGAAGCTGAACCCCGACGCGAAGCTTCCCGACCTCAAGATCCAGGCGTTCCACCGCTCGGACGACTCGGGTACGACGGACAACTTCACCAAGTACCTGATCGCCACCACCCCGGACAACTGGAAGTACTCCGGCGGCAAGACCTGGCAGGCCAAGGGCGGCCAGTCCGCCGCGCAGTCCTCCGGTGTGGCCCAGCAGGTCAAGCAGACCAACGGCGCCATCGGCTACTTCGAGCTGTCCTACGTCGGTGACGGCGTCAAGGCCGTCAGCGTCAACACCGGCGCCAGCGCCCCCGTCGCGCCCAGCACCGACTCCGCCACCAAGGCCATCGCCGACGCCAAGGTCGTCGGCACCGGCAGCGACCTGGCGCTGAAGCTGAACTACACCACCAAGGCGGACGGCGCCTACCCGATCACCCTGGTCACCTACGAGATCGTCTGTGACAAGGGCAACAAGGCGGACACCCTGCCCGCCACCAAGGCCTTCCTCAACTACATCGCCTCCGAGGACGGCCAGAAGATCCTGAGCGGCATCGACTACGCCCCGATGCCCGACGAGATCATCACCAAGGTCCGCAGCACCATCGCGACCCTGAGCTGACCTGAGTGTGCGGTCCGGTCCCCACGGGGCCGGGCCGCACCGTCCGGTGCACCGCCGCCAGGGGCCGCACGTCTGTACGGCCCCCCGCTGAGCCGCCATCCGCACACGGCTCCGCAGACCGGAGAACCCGATGGACATAACGACGCACAACACAACAGACGCCCCTCCCCCCACACCCCAGCCGACCGAGGCGGAGCGCAAACGCGCCGCCCGCGGCGCCACCCGACCCGGTGACCGGATCTTCCTCGGTCTCTCCCGCGGGTCGGGCATCCTGCTGCTCGTGATCATGGCCGCGATCGCGGTCTTCCTCGCCTACCGCGCCTCCCTCGCGATCAGCAAGGACCACGGGAACTTCCTGACCACCTTCGAGTGGAACACCAACCTCAACCCGCCGGTCTTCGGCATCGCCGTCCTGGCCTTCGGCACGGTGATCTCCTCGATCATCGCCATGGCCCTCGCGGTGCCGGTGGCGGTCGCCATCGCGCTGTTCCTCACGCACTACGCCCCGCGCCGGCTCCGCGGCCCCATCGCGTACGTGATCGACCTCCTCGCCGCGGTGCCGTCCATCGTCTACGGCCTGTGGGGCGCCCTCATCCTCGTCCCGCACATGAACGGCCTCTTCGGCTGGCTCAACGACTACCTGGGCTGGACGGGCATCTTCTCCTGGGAGGGCGGCGCCCCCCGCTCGATGCTCACCGTCGGCATCCTGCTCGCGATCATGATCCTGCCGATCATCACCAACGTGAGCCGTGAGGTCTTCCGCCAGGTCCCGCAGATGCACGAGGAGGCGGCCCTCGCCCTCGGCGCCACGCGCTGGGAGGTGATCCGGATGGCCGTGCTGCCCTTCGGGCGCTCCGGTGTGATCTCCGCCTCGATGCTCGGCCTCGGTCGCGCGCTCGGCGAGACGATGGCCGTGGCCACCGTGCTCTCCCCGACCTTCGACATCCAGGCCAGCCTGCTCGACCCGGGCGGCGGCACCTTCGCCCAGAACATCGCCAGCAAGTTCGGTGAGGCCTCCCAGGACGGCCGTGACGCGCTGATCGCCTCCGGTCTGGTCCTGTTCGTCATCACCCTGCTGGTCAACGGCGCGGCCCGAGCGATCATCGCCCGCCGCAAGGAGTACTCGGGGGCCAACGCATGAGCACCGCCGTCGCCAAGCCCAACAGCCTGCGCGGTGCGCAGCTGCCCAAGTGGTCGCCCTATGCGATCGCCGCCGGCTCGATCGTGGTCGCCATCGGCATCGGTGCCGCGGCCGGCCTCGACAGCAGGATCCAGTGGGGTCTGATCGCCGCGATCCTGTACGTGGTCGGCACCTACGGCATCGCGGCGGCCGTCGAAGGACGCCGCCAGGCCAAGGACCGGATCGCGACCTCCCTGGTGTGGGTGGCGTTCCTGCTCGCCGTGATCCCGCTGGTCTCCCTCGTGTGGACCACCCTCGTCCGCGGTGTGAAGGTCCTCGACGTCTACTTCCTCACCCACTCGATGGGTGTCGTCGCCGACTCCGAGCCGGGCGGCGGCATCTACCACGCGATCATCGGCAGCCTGGAGCAGGTCGGCTTCGCCACGGTGATCGCGGCGCCGATCGGCATCCTCACCGCGATCTACCTGGTGGAGTACGGACGCGGCGGCCTCGCCCGCGCGGTCACCTTCTTCGTCGACGTGATGACCGGTATCCCCTCGATCGTCGCGGGTCTGTTCATCCTCAGCCTCATGCTGATCTTCGAGATGCAGCCCTTCGGCTTCGCCGGATCGCTCGCGCTGGCCATCCTGATGATGCCGGTCGTCGTCCGGTCCACGGAGGAGATGCTCAAGCTCGTCCCGAACGAGCTGCGCGAGGCGTCCCTCGCGCTGGGCGTCCCGAAGTGGCGGACGATCCTCAAGGTGGTCCTGCCGACCTCGATCGGCGGCATCACGACCGGCGTCATGCTGGCCGTCGCCCGTATCGCGGGTGAGACCGCCCCGGTGCTGCTGCTGGTGTGGGGCAACTCCTTCATCAACACCAACCCGTTCGAGGGTGCCCAGCAGTCGCTGCCGCTGTACATCTACCAGCAGTACGCGAACAGTGCCGGATCGACCGCGGCGTACGACCGCGCGTGGGCGGCCTCGCTCACGCTGATCGCCTTCGTGATGATCCTCAACCTCGTGGCCCGCGGCATCGCCCGCTGGAAGGCCCCGAAGACCGGTCGCTGACGCGGCCATCGGCGACCGATCAAGACTTTCTGGAAGTGAAGCAGACATGGCCAAGCGCATCGACGTGAGCGGACTCACCGCGTACTACGGGTCCCACAAGGCGATCGAAGACATCTCGATGACCGTCGAGCCCCGCTCGGTGACGGCGTTCATCGGTCCCTCCGGCTGCGGCAAGTCGACGTTCCTGCGCACGCTGAACCGGATGCACGAGGTCACCTCCGGTGGCCGGGTCGAGGGCAAGGTGCTCCTCGACGACGAGGACCTGTACGGCGCCGGGATCGACCCGGTGTCGGTCCGCCGCGAGGTGGGCATGGTGTTCCAGCGCCCGAACCCGTTCCCGACCATGTCGATCTTCGACAACGTGGCGGCGGGGCTGCGGCTGAACGGCAGCTACAAGAAGTCGCAGCTCGCCGAGATCGTGGAGAAGTCGCTCAAGGGCGCGAACCTCTGGAACGAGGTCAAGGACCGGCTGAACAAGCCCGGTTCCGGTCTCTCCGGTGGTCAGCAGCAGCGGCTGTGCATCGCGCGGGCGATCGCGGTCGAGCCCGACGTGCTGCTCATGGACGAGCCCTGCTCCGCCCTCGACCCGATCTCCACCCTCGCCATCGAGGACCTGATCGGGGAGCTGAAGGAGCGGTTCACGATCGTCATCGTGACGCACAACATGCAGCAGGCGGCGCGGGTCTCCGACCGGACGGCGTTCTTCAACCTCGCCGCGGTCGGGCAGCCCGGGCGGCTCATCGAGATCGACGACACGGAGCGGATCTTCTCCAACCCGTCGGTCCAGGCGACGGAGGACTACATCTCCGGGCGCTTCGGCTGAGCCGACGTCAGACCCCTCGCGGTGCTGCATGGCGGTGCCACCGCGAGGACGCAAAGGGCCCGCCCCTGGCTCCCGGGGGCGGGCCCGCCCTTTTTTCGCCCACCCACCCGTCTCGCTCGGGAGAGGAGCGAGCGGAGGGACCTGCCGCGAGGCGAGCTGCGTACGACCCGCGGGCTTTTCCTGGGGCCGGGGGGGGGGAGTGGCGCCCGGCTCGCTCGCCAGAGGGCCGAACAGGAACGACCCGCCGCCGGGCGGGCCGGGTTCGGCGCGTGGTGTTGCCCTGGGGGAGGGGCTGGGGTGGGCGGCCTGGCTCGCTTGGGAGCGGGGGAGCGAGGCTGGGGTGTTGCCGGGCGGGCGCGTTCGACCTGCGGAGTTGCGCGGGCGGGGGAGGGGTGCGGCTCGGTGGGCCGAGGGGCGAATCCGGGGGTGGGCTGTGCCGCCGGGCGGGATGGGTTCGGCCGTGACGTTGCTCAGAGCCCTGGGAAGAGGGGGGCCGACTCGGTGGGGGAGGAGCGGACCGAGGGGGTGTCCCACCCGGAGGGGGAACGAGGGGGTGGAGCGGCGGGGAGGGTGAGGGGGCCTCGGCGCGGTGGGTGGGTTCGGCCTGCGGTTCTGCGTGGGGCCCGGAGGGGCTGGGCAGGGGCTTGTTCGGCGGGGAGGAGGGCCGAGTGGGGTGGGGGTGTGAGGTGGGGGCCCGCGTGGTTTGTCGGGTGGCTCGGCGGGCGGTGGGGTCCGGTCCGGGGTGTCCGGTGGTCGGGGTTCGGGGTGGTCGGTGCCCTGGTGCTTCGGCTGGGGAACGTACCCGTGGGGGGCTTGCCGGGTCAGAGGAGCGTTACGTCGATCAGGGCGAAGGACAGGGCCGCTACCAGGGCTGCCGCCGGCATCGTGATGAACCAGCCCAGGACGATGTTCTTGGCGACGCCCCACCGCACGGCGTTCACCCTCTTCGTCGCGCCCACACCCATGATCGCCGAGGTGATGACATGCGTCGTCGAGATCGGCGCCTTGAACAGGAACGCGGTCGTGAACATGATCGCCGCCCCCGTGGTCTCCGCGGCGAACCCCTGCGGCGGATCCAGCTCGATGATCTTCCGCCCCAGCGTCCGCATGATCCGCCATCCACCGGCGTACGTCCCCAGCGACAGCATCACCGCACACACGATCTTGACCCACACCGGAATCGGATCGCCGTACGTCTCGTGCCCGGAGATGACCAGCGCCATCACCACGACGCCCATGGTCTTCTGCGCGTCCTGCAGACCGTGCCCGAGCGCCATCCCGGCCGCCGAGACGGTCTGCGCTATCCGGAAGCCCCGCTTGGCCCGGTGCGGATTGGCCCGCCGGAAGATCCACATGATCGCGGTCATCACCAGGTACCCCACGATCAGACCGACGACCGGCGACAGGAACATGGGAAGCACGACCTTGTCGAGCACCCCGTCCCACAGCACCGTCGTCCCCCCGGCCAGCGCCGCGCCCACCAGACCCCCGAACAGCGCGTGGGACGAGGAGGACGGCAGCCCGAAGTACCAGGTGACGAGGTTCCAGACGATCGCGCCGAGCAGCGCGGCGAAGAGGATGCCCATCCCCTTGCCGCCCTCGGGCGTCTCGATCAGCCCCTCACTGACGGTCTTGGCGACCCCCGAACCGAGGAAGGCACCGGCGAGGTTCATCACCGCGGCCATCGCCAGCGCGGCCCGAGGGGTCAGCGCCCGCGTCGACACCGACGTGGCGATCGCGTTCGCCGAGTCGTGGAAGCCGTTCGTATACGTGAAGAAGAGCGCGACCGCGATGGTCACGAGCAGCGCGAAGGTGTCCATCGACGGCTCAGGACTCCTTGACGGCGATGGTCTCCACCGTGTTCGCCACGTGCTCGAACGCGTCCGCCGCCTCTTCCAGCACGTCCACGATCTGCTTGAGCTTCAGCACCTCAATCGCGTCGTACTTGCCGTTGAAGAGATGGGCGAGGAGCCGGCGGTGGATCTGGTCGGCCTGGTTCTCCAGCCGGTTGACCTCGATCCAGTACTCGGTGAGGTTGTCCATGGTCCGCAGGTGCGGCATCGCCTCGGCCGTCAGCTCCGCCGCCCGCGCCAGGACCTCGATCTGCTGCTCGACGCCCTTGGGCAGTTCCTCGACGTTGTAGAGGACGACCAGGTCGACGGCCTCCTCCATGAAGTCCATGATGTCGTCGAGGGACGACGCGAGGGAGTAGATGTCCTCGCGGTCGAAAGGCGTGATGAACGAGGAGTTCAGCTGGTGGAAGATCGCGTGCGTGGCGTCGTCACCCGCGTGTTCCGCTGCCCGCATACGCTCTGCGATCTCGGCCCGGGCGGATGCGTCCGCCCCGAGCAGTTCCATCAGGAGCTTCGAGCCCGTGACGATGTTGTCCGCGGATGCGGCGAACATGTCATAGAAGCTCGTCTCCCTGGGGGTCAGACGAAATCGCACGTGGGGTCCTTGGGGTGCTTCGGTTTCGGTCAGGCCGATGCTAAGCGCATCATTCGGCCACGGCTAATGGGCCGTCCTCCAGTGTCGCCCATCGGACAGAGTGATCAGCACGGGGGCGTACCAAGGGCCCTATACCCAGCAAAGTTGGTTACCATATACCCACCAGGGGTATATGAAACGAACGGGAGGACGCGATGACGACCACCGAGGCCGGCGTACCGGCGCCCTCCGAGGACGGCGGGGCCGTGGTGACCGACCACGACCGCGGGATCCACGGCTACCACAAGCAGAAGGACGAGCACCTCAAGCGGCTGCGCCGGATCGAGGGCCAGATCCGCGGGCTCCAGCGGATGGTCGACGAGGACGTCTACTGCATCGACATACTCACCCAGGTCTCCGCCTCCACGAAGGCCCTCCAGTCCTTCGCGCTGCAACTGCTGGAGGAGCACCTCCGGCACTGTGTCGCGGACGCGGCCCTCAAGGGAGGAAGCGAGATCGACGCCAAGGTCGAGGAGGCCACGAAGGCGATCGGCCGACTGCTGCGCACCTGACGGGAGGCCCTAACCGTCCAGGGTCTCCGGGGCCCGTTCCTCGGCCACCTTCAGGATCTCGTCGATGCTCTCCAGGCTGAGACGGTCCCCGCGGGCGGCCGAGGCCGCGATGATCAGGTCGCCGCACAGCTCGATCTCGGCGAGGGCCACGAAGTCCTCGACTGCCGTACCGCCGAGCGGAGCCACGTGCGTCACCTCATCTCTGCCGTCGTCGACTTCCTAGAGTAGGCAGCGCTCTACACACCGCGCATGGCACGGACGGGCTAGTTCGCGGACTGGTTACCGGCTAGTTCTCCCGCTGGTTCACCGGTCGGTCGGATGGCTGATTTTCGACGATCCGACCCGCGTAGATGTCCTTCGGACGCGGCAGCCGGACGTCCACGGGCGTGCCGAAGTCGTACAGCAGCGTCGTCGAGGCGACGTCCACGCTGGCCTGTTGTCTGCCGTTGACGAAGCTGAAGCGCTGGCGGAGCTTGCGGACGCGGCCCTGGTCGTCGAGGTAGGCGTCGAACGGGACTTCGGGCGTGGCGAACCCCTTTGCCGCGGCCGCCAGTGCCTTCCGGTTCCCGGTGGAGGCCTGCCGCGCCGCCGCGGCCAGGTCGGCGGTCCCCCGGAAGTGCCGCACCTCGGTGCCGGCGACCTCGGCGCGCCCCATGTAGGTCGCGGTGCGCGTCCCGCGCAGCAACTCCGCCGCGGCATAGGGGTCGGTGGCGCCGCCCGTGACCAGATTGCCGTCGGAGAGGGTCGCGGTGTCGACGCGCACCCATTTGTCGGCGGGCACTCCGGCGCCCCGGTTCTTCATGAACAGGGCTCCCGGCGCGAGGAGTTCGGTGATCGGCCGGTGTTCCGGCGTCCCCGCGGGGTCCTGCGGCAGGACGACGGTGAGCCGGCCGAGCTGCCGGCGGTAGTCGTAGACGCCCGTGCCGCGGATGGTGACGCGGGTGCCGCCGGTGGCCATCTCCATCGAGGTGGTGGCGCGCGAACTGCCCGACCTCCGCAGCACGTCGGCCGCGCGGTGCAGGGCGCCGACCGGGTCGGCCGCGCCGCGCGCGTCCTCGGCGGCGGCACCGCCGCCGCACCCCGTGGCGCCCACGCCCAGGGCCATCACGAGTCCGGTCGCGACGACCGTGCCGCCCCTGTGCCTGTGCTGCCGCCGATCCATCGCCTGCCTACCCCCAGCCGGTGCGTCCGTGGGCCCCCTGTCGTTCCGGTTAACGACGGGTAGGGGGTGCCGTCACGCGTTGCCGGGGGGCGGGAAAGCGCGTACGACCACTTGGGCCGTGAGCGACCGTGAGCTGGGTAACGTTGTCGTGTGGCGCAGCAGGCCGGGCCGGACCGGGCCCCAGAAGGACAGGACCACCGTACGACGACGCAGGAGCAGGGCCCGTTCTGTGTGGCCCGGTGCAGCTGCGGCTGGCGGGGACCGGCCCGCCGGGCCAGAAGCCAGGCCCGGACGGACGCGCAGTCGCACGCGGCGGCCTTCTGACCCGCTCCTTCTCCGTCAGCCGTCAGCCGTCAGGCGTCAGCCGTCAGTCGGCGGGCGTCAGGCGTCGTGCCGGGGCGGTTCGTCCTGGAGCAGCAGGGCGTCGACGAGTTCCCGGTCGCGCGGCTGGGTCAGCCGGTCGCGGGCCTGGGCGGCGCGCAGCCACAGGATGCGGTCCACCTCGTGGTTCGGGTCGAAGTGCCCGTCCACGGCCTGGGCCGCCCAGTAACGCACCTCCTTGGGACGGCCGCCCGCGAGGTAACGCAGGGTGGGCAGCTCCCCGCCGGGGGCCGCGGTGTAGCCGGTCTCCTCGGCCACCTCCCGCAGCGCGCCGGCCAGGGCTTCCTCACCTTGCTTCAGCTTGCCCTTGGGGTGGGACCAGTCGTCGTACTTCGGCCGGTGGACGAGGCAGAGCTCCAGTGCGCCGTCGAGGGGGGAGCGCCGCCACAGGACGCAGCCCGCCGCCAGGACCAGGGTGTCGTCGGTGTGCGTCACCGGTGTCACAGCCTCCTCGCCGGGTCAGGGTGTGCCGACCGTCTGCTTCTGCCACGACTGCTGGAACGCGAACCGGGCCGCCTCCACCTCGTGCCGCTGGTCGGCGTGGAGCACCCCGAGCGCGTACGCCGTCGCGGGCGCGATGCGCGGGGTGCGCGCCGCCTGCGCCGCCGCGGCGGCGGCCTCGGAGGCGTCCCGGTGCCGGTTGAGGGCCTGCCCGGCCGTGAGCAGCCGCACGTCGACCGGGGCGGCGCCGCCGTGCAGGACCTCCAGGGCGTAGCGGTGCAGGCGCAGCAGCAGCCGGACCTGGTGCCAGGGGCCGTCCTGGGGGTGCGGGGCGGGGTCCGGGGACAGCCCGTGGACGAGGGCCTCCGCGTTGTAGGGGTGCCCGGCGGTGACCAGGGGCAGCGCGCCGACCGCGGTCATGAGGCGTTCCTCGGCGGCGCCGGCCAGGGGGTGGAGGCCGGTGCTGGGCGCCGCGGGGGTGAGCGGCACCTCGCTGGCGAGGACGGCGACCTTGTCGGCCACGGCGTGGAAGCGGGAGGAGCCGAGGGCCTGGAGGGCGGTGGAGTGGGCCCGGGTCCGGGCGAGGGTGAGCTGGCGGTCGAGGAGGGCGCCCGCCTTGGCCGCGCCCACGGTGAGGCTGCCGCGTTCCGGCGAGGCCGTCATCGGCGGACCGGAGCCCGCGGCGGCGGACACCGGCGGTGCGGGGAACGCGGTGGAGCCGGACAGCCGGTGCAGGGCGAGCAGCAGCCGCTCCAGCCGGGCCTCGCAGGCGTGCTCCAGGCCCAGCGTGCCGGAGAGCCAGGCCAGTTCGGGGCGCATCTCCTCGGACCAGTCGGGGTCGAGGAGCGGCCGGAAGGTGTGCAGGCTGCCGCTGATGCGGCGGGCCGAGCGGCGCAGGGCGCGCGTCGCGTCGACGGACGGCTCCGCGGGGTTCTCCCCCACCCGCGCGTCCATGCGGGCGGAGGGACCCCCGCTGCCGTTCTCCCGTTGCAGGCGCAGCGCGCGGAGGAACTCCGTGGCCTGGGCGCGGAGGTAGTCCGCGAGGGCGTCCCCGGTCACCGCCCCGGCCGTGGGGTTCGTCGGGTCAAGGTGTTGCTGTGCCACGCCGGCGCCTCCGGGCGTCTATGAGCATCTCCTGGATGTTGCGCAGGGGCTGTCCGTCCGCGTCGGTCGCGTGCCGGTTCCACTCGCCGTCCGGGCCCAGGCGCCAGGACGAGGTGGTGTCGGACATGCCGGTGTCGAGCAGCCGGTTGAGGGCCGCCCGGTGGGCCGGGTCGGTGACCCGGACCAGGGCCTCGATACGGCGGTCGAGGTTGCGGTGCATCATGTCGGCGCTGCCCATCCACACCTCGGGTTCGCCGCCGTTGCCGAAGGCGAAGATCCGGGAGTGCTCCAGGAAGCGGCCGAGGATGGAGCGGACGCGGATGTTGTCCGAGAGTCCGGGCACGTCCGGCCTGAGCGCGCAGATGCCGCGCACCCAGACGTCCACCGGCACTCCGGCCTGGGAGGCGCGGTAGAGGGCGTCGATGATCGCCTCGTCCACCATGGAGTTGACCTTGATGCGGACGAAGGCGGGGCGGCCCGCACGGTGGTGCTGGACCTCCTTGTTGATCCGCGACACCAGGCCGTCCCGCAGGGACTTGGGGGCGACCAGCAGGCGGCGGTAGGTCTCCCGGCGGGAGTAGCCGGAGAGGCGGTTGAACAGGTCGGAGAGGTCCGCGCCGACCTGCGGGTCGGCGGTGAGCAGGCCCAGGTCCTCGTAGAGGCGGGCCGTCTTCGGGTGGTAGTTGCCCGTGCCGACGTGGCTGTAGCGGCGCAGGGTCTCGCCCTCCTGGCGCACCACCAGGGACAGCTTGCAGTGGGTCTTGAGGCCGACGAGGCCGTACACGACGTGGCAGCCGGCCTCTTCCAGCTTGCGCGCCCACTTGATGTTGGCGTGCTCGTCGAAGCGGGCCTTGATCTCGACGAGGACGAGGACCTGCTTGCCGGACTCGGCGGCGTCGATGAGCGCGTCGACTATCGGGGAGTCGCCGGAGGTGCGGTACAGGGTCTGCTTGATCGCGAGGACGTCGGGGTCGTCGGCGGCCTGCTGGAGGAAGGCCTGCACGGACGTCGAGAACGAGTCGTAGGGGTGGTGCAGCAGCACGTCCCGGCCGCGCAGCGCGGCGAAGATGTCGGGCTCGGAGGCCGACTCGACCTCGGCGAGGTCACGGTGGGTCCCGGCGACGAACTTCGGGTACTTCAGCTCGGGGCGGTCGAGGCTGTGGATGCGGAAGAGACCGGTGAGGTCCAGGGGGCCGGGCAGCGGGTAGACCTCGGCCTCGCTGATCTTCAGCTCGCGCACCAGCAGGTCGAGGACCTCGCGGTCGATGGACTCCTCGACCTCCAGGCGCACCGGCGGCCCGAAGCGGCGCCGCATGAGTTCCTTCTCCAGGGCCTGGAGCAGGTTCTCCGCGTCGTCCTCCTCGACCTCCAGGTCCTCGTTGCGGGTGAGCCGGAAGGCGTGGTGCTCCAGGACCTCCATGCCCGGGAACAGCTCCTCCAGGTGCGCGGCGATGACGTCCTCGAGCGGGACGTACCGGCCGGGCGCGGCCTCCAGGAAGCGGGACAGCAGCGGCGGCACCTTCACGCGGGCGAAGTGCTTGTGGCCGCTGACCGGGTTGCGCACGACGACGGCCAGGTTCAGGGACAGGCCGGAGATGTACGGGAAGGGGTGCGCCGGGTCGACGGCGAGGGGGGTGAGGACGGGGAAGATCTGGTGCCGGAAGAGCGTGAACAGGCGGGCCTGTTCCTTGTCGGTCAGCTCGTTCCAGCGGACCAGGTGGATGCCCTCCTCCGCGAGTGCGGGGGCGACGTCCTCGTGGTAGCAGGCGGCGTGCCGGGCCATGAGCTCGCGGGAGCGGGCCCAGATCATCTCCAGCACCTCGCGCGGCTGGAGCCCGGAGGCGGAGCGCGTGGCGACGCCGGTGGCGATGCGGCGCTTGAGGCCGGCGACCCGGACCATGAAGAACTCGTCCAGGTTGCTGGCGAAGATCGCCAGGAAGTTCGCCCGCTCCAGGAGGGGGGTGTTCGGGTCCTCGGCGAGTTCGAGGACCCGCTCGTTGAACGCGAGCCAGCTGCGTTCCCGGTCCAGGAACCGGCCCTGCGGCAGCCGGTCGCCCTCCGCCTGGGCCTCCTCGTACGCGTCGAGATCGGCGTCGATGTCGGGTTCCAGGTCGGAGACGACCGCGGCCACCGTGTGCGGGCGGTGGGCGGCTATGGAGCCCACGGAGGGCTGCGCGTGCTGGACCTCTGCCTGGGTGTTTGGCTGGCTCATGACCCCATTCTTCCGCGCCAGGGGCGAGACAGGCGCGTCGGAACGTGCGGGCGGGAGCGATACGGCCCCGTTTCCCGCGGGCCGCCCGGTGGGCGGCGAAGGTTCTGGCACGGCGGGTTGCATTGGCCGAGCGTCGCAAGCTCGTCTGAATCGATGGTTACGGAGACATGACGTGAGGGATATCGGGACACGGCTCCCCGGGGTACACGGCCCCCGCCCGGGGGCGGGGCGGGGAAGGTGAGGGGCGGCGGCGCGCGGGTTCGGGTGACGGGAGGCGCCGGGAGGTGACTCCCGCGTGTTCCGGCCACCCCGCCGGGGCCCCACGGGCCGCTGCCCGCCCCCGCCCACGGTCCCCGCCCGGCCTCCGCGCCCCGGGCGGGGAATCGGCGCCGGTCAGGTCGTGGATCAGGTCGTGGATCAGGTCTCCGTGCGGTACATCAGGTCCGTCTCGTACGTCGTGAAGCCGAGGCGCTCGTAGACGGTGACCGCCGCCTTGTTGTCGGCGTCCACGTAGAGCATCGCCGTCGGCATGCCCTGGGCCGCGAGGTGGCGCAGGCCGATCGCGGTGAGCGCCTTGCCGAGGCCGCCGCCCTGGGCGCCGGGGGCCACCCCGACGACGTACACCTCGCCCAGGCCCTCCTCCGCGTGGACCTTCGTCCAGTGGAAACCGGCGAGCTCGCCCGCGCGCTCGGCGAGGAAGAAGCCGGCCGGGTCGAACCAGGGCTCGGCCTTGCGGTCGTCCAGGTCGCGCTGGGTGAGGGAGCCCTGCTCGGGGTGGTGGGCGAAGGCGGCCGCGTTCACCGCGAGCCAGGCCGCGTCGTCCTCGCCGGGCACGAACGTGCGCACGCTCACGCCGTCGGGCAGCTTCGGTTCGGGCAGCTCCAGGTCGGTCAACGACCGCCGCATCTGGCGCAGTTCGCGGAAGAGGGTGAGCCCGAGGACCTGGGCGAGGTGCCGGGCGGCGGAGTGCCCGCCGTGCGCCCACACCCGCAGCCGCTTGCCGGACGCGGCGAGCAGCGCCGAGCCGAGCGCCCGGCCGTGCCCGTGGCCGCGCTGGGAGGGGCGCACGACCAGTTCGGCGGCCGGCGCCTCCACCGGGTCGGTGTCCTCCAGTTGTGCGTAGCCCACGAGTTCGTCGCCGACGCTCAGCAGCAGGTGCGAGACGCCCTCCCGGGCGCCGCCGCGAAGTCGCAGCCGGCCCTGCTCCGACACCGGCTGCTGCCCGTCGGCGCGGGCGGCCTCGGCGAGCAGCGCGAGCACGGCCTCGGCCTGCTCCGGGGAGAGTGCGGGATGGGTCCCGATGGAGCGGGACGGGAAGGGCCGTACGGTGTCGTCGCTGGTCATGCGTACGAGGGTACGGGGCGGCCCGCGTCCGGGGACGACTTCGGGGGACGTAAAGGGATGGGCAAAGGGAAACCAGGATGTAACCACGAACCCCCTGTCGTGCTACGCGCGTTGACCCTAGAGTGCGCCCTCGTCGGGCACTTCTCAGCAGACCCACAGGGGGGTTTCATGCCGGCCACGTCCCATCCGCCCCGGCGCACGCGCCGCCGTACCTACGCCGTGCTCGCGGGCACCGCCGCGCTCGCCACCGCGGCCGCGCTGGCCGCCGCGCTGCCCGCGCAGGCGCACTCCGACAAGGGCGGTCACCGGCACCCGAGCCGCTACCAGGACGTCCAGCTCCTGTCCTTCAACGACCTGCACGGCAACCTCGAACCGCCGTCGGGCTCCTCCGGCCGGGTCACCGAACTCCAGCCGGACGGCACCACCAAGAACGTCGACGCGGGCGGTGTCGAGTACCTCGCCACGCATCTGCGCCAGGCCCGCGAGGGCCACCCGTACTCCATCACCGCGGCCGGCGGTGACATGGTCGGCGCCTCCCCGCTGATCTCCGGCCTGTTCCACGACGAGCCGACCATCGAGGCGCTCAACGGCCTGAAGCTGGACGTGACCTCGGTCGGCAACCATGAGTTCGACGAGGGCCGCGCCGAGCTGACCCGTCTCCAGAACGGCGGCTGCCACCCGACGGAGGGCTGCTACACGGACAAGCGGTTCAAGGGCGCCGACTTCCCGTACCTGGCGGCCAACGTCCTCGACGAGAAGACGAAGAAGCCGATCCTCAAGCCCTACTGGGTGTGGAAGAAGAAGGACGTCAAGATCGGCTTCATCGGCGTCACCCTGGAGGGCACGCCGGGCATCGTCTCCGCGGACGGCGTCAAGGGCCTGGTCTTCAAGGACGAGGTCGAGACGATCAACAAGTACGCCAAGGAGCTCCAGCGCCAGGGCGTCCAGTCGATCGTGGCCCTGATCCACGAGGGCGGCTTCCCGGCGTCCTCGGCGTACAACTACGACTGCGACGCCCCGGGCGCGGGCGCCGGCGTCTCGGGTCCGATCGTGGACATCGCGAAGAACGTGACCCCGGCGGTCGACGCGCTGGTCACCGGGCACACGCACAACGCGTACGTCTGCACGATCGACGACCCGGCGGGCCGGCCCCGCATGGTCACCTCGGCCTCGTCGTTCGGGCGGCTCTACACGGACACCACGCTGACCTACGACCGCCGCACCGGTGACATCGCCCGCACGGCCGTGCAGTCGGCGAACCGCGTGGTCACCCGGGACGTCCCCAAGGCGCCCGACATGACGCGGCTGATCTCCCGGTGGAACACCCTCGCCGCGCCCATCGGCAACCGTGCCGTCGGCTACATCTCGGGCGACGTCAACAACGGCGGCACCGAGTCCCCCATGGGCGACCTGATCGCGGACGCGCAGTTCGCCCACGGCAAGGCTCTGGACCCGGGGACCGACCTCGCCCTGATGAACCCGGGCGGTGTGCGGGCCGGTCTGACCTACGCGGCCTCCGGCGCGGAGGGCGACGGCGTGGTCACCTACGCCGAGGGCTTCACCGTCCAGCCCTTCGCCAACACCGTGAACCTCCAGGACTTCACCGGCACACAGCTGATCCAGGTCCTCAAGGAGCAGGTGAGCGGCCCGAACGAGGCCGCGCCGAAGATCCTGCTGCCGTCGAAGGGGCTCACCTACACGCTGGACATGACGAAGTCCGGCGCGGACCGCGTCGTCACCGACTCGATCCGTCTCGACGGCGCCCCGATCGACCCGGCGGCCACCTACCGCGTCGCGAGCAACAGCTTCCTCGCGGGCGGCGGCGACGGCTTCACCACGCTGGGCCTGGGCACCAACGACCTGGTCGGCTCGGACGACCTGGCGGCCCTCGCCGACTACCTGACCGCCAACTCCACGCCCGCGACCCCGCTGGCGCCCCCGGCGGCGGACCGCATCACCGTCATCCGCTGACCCACCCGTCACACCCCGGGGGCCCGGCCCGCACCTCGTGCGCGGGCCGGGCCCCCGGTCTTCGTGTCCTTCGCCTCACACCTGGTCAGGAGGCGGCTGGGGGGCGCCCGGGAGGCGCAGCGTCGCCACCGTGCCGCCGGTGCCGGCCGGGGCCAGGGTGATCTCGCCGCCCACCTGCTGGACCGTGCGGGCCACGATCGACAGGCCCAGGCCCGAGCCGGGCAGCGCGCGGGCGCTCGGGGAGCGCCAGAAGCGGTCGAAGACGTGCGGGAGTTCGTCGGCCGGGATGCCGGGCCCGTGGTCGCGGACCGTGAGCACACCCCCGTCCAGGGCCACCTCGACCGTGCCGCCCTCGGGGCTGAACTTCACCGCGTTGTCGAGGACGTTGACGACGGCCCGCTCCAGCGCGGACGGCTCCGCCCGGACGTACCAGGGCTGGAGGTCCGCCGTGATCGTCAGCTCGGGCCCGCGCAGCCGGGCCCGGCGCAGCGCCGCCTCGACGGTGTCCCGCAGGGCGACCACCTGGAGCCGTTCCCCGTGCTGGCCCTCCGCCCGGGAGAGCTCCTGGAGGTCGCCGATCAGCGCGGCCAGCTCGGTCATCTGCGCCTTCACCGACGCGAGCAGCGCCTTGCGGTCCTCGGGGGGCAGCGGCCTGCCGGTCTCCTCGCTGCGGGTGAGCAGCTCGATGTTCGTGCGCAGCGATGTGAGCGGGGTGCGCAGCTCGTGCCCGGCGTCCGCGATCAGCTGCTGCTGGAGCTCGCGGGAGCTGGCCAGCGCCGAGGTCATCGAGTTGAACGAGTGCGACAGCCGCGCGATCTCGTCCTCGCTGTCCTCGTCCACCGGGATGCGGATGGACAGGTCCTCGGTGCGCGCCACGTGCTCGACGGCCTCGGTGAGCCGGTCGACGGGGCGCAGTCCGGCCCGTGCGACGGCGAGCCCCGCGACCCCCGCCCCGAGCACACCCACACCGGAGACCAGGAGCAGCACCAGCGCCAGGTCGTTGAGCGTGGACTCGGTGCCCTTGAGTGGGAGGGCGACCATGATGGCCGCGTTGGCGGTGGTCTGCGTGAGCCTGTCGCCGATGGTCATGGGGAGCGCCAGCACCCGCACGGTGTTGCCGTCCGCGTCGGTGCTGTTGTGGAAGACGCCGGCCGGATTGGTGCCGTTCGCGTTCTCGACCACCTTCCGGTCGGTCGCGGTGACCTTGATCCGTCCCACCGAGGTCAGGAACAGACAGGTGGTGCCCTCCTCGGTGAGCACCTGGGAGTAGGTGTTGCGGAAGCCGCTGACCGTGGCCTGGGGCTCGGAGGAGCAGTTGGTGAGCGCGTCGGTGATCTGCTCCTCCTGCTGGGGACGCCCGATGCCGACGGCCTTCTTGAGGGAGTCGTCGACCTCCGCGTACAGCTTGCCGCGCACGATGAACCAGCAGGTCACGGACACCGCGGCCACGGCGAACGCCACCGCCGCCGCCACCAGCAGCGACAGCCGGGAGCGGATGGGCAGGGTCCGGAACCGGCGGACGACCCGCTTCACTCCGCCCCGCCCTGCCGCAGGACATAGCCCACGCCCCGCACGGTGTGCACGAGCCGCGGTTCGCCGCCCGCCTCCGTCTTGCGCCGCAGGTACATGACGTACACGTCGAGGGAGTTGGAGGACGGCTCGAAGTCGAAGCCCCACACGGCCTTGAGGATCTGCTCGCGGGTGAGCACCTGGCGCGGGTGCGCCATGAACATCTCCAGCAGCGTGAACTCCGTGCGGGTCAGCTCCACCTGCCGGCCGCCGCGCGTGACCTCGCGCGTCGCCAGGTCCATCCGCAGGTCGGCGAAGGTCAGCGCCTCGTCCTGCGCTCCGTCCCCGGCCACCGCGTACGAGCTGCGGCGCAGCAGCGCCCGGATGCGGGCGAACAGCTCGTCCAGTTCGAAGGGCTTGACCAGGTAGTCGTCGGCGCCCGCGTCGAGCCCGGTGACCCGGTCGCCGACCGTGTCGCGGGCCGTCAGCATCAGGATCGGCGTGGTCGTGCCGGCGCCGCGGATGCGGCGGGCGGCCGTCAGCCCGTCCATGCGGGGCATCTGGATGTCCAGGACGACCAGATCGGGCTGGTAGGCGGCGGCCTTCTCCAGGGCGTCCGCGCCGTCGACGGCGACCTCCGTGTCGTACCCCTCGAAGGCGAGGCTGCGCTGGAGCGCCTCGCGTACGGCCGGCTCGTCGTCGACGATCAGGATGCGCTGCGGGTCACGGTCGCCATCGGCGGAGCTCATCGGTCGTGGGTCCTCGGGTCGTGGTGGGACGGGGTGGGGGAAGACCTTCAGCGTCGCACGTTTCGGGGCCGCCCGGTGGAGGCGCGGCCCCGTGCGTGCTGGGCGGGGTCAGTGACGCAGGGCGGTCAGTCGCCGCAGGGACACCTTGCGCACGTGCGGGTGCTCGGCCGGCAGCCGCAGCCCCATCAGCTGGGGCGGTGGGATCGTGGCGGGCGGCTTGGGCGGGGCCGGGACGTGGAGCTCGTGCGCCACGTCCAGGGCCGGGCCGACGCAGGTGGTGGTGGGGGTGGTGGTGGACTCGGGGTGCGTGATGTGCTTGATCATGACGTGCTCCCTCGGTTCCGGTGGGGGACGGGTTCAGCCGGTGGAGCCGGCCCGCAGCTTGGCCAGATCTGCCTTGACGGTGTCGACGGGGATCGCGAAGCCCAGGCCCACGCTGCCCGCGTCCGAGGACGAGGCGCTCGCCCCGGCCGAGTACATCGCGGAGTTGATGCCGATGACCTGGCCCGCGGCGTTGATCAGGGCGCCGCCGGAGTTGCCCGGGTTCAGCGAGGCGTCGGTCTGTATGGCCTTGTAGGTCGTGGTGGACGAGCCGGTGTCGCCGTTGAACTCACGGCCGCCGAAGGAGAACGGCCACTGTCCCTCGCCGCCCTGCTCCTGGCCCTGGTCCTCGTCGGTGGAGACGGTCACGTCACGGTGCAGCGCGGAGACTATGCCGCTGGTCACCGTGCCGGTCAGGCCCTCGGGCGAGCCGATGGCCACGACCTGGTCGCCGACCTGCACCGCGTCCGAGTCGCCCAGCGCGGCCACCTTCAGCCCTGAGGCGTCGTGCACCTTGACGAGCGCGAGGTCCTTGGAGCTGTCGGTGCCGACGACGTCGGCCGTGTACCGCTTGCCGTCGCTGGTGCGCACCGTGATGGCGGAGGCGCCGGCCACGACGTGGTTGTTGGTGACGATCTCGCCGTCCGCGGTGACGACGACTCCCGAGCCGGTGGACGTTCCGTTGGGCAGGGTCGCGTTGATCTCGACCACGCTGGGGCTCACCGCGGCGGCGATGGCGGCCACGTCGCCCCGCTTGCTGGAGGGCACCACGTTGGTGGTGGTCGCGGCGACGGCCGCGGAGTCCTTGCCGGTCAGCTCCTGCACGGCGTAGGCGGTGCCGCCGCCGACGGCCGCGGCCACGAGGGCGACGGCGGCCAGCAGCCCCACGGGGCCCCGGGTCCGCCTGCGGTGCGGCGGGGGAGCCGGCGAATAGGCCGGCGGTGCCGGCCACCGCGGGTCGACGGGGGAGGCGGAGGAGGGCTGCTGGGAGTCGTCGGGGTTCTCGTAAGCGCCGCTGTGGCGGAAGCTCTCGGTCATGTCATAAAGCTTGTCCCGCGACCATGAGAGCTCCCTGAGTGCTCCCTGAGAAGCCCGGCAGAACCTCGTTTGCCCGATATAAAGGCGCGCCTCGGCTGCGAGGACGTCTCTCGGTGAGCGTCAAGGCGCGCTCGGTGAAGGCAGGCCGGGTGAGCCCTCGCAGCCGCAGGAGCTGCGCAGCACCAGCCGGGGCGGGAAGGACTTCAGCCGCTCGCGCCGGGAGCCCGCCACCCGCAGCCCGTCGTCCAGGACCAGGTCGACAGCCGCCCGTGCCATCGCCGAGCGGTCCGAGGCGACCGTGGTCAGCGGCGGGTCGGCGAGCGCCGCCTCCTTGATGTCGTCGAAGCCGGCCACCGCGAGCTTCCCGGGCACGTCGATGCGCAGTTCCCGTGCGGCCCGCAGCACGCCGATGGCCTGGTCGTCGGTGGAGCAGAAGATCGCGGGCGGCCGCTCGGGCCCGGACAGCAGGTCGAGGGCGATGCGATAGGCGTCGTAGCGGTTGTACGGGGCCTCGAACAGCCGGCCCTCGGTCGGCAGCCCGGCCTCGGCCATCGCGCGCCGCCAGCCCTCGACGTGGTCGGAGACGGGGTCGCCGACGGCGGGCGTCTCGGCGGTGCCGCCCATGCAGGCGACGTACGCGTAGCCGTGCTCCAGCAGGTGGGCGACGGCCTGCTGGGCGCCGCCCAGGTCGTCCGTGACCACGGCGACGTCGTCGATGGCCTCGGGGCGCTCGTGCAGCAGCACCACACGGGCGTCCCACGCCTCGATCTCGGCGGCGGCCAGGTCGTTGAGGGCGTGCGAGACGAGGATGAGGCCGGAGACCCGCATCCCCAGGAAGGCCCGCAGATAGTGGACCTCGCGCTCGCCGACGTAGTCGGAGTTGCCGACCAGGACCATCTTTCCGCGCTCGGACGCGGCCTGCTCGACCGCGTGCGCCATCTCCCCGAAGAAGGGCTGGCGGGCGTCCGGGACGATGAGTCCTATGAGGTCCGTGCGCCGCGAGGCCATGGCCTGGGCGACCCGGTCCGGGCGGTACCCCAGTTCCTTGATCGCTGCGAGGACACGCTCGCGCGTGGCCGGGGCGACCGGCCGGGGTCCGTTGTTGATGACATAGCTGACGACGGCAGTGGACGTCCCTGCCAGCCGCGCCACGTCATCGCGAGTCACCTTGGCCACGCGCGGAGTCTACGCGGAGAGACCCGCGCTGGGCAGGGCATATCGCGGCTTGACCGTGCCGTGATGATGCCCCGCCCCGGCCTTCGTCACGCCTCGGCCCGTACGTCCGCCGTGCCCGGAACGGCCGATTCGTCCGCTTCCTCCGCCTTTGGCCGGGCGGCCTTGGCCCTGGCCTCGTCGGCGGCGCGCTCCACCTTCTCGGGGGTGACGAACCGGTAGCCGACGTTGCGGACGGTGCCGATCAGCGACTCGTGCTCCGGGCCGAGCTTGGCCCGCAGCCGCCGTACGTGCACGTCCACGGTCCGGGTGCCGCCGAAGTAGTCGTAGCCCCAGACCTCCTGGAGCAGCTGGGCGCGGGTGAACACCCGGCCCGGGTGCTGCGCCAGGTACTTCAGGAGCTCGAACTCCTTGAAGGTGAGGTCGAGGACCCGGCCCTTGAGCTTGGCGGAGTAGGTCGCCTCGTCGACGGAGAGGTCGCCGTTGCGGATCTCCATGGGGGAGTCGTCGTTGACGATCTGCTGGCGGCCCATGGCGAGCCGCAGCCGCGCCTCGACCTCGGCCGGTCCGGCGGTGTCGAGCAGGACGTCGTCGATGCCCCAGTCGGCGGTGACCGCGGCGAGGCCGCCCTCGGTCACCACGAGGACCAGCGGACAGCCGGGTCCGGTGGAGCGGAGCAGCTGGCACAGGCTGCGGACCTGGGGCAGGTCGCGCCGCCCGTCGATCAGGATGACGTCGGCGCCGGGGGTGTCCACGAGCGCCGGGCCCTCCGCCGGGGCCACCCGCACGTTGTGCAGCAGCAGGCCGAGGGCGGGAAGCACCTCCGTCGACGGCTGGAGAGCGTTGGTCAGGAGCAGCAGAGAACTCATACGTCTGGTTCCTCCTCGGTCCCTGCGAGGACGTTTGCGGTACTGCGCTGCGATCCCGGGGCCCGTACACCTGCGGTTTCCCGCCTCGTATACAACGCTTCCGAAAGCACAAAAGGACCCGGGGGCTACGCTGCCCGAGTCCTCTGCACAGCAGAATAGCCGACATGAGCAACGGTCCGGCAGGTCATCTGGCACGTTCCGTCATTCGTCCGCACTCCGAGACGAGCAGACACGCACCTATGCGGACGTTTCTGCACACCGCCGACGGCGTTTCGATCGATTCCGTATACGATCCGGGCTCCACCGTCGCCGACCCCTCCCGGCCATCCGCCCGTGACCTGGCGTTCGTCGTGGCCCACGGCTTCACCGGCGACGCGGACCGGCCCCATGTGCGCCGCGTCGCCGCCGCCCTCGCCCCGTACGGCGCCGTCGTCACCTTCTCCTTCCGCGGCCACGGCGCCTCCGGCGGGCGCTCCACGGTCGGCGACCGCGAGGTCCTCGACCTCGACGCCGCGGTGGCCTGGGCGCGCGGCTTCGGGCACACCCGCGTGGCGACCGTCGGCTTCTCCATGGGCGGCTCGGTGGTGCTCCGGCACGCGGCGCTGCACCGGGGCGTCGACGCGGTCGTCTCCGTCAGCTCGCCGGCCCGCTGGTACTACCGCGGCACCGCCCCCATGCGCCGGCTGCACTGGCTGGTCACCCGCCCCGCGGGCCGCCTCGTCGGCCGCTACGGGCTGCGCACCCGCATCCACCACCGCGACTGGGACCCGGTGCCGCTCTCCCCGGCCGAGGCCGTCCCGAGGATCGCGCCCACGCCCCTGCTGATCGTGCACGGCGACCTCGACGGCTACTTCCCGCTCGACCACCCGCGGATGCTCGCCGACGCCGCGGGCGACCAGGGGGAACTGTGGCTGGAGCCCGGCATGGGACACGCCGAGAACGCCGCGGCCGACGACCTGCTGGCCCGCATCGGGGACTGGGCGGCCTCCCGGGCGGGCTAGCCTGACCGTATCGATGTGCGAAGGCTGCTTCGCCGAAGGACCAGAGGGACGAGATGGCAAAGGTCACGGTGCGCTATTGGGCCGCCGCGAAGGCCGCGGCCGGGGTCGCCGAGGAACCGCACGAAGCGGCCGACCTCGCCGAGGCGCTGGACGCCGTGCGCGAGCGGCACCCCGGTGAACTGACGCGCGTGCTGCTGCGCTGCTCGTTCATCGTCGACGGCGATCCCGTGGGGACCCGCGGACATGAGACGGTACGGCTGGCCGACGGCGGCACGGTCGAGGTGCTCCCGCCGTTCGCAGGAGGGTGAGCGATGACCGACCAGCCGTATGAGGGCGGGACGTACGAGGGGTACGACCCGTACCGGCAGCAGCCGCAGCAGCAGCCGCCGCAGCAGCCGCCGCAGGCGTGGCCGCCGAACGGGCAGCAGGGCCAGAGCCAGGGCGGGGGGTACCCGCAGAACCCGTACGCCCAGAACGCCCCCGGGCAGAACCCGTACACCCAGAACGGCTACGGGCAGGGCGCCTACGGCGGGCAGGCCCATACCGCGCAGCCGGCCGCCCAGGACGACCCCTACACCCAGCAGTGGCAGGGCCAGACCTGGGAGACGCAGACCCACGCACCCGTCACGGCCGCCGCCGAGACGTCCTACCTGCCCGCCCAGCCCTACGACCGGCCCGCCGCGCCCCCCGCGGCGGCCCGGACCACCGCGCCCCCGCAGCCGGCACCGGACGCCGGGCCGTCCTACGGTCCCGCCACCGTCGCCGGCAACACCCGCGTCACCGACGCCCAGCGCGCCCGCATGGAGGGCCGCTCCCCGATCATCGAGCCCGGTTTGCAGCCCGCGGCCCTCACCGCCGTCCTCGGCCTGCTGCTGTCGGGCGCGGCGGCCCTCGGCTCGTACGCCCTGGTCGTCCCGCTCGTGATCCTCCAGGCCGTCACCGCCGCCGGCTGGTTCCGGCTGAACGGCATGTGGCCCGCCCGGCAGGGCATCGCGCTCGCCTTCGCGGGCGGCCTCGCGGCCGACGCCGCGGTGCTGGTCGCCGGCCGTGAGCACGCGCCCGCGGCCATCCTCGGCCCGCTCGGCGTCTGGGTGCTGCTCGCCCTCGTCCTCCAGCTGCGCTCGCACGCCGACCCGGACGAGCGGATGTACGGCCTGATGGCCACGGTCGCCTCCTCGGCCCTGACCGTCATCGCCACCGGCTACCTGGGCGCCGACCCGGACGCGGCCACCGTCGGCGCGGCGGCCGTCGCCGTGGCGCTGCTCGCCCGCGCCCTGCCGCTGCCCACCCCCGTCTCGGTGGTCGTCGCGCTGCTCGCGGGAGCGGGCGCCGGCCTCGCGGCCGGCGGGCTCACGGACTACGGCACCGAGGGCGCCCTGCTCGGCGCGGCCGCCGCGGTGTGCGGGCTGATCGGGCACCGGGTCGCCTCCTACGACTACCCGTCCCGGTTCGTCCACTTCACCGCGGGCGTGGCCCTGCCGCTGTCGGCGGCGGCGCCGGTGGTGTGGGTGCTCGGGCGGGCCCTGGGCTGAACGGCGGGGGCGGGCGGGCTTGTCACAGGTGATCGACAATTCTCCGTCCGCCCCGGCCGCCGGGGATACCGTGGGTCGGTCGTGCCACCGCCGACCTGACCGCCTAGCCGGGGGATCCCCACCATGCGCGCCCTGCGAATACTCCTGATCGTCGTCGTGATCCTGGGCGGCCTGTTCGTGCTGGTCGACCGCGTCGCCGTGCACTTCGCCCAGGGCGAGGCGGCGGACAAGCTGCGCACGACCGAGGGCCTCTCCCGGACACCGGACGTCTCCATCAAGGGCTTCCCCTTCCTCACCCAGGTCGCCGGCGGCTCCCTGGACGACGTCCAGGTCGGCATCAAGGACTACGAGGCGGCCACCGGCCAGGGCGACCGGAAGATCCGCATCGACGACCTCAAGGCCGACATGAAGGGCGTCGCCTTCTCCGGCGACTACAGCTCCGCCACCGCGGCCACCGCCACGGGCACCGCGACCATCTCCTACGACGAGCTGCTGAAGTCCGTGGCGTCCGAGGGCACCGAGGTCGTGCCCGGGGTGACCGCCCAGGTCACCGGGCTCTCCGACGGCGGCAACGGCAAGATCAAGGTCACGGTCCGGGCCAAGGGCACCTTCGCCGGGACCATTCCCGTCGACCAGACGATGTCCGTGCTCAGCTCGGTGTCCGTGGACGACAACAAGGTGCGGTTCCACGCGGACTCCCTGCCCTCGATCGACGGTCTCTCGCTCGCCGAGGGCCGGGTCCGTGAGATCACCGACTTCCAGCAGGCCGTGGACCAGCTGCCCGGCGGCATCGAACTGGACCAGGTGAAGGCCGCCGAGGACGGCGTCGCGATCACGGTGAAGGGTTCGAACGTCAAGCTGGCGGGGTAGGACGAACACCGCCGCGGGCCGACGGGCGTCCGACAGGCGAGACGACCCCGCCCGTATCGCAGATGCGCCGACCGAAGGACGCGCCCGGGAGCCGCACGACGGCGGCCCGGGCTTTTGCTTGCTCTCACATCGCGGACATTCACGTCTCAACATGCGACACACCGGTGACACGCCCCGCTGTCCGTCCCTACGATCGACGGCATGCAGTGCCAACCGAGCGTCCTCCGGTCACGGGGACAGGCGGATCTGACGAAGCGGCGGGCAGTCGACCTGTGCCGTGTCGCCGCCATGCTCTGTCGCACCTTCTGAGCGAAAGTCCCCGACTTCCGCGTCTTCACCCCAGCCCTGCTGGAAGGGCACCCCTGCGCGCCGCGCCCTGTCCGCGCGCCCCAAGCATTCGCACGCCCCGCCGCTACTGCCCCGGAGGAGAAGGAATGAGCCGCAGCGACGTCCTCGTAGACGCCGACTGGGTCCAGGACAACCTGGACGACCCGAACATCGCGGTCGTCGAGGTGGACGAGGACACGTCCGCCTACGACAAGAACCACATCAAGAACGCGATCCGCATCGACTGGACCAAGGACCTCCAGGACCCGGTCCGCCGCGACTTCATCGACCAGGAGGGCTTCGAGAAGCTCCTGTCGGCGAAGGGCATCGCCAACGACACCCTGGTGATCCTCTACGGCGGCAACAACAACTGGTTCGCCTCGTACGCGTACTGGTACTTCAAGCTGTACGGCCACGAGAACGTCAAGCTCCTCGACGGCGGCCGCAAGAAGTGGGAGCTGGACGCCCGCGAGCTGGTCGAGGAGGTTCCCGAGCGGCCCGCCACCGACTACAAGGCCAAGGCGCAGGACACCTCGATCCGTGCCTTCCGCGACGACGTCGTCGCCGCGATCGGCGAGCAGAACCTGGTCGACGTGCGCTCGCCCGACGAGTTCTCCGGCAAGCTGCTCGCCCCCGCGCACCTGCCGCAGGAGCAGTCGCAGCGCCCCGGCCACGTGCCGAGCGCCCGCAACATCCCGTGGTCGAAGAACGCCAACGACGACGGCACCTTCAAGTCGGACGACGAGCTCAAGGCGCTCTACACCGACGAGCAGGTGGACCTGGCCAAGGACACCATCGCCTACTGCCGCATCGGTGAGCGCTCCGCGCTGACCTGGTTCGTGCTGCACGAGCTGCTCGGTGTGCAGAACGTCAAGAACTACGACGGCTCCTGGACCGAGTACGGCTCCCTCGTCGGCGTGCCGATCGAGCTCGGCGCCGCGAAGTAAGTCCCTCCCGACCGACCGTTCAAGACCTCTGGAGTCAGACATGTGTGGAGCGAAGGCCGGCGGCCCGGACCCCTCGACGATCAAGCCCGGTGAGACCACCATCCAGGGCCAGGTGACCCGCGACGGCGAGCCCGTGACGGGCTACGTCCGCCTCCTGGACTCGACGGGCGAGTTCACCGCGGAGGTCCCGACCTCCGCGACCGGACAGTTCCGCTTCTACGCGGCCGAGGGGACCTGGACCGTCCGCGCCCTCGTTCCCGGCGCCACCGCCGACCGCACGGTCGTCGCCCAGCAGGGCGGGCTCGCGGAGGTCGCGATCGCGGTCTGATCCGCGTCGAACGGCCAGGAGGGCCGCGCCACGGCCGCATGCCGGGGCGCGGCCCTCCGGCGTGTCCGGGCCTACTCTGGAGACATGTACGCACGGCGACGTCACGTGTACTTCGCCCTGATGGGAGTCTGCGTCGGACTCTTCGTCCTGGCGTGGGGAGTCGTGCGCATATGGTCCGTCCCCGCGGCCGTCGTGATGTGCGTGGTCGCCATGGTCATCCCGCCGGTCGCCGCGATGGTCGCCAACCGCCGCGGCCCCGAGGACCGCTGGTGGGACGACCCGTCGGGGGACCCCCAGTCCGACGAGTGGTGGGACGAACTGGACGGCAAGAAGCGCCGCTAGGGCGTGTTTCGAAAGTCCCGCCTGGCCCGCGACGCCTGGCACGCACACTCGCCGCGTTGTCGGAACGCCCGAGTACATCCAGTACGAGGGCGATCCTCCGCCTTGCGATTGCACGCACCAGACGCCGCGGACCCCGCCCTCCGGGCGGACGGCGCCACTTTCGAAACACGCCCTAGCCGCCGCGCCGCCGGCCGCTCAGTAGACCAGCGCCTGGGTGCCGTCGGTCAGGGCCTCCTGGACGAAGACCTGTGCGCCCGCGATCCGTACGCCCTCGATGACGTCCTTCTCCGTGATGTCCCGCCGGGCCGCGCACTGCGAGCACAGCGTGACCCGGCCGCCCGCCAGGAGCGCGTCCAGCAGGTCGGGCAGCGGCGCGGCGTGCGGCAGCTCGAACTCGGCGGCCCTGCCCGGCAGCGCGAACCACGCGGACTCGCCGGTCAGCCACAGCGAGACGTCCACACCACTGGCCACGGCCACGGCCGCGACGGTGAACGCCTGGGAACACCGCTCGGGAGCATCGCTCCCGGCCGTCACCTTGATCACAAGCTTTTTCGCCATGCCCGAATCGTAATCAACTTCCCTGCAACTCCAGGCGGGAGGCATGGGTCTCCTGTGCGTCGTGGATCATGGAATCCGCGCTTCCCGTTCATCTGGGAGACCACGTGGAAACGACCGAAGACCCCGAAAGACCCCAGCCGCTCACCGAACCGGTCGCGGCGCCCCGCCCGCGCCGACGCGGGCGTACGACCCTGCTGATCGCCACCGCCGCCGGGCTCGGACTGGTCGCCGGCACCTGCACCGGCTATCTGATCCAGGCCGACCGGAAGCCCACCGCGCTGCCCCCGCTCCCGCAGCCGGTGCTCACCCGGGCCGGGGGCACGGCCCCCGAACCGCTGTCGGCCGCCGAGGACCGTGCGGTGAAGACGGACGGCGACCTGCGCAAGCTGCTGCTCACCCGGCCGGGCGGTGCCCGGGACGCGAGCTTCGAGGTGGGCGAGGACGGCTGGCTGAACCTCGCCGGTTACGCCGAGACGTTCAACGAGCCGGGCTCGGTGTTCGGTGAACTCCTCACCGACGAGTTCCGGCGCGCGGCCGTCACCACCTGGCGCGAGGACAACGCGTACGACGTCGAGATCCGGCTCGTCCAGTTCCGTCAGGAGGAGAACGTCGAGGCGTCCCAGCGAGCCGGGCAGGGCTACTTCTGGGCGAACAAGGACCCGGACACCGAGGGCTCGCCCATCGGGGGAACGGGCGACGGCACGGCGTACGTGCGTCACCGTCCCGACAGCGGGGGCGAGTACTCGGCCGAGGCACACGCCTGGCGCGGGGACGTCGTGATGGAGATATGGGTCTCCGGCACGAAGCCGGTCCCGAAGCGGAAGATCGTCGATCTGGCGGAACGGCAGATGGAGCGGCTGTGAGCGAGAACTCCGTGAACCCGGAGACCACCGTCGGGACCGGACCCGCAGCGGGCACGTCCGCAGCGGGCACGTCCGCCGAGGAGACGCCTGCCGAGGAGACGTCCGCCGTGCCCGCCCGCGGGCGCCGCCGTGTCGCCGCCACCGTCGGCGCGGCCGTCCTGCTCGTCGTGGTCGCCGCGGGCACCGGGTACACCGTGGTGACCGTGAACGGCGCCGACCGGGCCCCGGGGACCCCGCTCTGGGCGCAGCCGAAGGCCGCCGGGGAGAAGAAGACCGGGGAGCGCGCGGCCACCGGGCTGAAGGGCGCGCTCCTGCCGTACGGCGGCGACTCCTACGAGCGGGGCCCGGACCTCGGGGCGTTCGGCTCCGAGGCCGAACTGTCCGGCCGCCAGGCCGCGGCCCTGCGCAAGGAATCGGTCAAGGACTTCCCGCGTTCCGAGCGCCGGAAGCTGGAACGGCAGATCGACGAGCAGCGGATCAAGGGCATGGCGATGCGCAGCTACCAGAACGTCGACCGCTTCGGCGACGACGGCTACACGGTCGACATCGTGCTGTCGCGGATGGCCGACCGGCGCACCGCGCGGTCCGTCGTCACGGCCCAGCGGGGGTTCCTCGAAGCCGTGAAGGCCTTCCGCAAGGGTCCGGCGATCGAGGGCCACGAGGACGCCGTCTGCTTCCTGCCGCCCGACTACTCCGAGGAGAAGCTCGACCTGATGGTCTGCTCCGGATACGTCGGCGACGTCCTGGTCACCGCCACGGCCACCGCGGCCAAGCCGCTCGACAAGAAGGGCGTGGCACAGATGCTGCGCGAGCAGTTCGACCGCATCGAGGACCCGGGGCAGGCGGTATGACGACCGAGCAGCAGCCACAGGCCGAGCGGCAGGAGACCGAGCGGCAGGAGATCGAGCGGCAAGAGGCCGAGCAGCCGCTCCCGGACGTGCCCGAGCCGCCCGCGGCGGACGCGCCCGAGCCGGTCGCGGCGGCGGGCGCCGGGGTACCGCCGACCCTCCCGCCGACCCTCCCGCCGTCCCCGCCGCAGGCACCCGCGCCGAAGAAGGACCGGCGGGCTCTGCGCGCAGCCCTGCGCTGGACCGCCGCGGTCGTCGTGTTCGCGTCGGTCGGGGCGGGCACGGCGTACGGCATCAGCCGTATGGAACGCACGGACGTGCCGGGTCTCGCCACCGGGTCGGACGGCCGCTGGAACTACCCCGAACTGAGGAAGCCGCCGCTGCCGGCCGGCAGCCCGGGGCCCCTCGCCGAGGCGAACAAGGCGGGCACCCACTACGCCGACCTGCGCTCCCTGCTGCTCCCGGCGCCCGAGGGCGCCACGGAGAACCGCGCCCTGCGCGGCAGGAACGGCTGGCTCGCGACGAAGGACTTCCTGGCGGAGTACCCCGGCAAGGAGGACCGCGGGACGATCGGCCAGACGCTGACCGACTACGGTCTGCGCCACGTCGCCGCCCGCGGCTGGACGGCCCCGGACGGCACGAGCACCCGTGTCTACCTGCTCCAGTTCGGCACCGCGGTGGTCGCGGACCGTGTCCTGGGCAGCGAACTCACGGACTACCGGCTGCCCAGGTTCCCGGTGCGCGGCGGCGGGACGTACGAGCACGACGAGGCGTTTCCCGAGGCCGCGGAGGCCGAGGACATCACCTTCGTCCCGTACACCGAGGCCAGGCCGTACGGTGCCGAACAGGTCCGGGGGGCCTACGTGGGGGCCGGCGACACGCTCGCCGTGATCGTCCAGTCCCGCAGGGGCACGGTCCCCGCCGTCCCCTTCCAGCAGACCGTGGCCCTCCAGAGCCGGCTGCTCGGCTGAGGGCCGTACGGAGGGCCGGGCTCCCGGCCGCGTAAGCTGGGGGCCGGTCCTGTCGTACGTACGCACCGCGCTCATCCGAGGAGCACCCGTGGAGATCTTCTTCGAAACCCTGCTGGTCCTGGTCTGCGTCGGCGTCCTCGCCTTCGCCTACCTGACCGTGAAGAAGCTGTACCAGGGCCAGCGCTGAAACCCCGTCCAGGAAGCCGCACCTCATGATCGAGATCCCGTCCGACCTCCACAAGGACCTGGTCCCCCTCGCGTTCCTGCTCGGCGACTGGGCCGGCGCGGGCGTGCACGACTTCCCCGGCGCCGAGAAGTGCAACTTCGGCCAGGAGGTCACCTTCAGCCACGACGGGCGCAACTTCCTCGAGTACCACTCCCACACCTGGGTGCTGGACAACGACGGGAACAAGGTCCGCCCGCTGGAGACCGAGTCCGGCTTCTGGCGCGTCCACCCGGACCGCAAGGTCGAGGTCACGCTGACCCGCGACGACGGCGTGGTGGAGGTCTGGTACGGCGAACTGGCGGCCAAGAAGCCCCAGATCGACCTGGTCACGGACACCGTCGCGCGCACCGCCGACGCCCGCCCCTACAGCGGCGGCAAGCGGCTGTACGGCTACGTCAAGAGCGACCTCATGTGGGTCGGCGAGAAGCAGACCCCCGAGGTGGAGCTGCGCCCCTACATGTCCGCCCACCTCAAGAAGGTCGTCACCCCGGAGGAGGTCGAGCGCTGGGCCAAGGCCCTCCCCGACGACCTCCCGGACGACGGGATCGCCTTCTTCAAGTAGTCCGCCGCCGTGATGGTCCTAGACTTTCACTGTGGTGAGCACCGACTGGAAGAGCGATCTGCGGCAGCGCGGCTACCGGCTGACCCCGCAGCGGCAACTCGTGCTCGAAGCCGTGGACACCCTGGAGCACGCGACCCCCGACGACATCCTCTGCGAAGTGCGCAGGACGGCGTCGGGGGTCAACATCTCCACGGTCTACCGGACCCTGGAGCTGCTGGAGGAACTGGGCCTGGTCAGCCACGCCCACCTCGGCCACGGCTCCCCGACGTACCACCTCGCGGACCGGCACCACCACATCCACCTGGTGTGCCGGGACTGTCAGAACGTGATCGAGGCGGACGTCTCCGTGGCGGCCGAGTTCACCTCCCGGCTGCGCGACACCTTCGGCTTCGAGACCGACATGAAGCACTTCGCGATCTTCGGCCGCTGCCGCGACTGTTCCTCCGATGGGCCGACCACCACGTCGTAGTCTTGTCGGTATGAAGAGCCCCCTGCTGTCCCTGCCCGGCGCCGTCCCCGCCGAGGGTGTGGACGAAGGTGTCGCCGCCCACTACGGCGACCTGTTCCGCGAGCAGCGCGCCCTCGCCGACGGCACCGGATTCGTCGACCTCTCGCACCGCGGAGTCGTCACCGTCTCCGGCGAGGACCGGCTGAGCTGGCTGCACCTCCTCCTCACCCAGCACGTCAGCGACCTCCCGGCCGGCGAGGCCACCGAGGCGCTGATCCTCTCCGCACACGGCCACATCGAACACGCGCTCTACCTGGTCGACGACGGCGCCACGGTCTGGGCCCATGTCGAGCCCGGCACCCAGGACGCGCTGATCGCGTACCTGGAGTCGATGAAGTTCTTCTACCGGGTCGAGGTCGCCGACCGCACGGCCGACACCGCGGTGGTGCACCTCCCGGCGGGCTCGATCACCGAGACCCCCGACGGCGCCGTGGTGCGCGAGACGCCGTACGGCCGTGACGTCTTCCTGCCCCGCGCCGACCTGGAGGCGTACGCGGAGAAGGCGGGCCCGCCCGTCGGCATCCTCGCCCACGAGGCGCTGCGCGTCGAGCGGCACCGGCCCCGCCTGGGCTTCGAGACCGACCACCGCACGATCCCGCACGAACTGGGCTGGATCGGCACCGCCGTGCACCTCCAGAAGGGCTGCTACCGCGGTCAGGAGACGGTCGCCCGCGTGCAGAACCTGGGCAAGCCGCCGCGCCGGCTGGTCTTCCTGCACCTCGACGGCAGCGAGGTCCACCTGCCCCCGGCCGGCACCGGCATCCACCTCGCCGACGAGGGGCCCGACGGGCGCAAGGTCGGCTTCATCACCACGTCCGTGCGCCACCACGAGCTGGGGCCGGTCGCCCTCGCCCTGGTGAAGCGGAACGTGCCGCTGGACGCCCACCTGGTCGCCGACACGACGGCCGCCGCCCAGGAGGTCGTGGTCGAGCCGTAGCGTCGACCTGAACCTGAACCTGGACCTGGACCTAGACCTCGACGAGGACGGTGAACGGGCCGTCGTTGGTGAGGGAGACGCGCATCCGCGCCCCGAACCGGCCCGTCTCCACCGTCGCGCCCAGCGCGCGCAACTGGGCCACCACCTCGTCCACCAGCGGCTCGGCGACGTCGCCGGGCGCGGCCGCGTTCCAGGTGGGCCGGCGGCCCTTGCGAGCGTCCCCGTACAGCGTGAACTGGCTGATCACGAGCAGCGGGGCGTCGACGTCGCTGCACGACCGCTCGTCGTGCAGCATCCGCAGGGACCACAGCTTGCGCGCGAGCCGGCCCGCCTGCTCCTTGGTGTCGTCGTGCGTGACCCCGACGAGGACGCACAGCCCCTCGCCCTCGATCGCGCCGACCGTCTCGCCGTCCACGACGACGCTCGCGCCGTCCACCCGCTGCACCACCGCTCGCATGGGGACCATGATGCCGGGTGCGCCGGACGGCCGTGCCGGGGGCCTCCCCGAGCATCCCGGCGCCTCCCGGAGACCTCGCGAGTGGTCCTTTTTTGATCTTAAGCGGCCATCCGGGGCCGTTCGGGGGCACTCGGTCACATAGCGGCCGTTCGGGGTGGCACGATGCTCCCGTACGCCGGTCGAGGGGACGGGTAGAGGCACATGAGCACACCGAGTACCGGGCAGCAGACGCCCGGTGCCGTCACGGCGCCGCCCGGCGCCGACGTGGCCCGGCTGAGCCTGCCGGAGCTGCGCGCCCTGCGCCGGGACGCCCAGCGCGACGAGGCGGATCTCAGTTATGTACGGCGGCTGCTCCAGGGCCGGATCGACATCCTGCGCGCGGAGCTGGCCCGCCGGGGCTCGGCCGGCGCCACCGTCGTGGACCGCCTCCCGGAGATCCTCACCGACGCCCCGGCCCGCAACCGCTCCTCGGCCCGCCACGTCACGCTGGGCCCGCCGCACGGCGAGGAGTACGGCAGGCTGGCCGCCGAGATGCTCGCCGAGGTCGAGCTGTCCGACCTCGGGGCCCGCACGGACCGGGAGCTGACCGCGGCGATGGGCCGCCTGATCGGCTACGAGCAGCAGGTCTCCCGCCGCCGCCAGCGCCTCCAGAACACGACGGACAACTGCACGGCGGAGATCGCCCGCCGCTACCGCGTGGGCGAGGCCCAGGTGGACGACCTGCTGCTGTGACCCGGCGGCGTGCTCCTTTTCCGCGGCTGGGGGGAAAGCGGCGTGCTCCTCCTCCCCGGCTCGGGGGAAAAGCGGGCGACAGCCGGGTACTTCCTGCCTAGCGTGGGCGCCATGAGCCCTGCCGCTGACATCGACATCCACGCCGTCACCGAGGACGAGTTCCCCGACTGGCTCCGGGCCGTGCAGACGGGGTTCCTGCGGGCGCCGACCGTGTCGCCCGAGACGCTGGAGGCCCGCCGCGAGCAGTTCTCCGCCGGCCGTTTCGTCGGAGCCTTCGACGCCGGCCGCTGCGTCGCGACGTTCCGTTCCTTCCCGCAGGAGGTCACGGCGGTCGGCGGCGCCCCCGTCCGGGCCACCGGCATCACCGGGGTCACCGTCACCGCGACCCACCGCCGCCGCGGCCTGCTCACCCGCATGATGGGGCAGGACCTCAGGCGCGCGAAGGACGACGGCGACGTGGTGGCCACGCTGATCGCCGCCGAGTACCCGATCTACGGCCGCTACGGCTTCGGGCCCGCCACCTGGACCTCCCAGTGGACGATCGAGGTCCCGCGCACCGGCTTCGACCCCCGCTGGTCGGGCCCGGACGACGGCGGCCGCATCGACCTCGTGGACGCCGAGGAGGTCCGCAAGACCGGCCCCGAACTGCACGAGCGCATTCGCCGCACCCAGCCCGGCGCGGTCAGCCGCACCGACATGTGGTGGCGGATGAACACCGGCGCCGTACGCCTCGACTCCGACTGGACCGAGCCGTTCTACGCCCTGTACCGCTCGGCGTCCGGCGAGGTCGAGGGCCTGGTGTCGTACGAGTGCGACGACGACTGGCGGCAGAAGCAGCCGCACGACACGGCCGACGTGAACTGGCTGATCGCCTCGACGCCGGCGGCCGAGCGCGCCCTGTGGCACTACCTGTGCTCGATCGACTGGATCACCAAGGTCAAGACCGGCTGGCGCGGCCCCGACGACCTGCTGCCCTTCTTCCTGCCCGACCCGCGCGCCGCCCGCCTCACGGACCACGCGGACTGGCTCTGGATCCGCGTCCTGGACGTCGTACGGGCCCTGGAGGCGCGGACGTACGAGGGGACGGGCGGCCTCGTGCTGGAGGTGGTGGACCCCGCGGGGCTGAGCGGCGGCCGCTACCGCCTGGACGCCTCGCCCGCGGGCTCCTCCTGCGCGCCCACCACCGCGACCGCCGAACTCACCCTGGGGGCGTCGGAGTTGGCCGCCCTGTGGCTCGGGGACGAGTCGGTGGCACGGCTGGCCGCGCTGGGCCGGGTCCGGGAAGAACGAGAGGGCGCCGCCCGTGAGGCCGACGCCCTGCTGCACACGCCCCGGCGACCGTGGTGCCCGGACCTGTTCTGAGTGTTCCTTCCTGCCGACCGACAGTGCTGAGCGGTGGTGCTGAGCAGTGGTGCTGAGCAGTGGTGCTGACTCATCCGTGCTGACTCATCCGTAGCGAGCTGTTCAGTTGTGACTGTGCTCTGCGCTTGTTGAGTTGTCGGTGTTCAGTTGTGGCTGTGCGGGGGCGGCCGTAGAGCGGTGGTCTCCGGCAGCGGCGGTTCGACCGTGGTCGAGCCGGACCGACCGAGCTCCCGGCTCCCCTCCGGAAGGGAGCCCGGTCGGCCAACCACCAGGAAGTGCGACCATGTTGCTCAAGTTGGCTACCAACTTACTGTACTTATCTCCGCTTGGAAGCGGCTCATAACCACCTTCCCATGAACTGCCCAAAGATGGCGAGAAGTTGTAGTGTTTGTGCGTGGAACCGGAAAATGCCCCCGTCAATGGTCGGGAGACGTCACGACGGCCACAGAGGTCCCACCACGAGGTGGCCGACGAACTGCGCACCAGGATCCGCTCCGGCGTACTGCGACCGGGACAGCGCATGCCCACCCAGGCGAAGCTGGCGGACGAGTTCGGCGTCGAAAGGGGCGCGGTCCGTCAGGCGCTGCGCATCCTCCAGTCGGAGCGGCTGCTCACCAACGTTTCGAAGGGCGCCCCGGCCACCGTCGCCCCCGACCTGGGCCGGGATCCCGTCCCCGAGGGCCCCGCGTCACCGCCGCAGCCCACCATGGTGGCCCTTGCCCCGCGCATAGCCGCCGCGTTCGCCGAGCCGCACGTCGAGATCGACGCCCTGTGCCTGACCTCGGTCTCCCTCACCCTCGCCATCGGTGAGCCGCTGCGCCGCATCCACGCGGGGGTACTGAAACCGGCCAAGGTCGACGTCCGTGTCCTGCTGCCCAGCCGGGACATCGACCTCGCCTTCCCGGCGCCGGTGGACTCCTCGGCCGCGGGCCTGCTGCACCGGCGCTGGCTGGCCCAGCGCAACGCCCAGGGGCAGGTGCTGCGGCACAATCTGCTGGCACTGCGCGCCACGCACGGCATCGACGTCCACGTCACGTTCCGGGCGCTGCCGTTCACGCCGCCGGTGAAGCTGTACCTGCTCAACGGCTCGGAGGCGCTGTTCGCGTACTACACGCTGACCCGGCGTGCGCGGGAGGTCGAGCACGAGCACCTGGAGATGTACGACTCCGACGGCACCCGCTCGATGCTGTTCGGCTTCCGACAGGGAGCGGGACTGCGCGACACCACGTTCGTCGAGCAGTCCCACCTGTGGTTCAACGCCCTGTGGGAGACGATCAGTTCGGATCTGCACCTGTCATAGGGCGGGGCCGGCGACCAGCACGGCGAGCAGAACCGCGCCCGCGGAGCTGACGGCCGGGCTCTTGGCCTTGACGCCTATGGTGAGCAGCATCAGACCGACGATTCCGGTGGCACCGTACTTCCACTGCACGAGCTGTTCGAAGCCGACGACGAAGACCGCGGAGATGAGGGCGAGGGTCGGCACGGTGATTCCCCCTTCGGGCTGCCAGGAAGCAAAACTTCCGCCAACTCCTGAAAGTTGGCAGCCAACTATGCTTATGTTGTCCCCACTTGGCTACTATCCATAAACAACTTCCGGGCAACTCCCGTCAGATGGATCGAAGTTGTAGCGTTTGGTCGTGACTCAGGAGAACGTGGCAGTGAACGGCAGCAGAAGGCTCACGCCGCAGGAGATCGCCGAGGCCCTGCGGGAACGCATCCGCACCGGCGACCTCAAGGCGGGGGACCGCCTGCCCACACAGGCCGAACTCGCCGAGGAGTTCGGTGTGGAACGCGGTGCCGTCCGCCAGGCCCTGCGCGCGCTCCAGGACGACGGCCTGCTCAGCAACGTCAGCAAGGGCAGCCCGCCCCGCATCGCCGAGCCGGCCCCCGCCGTGGACGAGCCCCAGCCGACGATGGTGAGCCTCGCGCCCCGCCTGGCCGAGGCGTTCGCGGCACCGCAGGTGCGGATCGACGCGGTCTGCCTCACCGCCGAGACCCTGATGCTGGCGCTGGGCGAGCCGCTGCGCATGATCCACGAGGACCGGGCCCGCCCGAGCCGCATCGACGTCCGCATCCTCCTGCCGTCCCGCGAGATCAACCTCGCCTTCCCGGTCCCCGTGGAGGGCCGGGGCGACGCCGACCCGGTGCACGAACGCTGGCTCGCGATGCGCAACGCCCAGGGCCAGGTGCTCAAGTACAACCTGAACGCCCTCCGCGGCACCCACGACATCGACGTCCACGTCACGTTCCGCGCCCTGCCGTTCACCCCGCCGGTGAAGCTGTACCTGCTCAACGGGTCCGAGGTCCTGATCGGCTACTACATGGTGACCCGCCGCGAGGAGGCGACGGACTCGGGAAAGCTGGAGATGTACGACACCCTCGGCTCCAAGTCCCTGCTGTTCTCCTTCGAGAAGCGCAGGGGACAGCGGGACCAGGCGTTCGTCGAGCAATCCCAGAAGTGGTTCGACGCCCTCTGGGAAACCATCACGACGGACCTGACACTCTCCTAGTGACCTCTGATACGACGCAGACTGAAGCGGTGACGGAAGACACGGAGCGAGAGATCGAGGAGCTGCGCGCACGGATGCGGTCCGCCCGGGTCGTCCTCTGGGACTTCGACGGTCCGATCTGCCGTCTGTTCGCCGGATATTCGGCGACCAAGGTGGCCGGCGAACTGGTGGACTGGCTCGCGGTGCGCGGGATGCGCAACCTGCTCACCGCGGAGGAGCGGGTCGATCCGGACCCGCACGTGGTGCTGCGTGCCGTCGACCGACGTCACCCCCGCAGCGATCTGGTGACCGCGATCGAGGAACACCTGACGGCGGAGGAACTGCGCGCCGTTCCCTCCGCGATGCCCACCGCCTGGGTGGACCCGGTGATCCGCACCTGGTCGGCCGTCGGCGCCCGGCTGGCGATCGTCACGAACAACTCTCCCGTCACGGTGCGCCAGTACCTCACGGGCCGCGGACTCCACGACTGCTTCGCCCCCCATGTGTACGGCCGGACGACGGACCTGGACCGCCTCAAGCCCGACCCGCACTCCCTGAACCGCGCGCTGAGCGCGACCGGAGCCGATCCCGCGGCCTCCCTGATGATCGGCGACTCCCCGTCGGACGTCGCCGCCGCGCGGAAGGCCGGCGTCCCCTTCCTGGGCTACGCCCGCAACGCGCAGAAGGAGGAGCTGCTGCGGGACGCGGGCGCGGAGGTCGTCGTCGACTCGTTCGCGCCCGTGCTGCGCGAGCTGCGGCGGCGGGATTTCACGCCTGGGTCATGAGCAGGACGAAGACCACGGCACCGAGCGACAGACAGACGGTGCCGTGGGATTGGCCTGCCTTGCCGGTGTCACGGCCCTCCGCCGAACCGGAGGGCCGGAGCGCCGCCGTCAGGGCGAGGAGTGTCAGGACACCGAGGAACCCGTAGTACGCCTGGACAAGGTGATCGAGGCCCATCATGACCAGCGCCGACACCAGTCGAGAAAGGATCATTACTCCCCCAGCTTCCATTTCCCGAGAAGCGATCAACTAGCGGTCCAATTGGACTGGTTGACTCTTTTTGGTTCTGCCCGGAGGGGTAGATCCTCTAACCGTCAGTCAAGTTGGGCTGTAACCGGTTTGCTCATGACCGATGAGCGGTACGGTCGGCGTGTGGACGGCGAGCACATCAGCGAGAGCAGTGGCAGGGAGTTCCAGCGCGTCGCGGACGAGCTGCGCACGCGGATGATCGACGGCACCTACCGCAAGGACACGCTGCTCCCGCCCCAGCGCGAACTGGCCGACAGCTTCGGTGTCTCGCGCGACACCATCCAGCGGGTCCTCAAGGAGCTGAAGAGCGAGGGCTGGATCGAGACGCGCCAGGGCAGCGGATCCCGCGTGATCAAGACGCAGATCATCCAGTCCGTGCGGGCGGGGGACCGCGACGGCGGCATGCCCACCCTGAGTGACCTGCTCAGCGACGCCTTCGAACAGCAGGTGGTGACCCTGGACGTCCACACCCTGACGTCGGAGGCCCTGGACGCCCACATCAGGACCCAGGTGGCACGCATAGCCAGCGGCACGATCGCCCCGCAGCGCATCTCCCTGCGCATGCTGCTTCCCGACGAGGACCTGCTGTTCCCCTACGGGCGGAGCAGGGAGCGCGCGCACGACCAGCAGCTCAGGACGCGCTTCCTCGACATCACCCACCGGCACATCGAGTCCCTGCGTACCGCGCTCGACGACCTGAAGTCCTGGAAGCCGGAGCTGGAGACGAGCTTCGAACTGCGCCACCTGAAGGCGGTGCCGACCAGCAAGCTGTACCTGTTCAACGGGGTGGAGGCACTGCACGGCTTCTACGAGGTCAGACAGCGCAGCATAGAGCTGGACGGCGGCACCGAGGTCGACGCCATCGATGTGTGGGGCCTCGGTACCACGCTCACCCACCACGTCATGGACGAGGACGACCCCGGCTCCCCGGGCAGCGTGTTCGTCAGGAGCGCCCAGGAGTGGTTCGACTCGGCCTGGGACCTGCTCACCCGGGAGTCGCCCTGGTGGTCAGCGGACGGTTAGGGCTTGCCGGACGGGCCCCGGCAGCCGCTCGACGATCTCCAGGTGCGAGGACACCACCGCGTTCGCCCCACCCTGCCGCATGTCCTCGGCCCGCTCCGGGTCCGTGGTGTGGCCGAGGAAGCAGGTCCCCGCGGCACGGGCCGCCTTGAGGTCCGTGAGCTGGTCGCCCACCAGGAGACAGGCGGAGGCCGGTAGCGAGAGGAACGCCAGGGCGCGGTTCACACAGTGCGGATCGGGCTTCATCAGACGCGCGTCATGGGGGTCCCGGCCGAAGACGGCGCCGAACGCGTCGGTGAGCCCCACGTCCGGGCGGCCGAGGTACCGGCGGATGGGGGCCTCGGCGTTGTTGCTGACGACGACCAGCGGGATGCCGCGTCCGCGCAGCAGCTCCACCAGGCCGCCGATGTGCGGGGCCGGTGCGGCGTGCGTCGCGGCCTCGGCCTCCAGCGCGGTGACCCGCTCCTCCGCGGCGGTCAGCGGGGTCCTGTCCCGCAGCCGCGGGGCGGACCGCTCGTACATGTCGGCGAGGCGGCGCAGGATGTCGTGGGAGTCGTCACAGGACTCGACCTCCGGGTCGAGCCGGCCCCAGTGCCGCCGTGCCACGGCCTTGACCTCGTCCGCCACCCCCGCCGTGGACGTGCGCCCGAACAGGTCGCACACCGGGCCGTCGAAGTCGAGCAGCACGGCACGGGTGCCGGCGAGCAGGTCCCGCAGGCCGTCCTGATCCCCGGCGGCGTCGTCCGGGGGCCTCCAGTCGGTCATCGCGTCAGTCTCCCCCAGCGGAACGCCCGCACGCCAGCGACGCGGCCCCGGGGGCGAGCGCTTGTGGAGGTTCGCTCACAAAGACACCGGTTCGCCCGCCGGCGGGTACCTCCCCCACCGGATGGCGGGTTCTCCAGCGATGCTTTACTCCCGTGGAGTAACGTGCGTCCCCACTTACCACTGCGTCACTCGTGACGCCGCGTCACCCTCACGACCGCGTCACCGCTCCCTGTCGGCACCACCGGAACGGGCTGAACCCAGCCGATGACACCTCGACCAGTCTCCGCCCTTCGGCACCGGGCCGACGAGATGAGCGGCGACGCGAGCGTGGTCCTGGGCCCGCTGGAGGGGTACCACCACGAGACGTACGTCTTCCCCCTGCCGGACGGGACGCGGGTGGTGAAGTGCCGGGAGCCGCGTGCCCACATCCTCTGGTTCGACCGCAGGTGCTTCGGGTCGGAGGAGGAACTGCTCCGGGCGCTGAAGGGGCACGTGGCCAGGGTCCCCGAGATCGTCGACATAGAGGGCGTCGGGCTCCAGGGGTTCATCGAGGGCCGCACCCTCGGCCCCGGCCGGTGGCCCACGCGCCGGGTGCCCGACGAGATCCTCGACCAGATCGTCGGCCTGTTCCGGGACATGGTCCGCCTCTCGCCGGACCGGCTGCGGCACGTCGATCGCCGCTGTCTGCCCGAGGACCGCGCCGAGGACGGGGACAGCGACGGGTTCCTGGAACGGCTCGTCGTCTTCAGCGAGGAGAACGTCCACAACCGCAACAGCGCGCGGTTCGGCTCGCTGTACCGGGCGTTCGGGGTGCGCGAGGATTCGTTCACACGGCTGCGCAAACGGGTGCTGGGGCTGCGGCAGCGCCCCTTCTGCCTGCTGCACGCGGATCTGCACCGGGAGAACTTCATCGTCGATCCGCAGCGCCGACTGTGGACGATCGACTGGGAGTTGGCCATGCTCGGCGATCCGCTCTACGACCTCGCGACCCATCTGCACCTGATGCGCTACCGGGCCGACCAGGAGACGCGGATGGTCCGGGACTGGTGCGAGGCCGTGGAAGGCGTACGGCCGGGAAGCTCGTACGGGTGGCAGCAGGACCTGGAACGCATCCTCGAGTTCAAGCGGGCGCAGTCCGTGTTCACCGACGTGATCCGTGTGTCGCTTTCACTGGTGGACGGAACGGATCTCAACTGGTTCGCCCTGCCCAGGGCCACGCGCAAACTGCACCGGGCGCTGACCGCCGCCGCCGCACCGCTGGGGCTGGATACGGTACCGAGCCGTGCGGACATCGGGGCGGCGCTCGTCGGATGGCACCGGGATCAGCGCACGGCGTAACGGCGGGGGCCGGTGTTCGTATGCTTGTATCCGCTTAGGTGATGGCCCGAGCAACCAGGAGTGGCCCAGTGGCGGCACCTCACCCTCCCCGACGTCCCCTCGGGGAACGCACCGACGCCCCCCGATCCGGCGCCCTCCTCGCGGACTTCGTGCGCACCGCCGAACTGGCGGGCCGGGCCGTCAGCGGGTTTCACAACCGGAACTACGTGCTGCCGTTGACGGCGGACGTGGCACGGCTGCTGGGGCGCGCACCGGGTCTGCCCGTGACCGTGCGCATCCGCCGCACGGAGGCCCTGCCGGTGGTGATCAGGACCTGGGCGAACGAGTCCGAGATCCTCACCGCCGTCGGACGGAGGCTGCCGCACGTGCCCGAATGCCTCGTCAGGGGCGACGGGTTCGCCGTCCACAGCTATGTGGACGGTGTTCCGCTCTCCAGCGTCTGCGCGGGCGGCAAGCCCGTCGACCGGCTGCTCCTGGGGTCGCTCGCCGGGCTGTTGGCGCAGATGACCCGGGTGCGACGGGCGGAGCTGCCGCCGCTGCCGTGGCTCTGGCCGAGCGACGGCGCGGACAGCCGGGGATTCCTGTGGACACTGGCCCACCTCGCCGACCGCCAGATACGACGGCCCAACGCGCCTGTGTTCGGGGGCCTGTTCAGCGCCCTCGGCATACCCGAGGACGCGCTCGTCCGCTGGGGGGAGCGGGTACCGGCCCTGACCCGGCGGCCCTTCGGCCTGCTCCACGCGGACCTGCACCGGGACAACCTGATCCTGTCCCACGACGGCGCGTCCCCGCCCGTGATGTGCGTCGACTGGGAACTGGCCAGCTTCGGCGACCCGTTGCACGACCTCGCCACCCATCTCGTCCGCATGCGCTACCCGGCCCACCAGTGGCCCGAGGTGGTCGACGCCTGGGCGGACGCGATGGCCCACGAACGCCCGGCGGCCGTCCGCGGTCTGGCCGAGGACCTGCGGTGGTACGTCGCCTTCGAGCGGGCCCAGTCCGTGTATCCCGACGTGATGCGGGCCGCCCGGTCGTTGGAGGGCCCCCGGGACCAGAAGGCGCTGCACGAGGCCACGGCGGTGGTACGCCGGGCCCTGGAGACCGCGGCCGAGCCCCTCGGGCTGCGCAGGGTGCCGGAGCCCGCGGAGATCGAACGTTTACTCACCCGCTGGCGGACCTCACGCGGCACCGGGACCCGGGTCTCCCGGACCGACCGCACGAGGACCCGTCGTCGCTGACGACCCCCTCACCGCGACCGTTCAGGCGTACCCCGGCCCGCTCGCGGTCCTCGGCCGGCCCGGTGGGCGTGGCCGGAACGCTACCGTCGGGTTCATGACTGACGCCCGCGAATTCCAGGACCTTCCGACCACCACCCTCGCCGACCTCCTCGGCCGCGCGCAGGTCATGGACATCGGCGTCCGGCCGCTGTGGGACCCGGTCCCGCGCGTGGCCGGTCCGGCGTTCACCGTGAGCTGCCCGCCCGGCGACAACCTGATGCTGCACGCCGCGATCCACCGCGCCGGACCCGGTTCGGTGATCGTCGTCGAGTCGGGCGACCTGGAGTACGCGCTGGCCGGCGGCAACGTGTGCGCGGTGGCCCAGCGGCGCGGGGTCGCCGGGTTCGTCCTCGACGGCACCATCCGCGACCTGCCCGAGGTGCGCGAGATGCGCTTCCCCGTGTTCGCGCGCGGCGCCGTCCCGATCCCGGGCGTGAAGAAGGCCGTACGCCCGCTGAACGAGCCGGTGCGCTGCGGGGGCGTGCGGATCGAGCCGGGGGACGTGGTGGTGGCCGACGAGGAGGGCGTCGTGGTGGTACCGGCGGCGCGCACGACGGAAACGGCGGCGTCGGCGCGCGCGGTCCTGGCGGAGGAGGCCGCCGAGACGCTCGACGCGTGGGAGTCGGCCCACCGGGCGCGCATCGACGGCATCCTCGCCGCGAGCGGCTTCGCGGACTGAACCGGCCGTGTGATGCTGCTCTTCCTCGACATCGACGGGACGCTGCTCCCGTTCGGGGCGGTGGAGCCGTACCGCGAGTACGAGCCCCTTCCCGGCCCGCCGCCCGACGCGGGCGCGCATCCGCTGCTGACCCGGATCGACCCGGCGCTCGGCCCCCGTCTCGCGGCGCTGGGCTGCGAGCTGGTGTGGGCGACGACCTGGATGGACGACGCGAACACGGTCGTCGCGCCGTGGCTCGGACTGCCGCCGCTGCCGGTCGTGGAGTGGCCGGACGAGGAGGCGCCACCGGCGCTGCTGCACTGGAAGACCCGGCCCCTCGTCGCCTGGGCCGCCGGCCGCCCGTTCGTCTGGATCGACGACGAACTCACCGAGGCGGACCGGGCCTGGGTCGCCGCCCACCACACCCCACCCGCCCTCCTGCACCGGGTGGAGCACCAGTACGGCATCACGGACACCGACGTCACGAACGTACGGGACTGGCTGCGGGCCCATACGGCACCGCGGAACCGGTGACCCGGCCGCCACCGGACGTACGAGGGGCGGGGTCTCCCGGGTCGGCTACGTGCGGTCCGTGACCGGTCCGGCCGTGTCGTCCGCGGGTGCGGCCGTCTTCGAGTGGAGGACCTCGCGGGCCTGTTCGGCGGCGCGGGCGATGCTCTCGGAGACGAAGTCGACGAAGCGGGCGATGTTCTCCAGGCGGGTGGCGGCCGGGGTGCCGGGGCCGAGGACGCCGACGCCCTGCCGCGCGGTGTCGCCGAGGTGGGCGGTGGCGCGGGCGCTGGCCATCGTGGACTGGTACATCACGTCGTCGTCGACGACGTAGCGCTCACGGCGGCGTTCGTCGCGTTCGCGGCGCACGAGGCCCTGGCTCTCCAGGAACGCGATGGCCTTGGAGACGGTCGCCGGGCTGACCTGGAGGCGCCCGACGAGTTCGGACGCGGTGAGGCTGCCCGCGTCGGTGGTGTAGAGGCAGACCAGCACCCGGGCCGTCATCCTCGGCAGGCCCGACTGCATGAAGACGGTGGTCAGCAGCTCCTCGTACGCGCGTACGGCCTCGGCGTCGCGCCCGTGGGGCTGCGGGGACGTGTCCGCGTCCCGGGGCGTGGCCCGCCTGCGGCGGTGGGCGCGGTGCTCGGTGGCGCGGTGGGCGAGGTCGGCGCGGTAGGCGGTGGGGCCGCCGTTGCGCAGCACCTCGCGGGTGATCGTCGAGGTCGGACGGTCGAGGCGTCTGGCGATCTCGGCGTAGGCGAGGCCGTCGGCCAGTCCCAGCGCGATCTGCTGGCGTTCCTGCTGGGTGAGCCTGCCTCCCGGCATCGCGGTCTCCTTCGTGGTGGTCCGTGGGTGACTCCAGCATAGCGTTCGACTTTCATCCATTGCAACGAACGACTTCCACGACTGTTGCGTTAGATTCAGACTCGTTGCAACGATTTATCGGTGTCTACCTGCACTGATGGAAGTTGCATGCAACGAAGTTGTTGCCGGATCTATGAACGCAACGTAGCGTTTCCTGTGTCGGAAACAACGAGCACCAGCGAGCACAGGAGAGTGCGATGCAGAAGTTCACCACCCCCGCCCCGATCTCCGCCGTCCTCGACATCCCCGCGGGACGCATCCGGTTCATCGCCGCCGACCGCACCGACACCGTGGTCGAGGTCCTGCCCGCGGACGCCTCGAAGGGCCGCGACGTGACGGCGGCCGAGCGGATCGAGGTCGTCCACGACGACGGCGTCCTGCGGATCGGCGCCCCGGCGGCGAAGAACCGCGTCCTCGGCCCCTCCGGGTCGGTCGAGGTGACGGTCCGGCTGCCCGCGGGCTCCCGCGTCGAGGCCAAGGCGGCCAGTGCCGAGTTCCGCGGCGTCGGCCGGCTCGGCGACGTCGCCTTCGAGGGCCAGCAGGCCACGGTCAAGCTCGACGAGGCCGACGGCGCCCTCCTCACCGTCCTCGCGGGCGACATCTCGGTCGGCCGCCTGGGCGGGTCCGCGGAGATCAGCACCCAGAAGGGCGACATCCGCGTTGCCGAGGCCGTACGCGGCACGGTCACGCTGCGCACCGAGCACGGCGAGATCTCGCTCGGCGCCGCCCACGGGGTCTCCGCCTCCCTGGACGCCGGCACCGCCCACGGCCGGATCCGCAACACGCTCAAGAACGCCGACGGCGCCGCCGCCGGCCTGACCGTCCGGGCGACCACCGCCTACGGCGACATCACCGCCCACAGCCTGTGAATCGGCGGCCGAACCCGTGGCTGAACCCGCAGCCGAAGCCGCTGCGGGTTCAGCCACCGCCGAAGCGGCAGCCGCAGCCGCGACCGAACCCGCGGCTCAATCCGTAGCCGAACCCGTAGCCCTCCGGCCGATCGCCGAGTACCAGCCCTTCACCCTGGCCATCGAAACCCTGCGCGGCCTGCTCCTCGGCACCGGCATCGGCCACAACGGCTGGCTCACCGTGGCCTGGTGCCTGTCCCTCACGATCCTCGGCCACCTCTGGACAACCAGGAAATTCACCCAGGCCCCGAGGTGACGAGCGGCAGCTGTCTTTGGAGATCTCTAGGGTGTGTGCGGCGGAAGTCCACTGGTCGGCCGGAGGTGCCATGTCCCTGCAGATGAAGTTGGCCGCGATAACGCTCGACTGCCCTGACCCGCTCACTCTGGCGGCGTTCTACCGGCAGGCCACCGGTCTCGAACCGCATCCGAAGTCGGACGCGGACTTCGCGGGTCTCAAGCGTGAGGACGGCCTCTTCATCGGATTCCAACGGGTCGACGACTACCGGGCCCCGCACTGGCCCGAGCAGACGGTCCCCCAACAACTGCACCTCTGCTTCGACGTCCCGGACCTGGACGAGGCCGAGGCCCGACTGCTGGAACTGGGGGCGAACAAACCCGACCACCAGCCTCACGACGCCACCAGAGCACGGGTACTCACCGACCCCGCCGGCCACCCTTTCTGCATCTGTCGAGCCTGACGCACCGGACTGGCGGCACGGCCCCTGCGGCAACCCCCCGATTGGGGCGAGCGGAAGGCCGGCATCGTCGGCCAGGCGTACATACGTTTTGGGAATCCGCCCCCAGGTCGTGGCCTGTGCCCGGTCGGTGGACGTACCGACATCAAGGTTTTCATCGGGCTGCAAGGTGTTCAGGAAGGTCCGGAACTCGTCATCGGTGAGGTCGGCGGCGAGCGCTCGCTTGAACGCGGCGAGCGCTGCCGGGTCGGCGGTGCGGAAGTTGGTCCGGAGCAGACCGAGTTCGGCCGGGTTCCCGACGAGCGTGGCAGCGAAGACTCCCGCGTCGACGTCCGCCATCTCCGGCTGGGCGTAGTAGTCGCTCACGTCCAGGTCGACGGGGCACCAGGCGGCGACGTAAGCGATCCGGTCGATCAGCTCGGGCCGGGCGTTGGCGACGGCGGTGGTCGTGATGCCGCCCCGGCTGTGGGCGACGAGGATGGTGGGCCCGTTCCGCTTGGCCCGTTCGAGGATTTCGATCACGCGGGCGACGTTCCGCGGCGAGTGCGTCGAGATCCTGAGGAGCCTGGTAGGTCGCGGGGAAGGTCGCCTCGAATCCGTGCCCCGGAAGGTCGACCGCGGCCGAGCGGTGCCCGAGTAAGGCGAGCTCGGCCTGCAGCGGTGCATCGGGAAGCGGCGGTAGAAGCGCCGTGACCGCCGTACCCCCACAAGACCGGAACTCTCCAGAACTTGCCTACACACGACCGGGACAGCCGCGCATGCCCACAGAAGAGCGGGGCTGCCTGCACATCGCAGAGACAGGACGGCCGAGGAGGTGGCGGGATGGGCCGGGGGTGTGGTGGGGTGCACTGTTGCAAGCGGGGTGCTTGCAATTGTTAGCGGGGGTGGGGCAAGGTGGAGACATGGCATCGCTCAACGTCGGCAATCTCGGTGAGTACCTGCGTGAGCAGCGGCGCAACGCGCAGCTCTCGCTCAGGCAGCTCGCCGACGCCGCCGGGGTGTCCAATCCGTATCTGAGCCAGATCGAGCGCGGGCTGCGCAAGCCGAGCGCCGAGGTGCTGCAACAGGTCGCCAAGGCCCTGCGCATCTCCGCGGAGACGCTGTACGTCCGGGCCGGCATCCTCGACGCGGAGCGCGAACTCGACGAGGTCGAGACGCGCGCCGTCATCCTCGCCGACCCCACGCTCAACGAGCGGCAGAAGCAGGTGCTGCTCCAGATCTACGAGTCCTTCCGCAAGGAGAACGGATTCGGCGGCGACGGTACGGAGACCTCCCGGCCCGACGACGACACCGCCGAGCCCGGCACCCGCACGGAGGCCGACGGCGCGGCACACGGCGTCACCACAACAGAACACGGCACCGGCTCCGGGCGCAGACCCGGCGTCGGCGCCTGACCCGGCGCCGTGGACCCCGCTCCGCGGCGGACGGCCGGTCCAACCGGACCAGGGCAGCCGGCCGGCCACCACGGACCACACACACCCTCAGCCGAACGTGAATCCGGGAGGACTCTCACCATGGACATCAGTAACGACCTGCGCAAGACCCTCAGCGACCCGACCCCGCTCTACTTCGCCGCCGGCACCGCCGACCTCGCCCTCCAGCAGGCCCGCAAGGTCCCCGCGCTGGTCGAGCAGCTGCGCTCCGAGGCCCCCGCCCGGATCGAGGCCGTGCGCCACACCGACCCGAAGGCCGTGCAGGAGCGGGCCGCCGCCCGCGCCAAGGAGGCGCAGCAGACCCTCCAGTCCAAGGTCAACGAGTTCTTCGGCACCATCGACGGCGACCTCAAGAAGCTCGGCGAGTCCGCCCAGGACCTCGCCCTGCGCGGGGTCGGCGTCGCCGCCGAGTACGCCGTCAAGGCCCGCGAGACGTACGAGAAGGTCGCCGAGCACGGCGAGCTGACCGTGCGGAGCTGGCGCGGCGAGGCCGCCGAGGGCATCGAGGACATCGCCGTCGCGGTCGAGCCCAAGGCGGAGCCGGTCGAGGTGAAGGAGGAGGCCAAGGCGGCGCCGAAGCCTGCCCCGACCGTCACCTCCACCCCGCCCGCCGCTTCCGTCCCCACCGCCGCTTCCGCCCCGACCGTCGCCCCCACCCCGGCCGATGTCGAGGCGGCTGACAGGCCCAGCGCGAAGAAGCCCCCGGTGCGCAAGCCCACCGCGAAGAAGACGACCCCGCCCGCCAAGTAGGGTGACGCGGATACGGAACGGGCCGGGCACCCTTGGGGTGCCCGGCCCGTTCTATGGGTACGGTGGCGGCGTAGGAGTCGGAGAGTACGGGCGGTGGACAGCATGCTGATGTTGGGCTTCACGGGCTTCCTGGGACTGTTGAAGATCGTCATGATGGCGCTCTCCGCGTTCGGGCTGGTCGACGCGGTGTTCCGCAGGGAGGACGCCTTCCGCGCGGCGGACAAGCAGAACAAGATCTTCTGGCTGATCATCCTGGCGATCGCGCTGGTGGTCAGCTACCTGTTCTCGATCCTGTCGATCCTGCCGATCGCCGGCGTGATCGCGAGCATCGTCTACATCGTGGACGTCCGCCCCGCCGTCAAGCAGGTCTCCGGCGGCAGCGGCTGGCGCCGCGGCCGGGGCGGCAGCAGCAGCGACGGCCCCTACGGCCCCTACAACGGCGGCCGCTGACCCCACCGCCCCGGGCTTACTGCCCGGCCGCCGACTGTCCGGCCGCCGCCCGAGGCAGCCTGGCGCTCGGCCCCGACCCGCCGCTCAGTCCCGGCCCGGCCCACTACCGGGCCCTGGTTCCCGGCCACTGCCCGGCCCCGCCCGTCCCGTCGCCGCCCGAGGCGGCCCGGCGCTCGTCCCGGCGTCCAGCCTGGCCCGCCGCTCAGTCCCGGCCTGGCCCGCTGCCCGGCCTGGTTCCCGGCCGCCGCCCGGCCCTGGCTGTCCGGTCGCCGCCCGAGGCGGCCCGGCGCTCGTCCCGGCGTCCAGCCTGGCCCCCCGCTCAGCCCCGGCCCGGCCCACTGCCTGGCCCTGGTTTCCGGCCACTGCCCGGCCGCCGCCCGGGGTGGCCCGGCGCTCAGTCCGGGCCCGGCCCACTGGCCCGGCCCCGGCCGTCCGGCCGCCGCCCGAGGCAGCCCGGCACTCAGCTCCGACCCGCCGCTCAGTCCCGGCCCGGCCCGCTGTCGGGCCCTGGCCCCCGGCCACTGCCTGGCGTCCAGCCCGCCTCGTCGCTCAGTCCCGTTCCGGTACGCGGTTCAGTAGGACCACCGCCACGTCGTCCGTCAGCTCGCCGCCGTTGAGTTCCCGGACCTCGTGCACCGCCGCGCGCAGCAGGTGCTCGCCGCGCATGCCCTGCGCGAGCTGCCGGCGGACCATCTCCAGCATCCCGTCCTCGCCCAGTCGCTCCCCGCCGATGCCGGTCCGCCCCTCGATCAGGCCGTCCGTGTACAGCATCAGGCCCCACTCGGCGCCCAGCTCCACCCGCATCCGCGGCCAGCGCGCGTCGGCGAGCAGACCGAGCGCGGGGCCGTTGTTGTCGTACGGCAGCAGCTCCGCGTCCCGGCCCGGCCGGGTGAGCAGCGGCGCCGGATGACCGGCCAGGTACAGGTCGGCGCGGTCGCCCTCCGGGGAGATGTCGACCGTGCACAGCGTCGCGAAGATCTCCTCGTCCGCGCGCTCGTGCTCCAGGACCTGCTGGAGCGTGGCGAGCAGCCGGTCCCCGCACAGTCCCGCCAGGGTCAGCGCGCGCCACGCGATCCGCAGCTCCACACCGAGCGCGGCCTCGTCGGGGCCGTGCCCGCAGACGTCGCCGATCATGGCGTGCACGGTGCCGTCGGGCGTGCGCACGGTGTCGTAGAAGTCGCCCCCGAGCAGCGCCCGCGAGCGGCCGGGCCGGTAGCGGGCGGCGAACCGCAGCGAGGAGCCTTCCAGCAGCGGCGTGGGCAGCAGCCCCCGCTCCAGCCGGCGGTTCTCCTGCGCGCGCACCCGGCCCTCGGCGAGACGCCGCTCCGCCGTGTCGGAACGTTTCCGCTCCACGGCGTAGCGAATTGCCCGGCTCAGCAGCCGTCCGTCCAGCTCATCGCGGAAGAGATAGTCCTGGGCGCCCACGCGCACGGCCTCGGCGCCCCGCTCGGCGTCGCCCGACGCGGTCAGCGCGAGCACGGCGTGCCGGGGCGCGAGCTCCAGCACGTGCTTGAGCACGGCCAGCTCGTCGTCGTCCCCGTCGTCGCCGCGCGCGGAGGCCGGCAGCGTGAGGTCGAGCAGGATGCAGTGCACGTCGTCGGTGAGCAGCCGCTCGGCCTCGGTGAGGTTGCGGGCGGTGCGCACGCGGATCTGCGTGCCGGACGGGTCCAGCAGCTCGGGCACCATCGGGGCACCGGCCGGGTCGTCCTCGATCAGCAGCAGCGTGAGCGTGACACCGGCTGCGCCGTGGTGGTGGGTGGCGACGTCCGTGCGGGGGGCCTCTTCCTTCTTGAGGGGGCCGCCGACTGCGGACGCGGCCTGCGCCTGACCACTCTCCACGGCCGGGATGGCTCTCTGCCGCGGTACGGGTACGGGCATCGTGACGGTTTCCTTCCCTCCCCCCGAGGGCACGGCGGGGCGAAGGACCTCGACCCACCGACGGGGACCATAGCGGTACTGGCCACCGCAACGGAATGGTGTGAGCCGCGTCGCTCCGACTCAGGCCACTGTCATATGCCGTTTGCCGCACCGCAGTTGGGCGGGCCGACGCTCGGGAGGGGATGACGAACGTCACGTCCGGCCCTGGTTTCGCGGAGGGTTGGCCGTGCGCTGGGTCACACCACCGCCGCTCCTGGGGGCGGGCTCAGGCGCCGGGCCGTACGGCACCGAGGATGGGCATGGTGCCCGCGCCCGTGATCGTCACCGTGCGCCCCGGCCGCGGGGCGTGCACGATCCTGCCGTCGCCCACGTACATCCCGACGTGGCTCGCGTCGTCGAAGTAGATGATCAGGTCGCCGGGCCGCATGTCCTCGACGGGGACGTGCCTGAGCCGCTTCCACTGCTCCTGCGAGGTGCGCGGCACGGGCTGTCCGGCGCTCGCCCACGCCTGCGAGGTCAGCCCCGAGCAGTCGTACGTCTTCGGGCCCTCCGCGCCCCATTCGTACGGCTTCCCGAGCTGGGCCGTGGCGTACGCGACCGCCTTCCTGCCCTCCGGGGTCTCCTCGTCCGCGGTCCCCTTCAGGATGCCGGTGCCGAGCCAGGCGGTCTGCGCGCGGCGGGCCGCCTCCTTCTCCAGCTCGGCGAGGCGCCGCTTCTGCCGCTCCGCCAGCCGGGACTCCAGCTTCTCGGCGGCCGCGATCCGGCCCTTGATCTCCTTGCTCGCGGCGGCCTTCGCCTTGCGGGTGGCCTCCAGCTCCTGCCACTGCGCGTCGGCGTCCGCGGCGTACTGCTCCAAGTCCTGCTGGGTGCGGGACAGTTCGTCGATCAGGCCCTTGGTGGCGCGGTGGCCCTCCAGGACGCGGCCGGCGCCGTCGAGGAAGTGCTGGGGGTCGTCGCTCAGCAGGAACGCGGCCTCGGGCGGGATGCCGCCCGTGCGGTACTGCCCCCGGGCGGCGGCGCCCGCGCGCTCCTTCAGCCCGGCGAGCTTCGCCTGGCCCTCGGCGACCTTCACGGCCAGCGCGGCGATCTCGCCGGACTGGGTGCCGACCTTTTCCTCGGCGGCGTTGTAGGCGTCGGTGGCCACGGCCGCGTCGTGGTACAGCGTGTCCAACTGCCGGCGGACCGCCTCCAGTTCCTCGTCCTCGGGGGTGGTCGGGGCCGGGTCGGCGGACGGGGCGGGAGGAGCGGAGGCGGAGGGGGGAGCGGAATCGGCCGGGGTCGGGGGCGGTGCCGGGCTCGCGAACGCCGTGCCGGGCGCCGCCAGGACGGTGACCGCGCAGACGACGGTCACGGCTGTCGCGATCAGGCCGCGTCTGCCCGTACGCATACGACTCCCCAACTGATGGTCCGTCAGAAATGTGTCGTGCCCGGAGGATCGTGCCATGTCACCGCGGAGAGCGACAGAGGGTGCCGCTCGCCGCCTATGTGACGAACGGCCCACGGAGATCGTTCCCCGGCGGTCGGCGACGGAAGGTGTCAGATGGTGCGGGGCGCCAACGCCCCCCAGGCCACGGTGACTTCGCCCTGCCGCCAGCGGGCGGGCGAGTCCGTCACCGGCCAGTCGGCCGTCAGCGACCGCACCGCGCGCTGCCAGCGCTGGCGGGCGCCGTAGGAGGCGTAGGGCGCGGCGGCGGCCCAGGCGCGGTCGAAGTCGCGCAGGAAGGCGTGCACCGGTTCGCCGGGTACGTTGCGGTGGATGAGCGCCTTGGGGAGGCGTTCGGCGAGGTCGGAGGGGCGCTCCAGGGAGCCGAGCCGGGTGGCGAAGGTGACCGTGCGCGGGCCCTCGGGGCCGAGCGCCACCCAGACGTGGCGGCGGCCGATCTCGTCGCAGGTCCCCTCGACGAGCAGGCCGCCGCGCGAGGTGCCGTCGGCCGGGGCGAGCCGGGCGCACAGCCGTTCCCAGACGGCCGCGACCTCGCTCTCGCCGTACTGGCGCAGGACGTTGGCGGCGCGCACCAGGTGCGGGCGCCGGGGGACGGGCAGTTCGAAGCCGCCGTGCCGGAAGACCAGCCCGTCGCGTTCGTACGGCCGTGCCGCGGCCACCCGGGCGGGTTCGATCTCGACGCCGACCACCCGGGTGCGCGGCGCGGCGGTCCGCAGTCGGCCGAGCAGTTCGACGGCCGTCCAGGGCGCGGCCCCGTACCCGAGGTCGACCGCGACGGCGTCACCGGCCCGGCGCAGCTCACCGCCGTGCGTGGCCACGATCCACCGGTCCATGCGGCGCAGCCGATTGGGGTTGGTGGTGCCCCGCGTCACCGTCCCCACGACGGGGGTGCCCCCGCGCGGGCGAAGCCGCGGGTGGGGGAGGGCGGCTTCGCGGGCTGACATGCCTACGAGGGTAGCCGGGCCGCGGGAGCCTACGCCGTTCCGCCTCGAACGGTTGAGCGAGAATCGGCAATGATTCGGTAAAGTCCCACTACTGGGAAATGGAGTTGACACCTCCGCTGTTGCACCACCTTGGAGGGCCCCGCACGTCCTCCGTCAGGCATGCCCGCAGTGAGGAGGAACGCCAGGTGAGCCAGTACGTGAGCAGGCTCGGGCGGCGTTCCCCGGCCGCCTCCGCCCGGCTGCGGCTGCACCGCAGGCCCCGCCGGGTGGCGATGCTCTCCGTGCACACCTCACCGCTCCACCAGCCCGGCACCGGCGACGCCGGCGGCATGAACGTCTACATCGTGGAGCTCGCGCAGCGCCTCGCCGCCATCAACATCGAGGTCGAGATCTTCACCCGCGCCACCTCGGGCGGCCTCCCCCCGACCGTCCAGCTGGCCCCCGGTGTCCTCGTCCGCCACGTCGACGCCGGCCCCTACGAGGGGCTAGCCAAGGAGGAGCTGCCGGCCCAGCTGTGCGCCTTCACGCACGGTGTGATGCAGGCGTGGGCCGGCCACCGCCCCGGTTACTACGACCTCGTCCACTCGCACTACTGGCTCTCCGGCCACGTGGGCTGGCTCGCCGCCCAGCGCTGGGGCGTCCCCCTGGTGCACGCCATGCACACCATGGCCAAGGTCAAGAACGCCAACCTGGCCGACGGCGACACCCCCGAGCCCGCCGCCCGTGTCATCGGCGAGACCCAGATCGTCGCCGCCGCCGACCGGCTGATCGCCAACACGGCGGAGGAGGCGGCCGAACTCGTCCGCCACTACGCCGCCGAGCCCGCCAAGGTCGCCGTCGTCCACCCCGGCGTGAACCTCGACCGCTTCCGCCCCGCCGACGGCCGCGCCGCCGCGCGCGCCCGGCTCGGTCTGCCGCAGGACGCGCTGATCCCGCTGTTCGCGGGCCGCATCCAGCCCCTCAAGGCCCCCGACGTGCTGCTGCGCGCCGTGGCCGTGCTGCTCGACGAGTGCCCGCAACTGCGCTCGCGCATCGTCGTACCGGTCGTCGGCGGCCCCAGCGGCAGCGGCCTCGCCAAGCCGGAAGGTCTGCAGAAGCTCGCCGCGCGCCTCGGTGTCGCGGACGTCGTGCGGTTCCGTCCGCCCGTCGGGCAGGCGCAGCTCGCGGACTGGTTCCGGGCCGCGTCCGTGCTGGTCATGCCGTCCTACAGCGAATCGTTCGGCCTGGTCGCCATAGAGGCGCAGGCGGCCGGCACCCCGGTCCTCGCGGCCTCGGTGGGCGGTCTGCCGGTGGCCGTGCGGGACGGGGAGACGGGGTTCCTCGTCCAGGGGCACGAGCCGGCCGCGTACGCGCGGGTGCTGCGGCGGTTCGCCGAGGACCCGTCGCTGTGCGCCACGATGGGCGGGGCCGCCGCGCGACACGCGGGGTCCTTCGGCTGGGACGCCGCTGCCGCCGCCACCGCCGACGTGTACGCGGCCGCGACCCAGTCCCACCGGCGTCGCGTACGCTCGGCCCATGGCTGATGCACAGCGGGCCGCGGCGCAGGTCATCGAGGACGTCCTCCGGGACGCCGAACTCGACTGGGAGAGCCCCGGGTCCGGCAGCTTCGTGGTGAAGCTCCCCGGGACCCGCAAGCTGTCGACGACGGTCTCCCTGATCGTCGGCCGCCACTCGCTGTCGCTGAACGCCTTCGTCATCCGCCACCCCGACGAGAACGAGGCGGCCGTCCACCGCTGGCTCCTGGAGCGCAACCTCAAGCTGTACGGCGTGGGGTACGCCGTCGACCCGCTCGGCGACATCTACGTCGCCTCCCGCCTCCCGCTGGCCTCCGTCACCCCCGAGGAGACCGACCGGCTGCTCGGCCAGGTGCTGGAGGCCGCCGACGGCAGCTTCAACACCCTCCTCGAACTCGGCTTCGCCTCCGCGATCCGCAAGGAGTACGCCTGGCGGGTGTCGCGCGGCGAGTCGACCCGCAACCTCGACGCGTTCACCCACCTGATCGAGCGCCCGTCCGATCCGGCGGCCGGCTGACCCCAGTACCCCCAGTACCCCCCCCGTACGACCCCTTCCCTGGGCGAGGGTTCTGATGGCATGCTCACCGCCAACGCACTCCTGAACGTCGTTCACATCCATGAAATCCGCATGGGAGGACGGGCGAATGAGCACACCGCGCCTCAGCAGACGGGCCCTGCTCGGCGGGGCCACGGCCGTCGCGCTCGGCGCGGCCACCGCACCCACCGCGACCGCCGCCGCAGCGGAAACCCCCACGATCTGGCGGGAGTTCACCCGGAACCCCTTCACCCACCCGCAGATCCCCTACGTCGGCCGGGCCGGACAGCGCGCCGGTACCGCGCGCCTGCCCCGCCACCGGGTCGTGGCCGACGTGACCGACTTCGGCGCCGTGGCCGACGGCACCACCGACTCGGCCCCCGCGATCAACCGTGCCGTCGCCGCAGCCGGACGGGCCGGCGGCGGCACGGTCACCATCCCGCCCGGCACCTTCCGGATCGACGACCTCATCCGCATCGGGCACTCGAACGTCGTCCTGCGCGGCGCCGGCAGCGGCCGCACCACCCTCTACGCGACGAAGAACCTCACCGAGCTGATCGGCCCCTACGGCTCCCGCTACGGCGGCGACAAGTCGTCCTGGTCCTGGGCCGGCGGCCTCATCTGGCTGGCCCCCAGGGCCCGTTGGAACTCCCTCGTCACCGCCATCCGCGAACGGGCCTGGCCCTTCGAGGGCTGGACCGGCAACACCCGCGACGAGTGGACCACCCTCACCACCGTCGAACCGGCCCGCCGCGGCTCCTGGACGGTCACCGTCGCCGACCCCACGCGGCTGCGCCCCGGCGCCCTCGTCCTGCTGCGCCTCGCCGACGACGCCGACCACACCCTCCTGGAGCACATGTCCGGCGGCGGCCCCGGCCCCGAGGCGTACGTCTGGGACGACAAGACCAAGCTGACCTCGTACGTCCCCTACGAGTGGCCCGTGCGCGTCACCCGCGTCCACGGCCGCCGCGTCACCCTCGAACGCCCGCTCCCGCTCGACGTACGCCCCGAATGGGACCCCCGGTTCACCACGCACGTACCGGAGTTGACCGGCTCCGGCGTCGAGGGGCTGACCCTGGAGGCCGTCGAGACCCCGCAGGCCCCGCACCTGCTCGACAAGGGCCACAACGGGGTCGTCCTCCAATGCGCCTACGACTGCTGGGTGGACGACGTCACCGTCCGCCACGTCGACAACGGCTTCGGCCTGGTCGCCGCCTCCGCCTGCACCCTGCGCCGCACCCGGGTCGCCGGACGCGGCTCGCACCACCCGTACTTCTGCCGCGAGGGTTCCCACGACAACCTGGTCGAGGACTTCACGATCGAGGACCGCACGGTCCCCGCACCGGCGAACACCCAGCTCCACGGCATCAACGTCGAGGGCCTGTCCTCGTACAATGTCTGGTCGCGCGGCGACATGCGCATGGGCACCTTCGACAGCCACCGCGGACTGCCCTTCGCCGACGTGCGCACCGACATCACCGTGCACAACAACGGCCGCCACGGCGGCGACGCGAGCGCCGGCCCGCTGTTCGGCGCGCGGTTCACCCACTGGAACATCCGGGTCACCAACGGACGCGCCGGCCTGATGAGACTCGACGGCCTCGCGCCCTACTCCGCGACCGTCGGCCTCAACACGGTCACCGAGTTCGACCAGATCGACGTCCCCGACTTCACCGGCGACCTGCACACCCGCCTGGAGCTGTACGGCACGACGGACGCCGTACGGCCCCGCAACCTCTACGAGGCGCAGCGCGGACTCCAGGGCCCCTCGGGGCCACGGCGGTCACGGTCGGCGCCGCTGTCCCGGTAGCGCCCCGGTGTCACCCCCACCAACTTCTTGAAGTGCCGGGTGAGATGGGCCTGGTCGAAGAACCCCGTCACCGCCGCCACCTCGCCCGGCGCCCTCCCCTCCAACAGCAGCCCGCGCGCCCGGCCGACCCGGCGGGACATCAGGTACTGGTGCGGGGCGATGCCGTAGGCCGCGCCGAACGCCCGTACCAGATGGGCGGGATGGGCGTTCAGCAGCTTCCCGGCCTCGGCCAGGCCGAGGCCGTCCGTGATCCGCTCGTCGAGGAGTTCGCGCAGCGCGCGGGCGAGCGCCGGACCGGTGCGGGGTGCCGACTCGTCGTCCCCGGCCCGCAGATGGGCGCGCAGCCGCTGCCCGATCAGCGTCAGCCTGCTCTCCGCCTCCAGCTCGTCCCCGGGACGCGCGAGCGCGCCGTGCAACTGGCCCACGCGCCGCCGCAGTACGGGATCGCGCAGGTCCGGGGTGTCGACCGCCGGGCCGATCAGGTCCTCGCCGAGGCGGGTGGCGTCGAGGTAGAGGACCCGCTTGCGGAAGCCGTGCGGGGTGGCCGGGGAGCCGTTGTGCGGCACGTGCGGCGGCAGCAGGGAGACCGTGTCGTGCGGGGTGCCGTGCTCGTGCCGGTCGAGGTCGTAGCGCACGGCCCCGTCGTCCACGATCAGCAGCGTCCACGCCTCGTGGACGTGCATCGGGTACGCGTACTCCGTGAAGTGCGCGTGGAACACCTCCACGACGCCCGGGACGTGCGGGCGCCAGGCGGAGACCTCCGGCTGCGCGGCCATGCAAAGAACGTACAAGACCCCGTCGCGGGCCGCCCGGCAGTCTCACGGCATGAGCACGCAGAGCACCGAGCCCGTCCGCTTCGATACGAAGATCGCCGTCCTGCTGCGCGCGGACCTGGCGTCCTGGCAGCGCCTGAACGTCACCGCGTTCCTGGTCAGCGGGCTGGGCACCGAGCTGCCCGAGGTGATCGGGGAGCCGTACGAGGACGGCGGCGGGGTGTCCTACCTGCCGATGTTCCGCCAGCCCGTGCTGGTCTTCGAGGGGACGAAGGAGGTCCTCGCCGCGGCGCACACCCGGGCCCTGTCACGCGCCCTGCCCCGCGCCGTCTTCACCTCCGACCTGTTCGCCACCGGCCACGACGAGGCCAACCGCGCGGCCGTCGCCGCCGTCCCGACGGCGGACCTGGACCTGGTCGGCCTCGCCGTGCACGGGCCGCGCAACGCGGTGGACAAGGTGCTGAAGGGGGCGCGGATGCATCCGTGAGCGGGGGGCATCGGGCGGTGACCGTGGCACCGGGGCGCTGACCGTGGCTCGTCGCTGACGTGACCGCGGACGGCGTTGGGCGCGTCACGGTGTCAGGCCGTACGGACCTCGGGCTCCGCGTCGGTGGTGGCGGGGCCGTCGGTCGCCGGGGCGGGCCGGTCGTCCGGGAGGCGGCGCATGAGCACCCCGTACCCGAGGGCCGCCACCGTACCGACCACCGCGCACGCCGCCCACAGCCACGCGGCGCCCCACCGGTCGATGACCACACCGGACATCAGCGGCGCGACCAGGGCGGCGACGGACCAGGACAGCGTGTACATGCCCTGGTAGCGGCCGCGCCCGTGGACCGGTGAGAGCCGCACCACCAGCCCGGTCTGGGTCGGCGCGTTGACGATCTCGGCGAGCGTCCACACGCACACCGTCAGCGCGAACACCCCGACCGACCCGGCGAACATGGTGAGTCCGAAGCCGTACCCCGCGAGCAGCGACGAGATCACGAGGAGCCGGCGCGGATCGCGGTGCTCGATGAAGCGGGTCACCGGGATCTGGAGGACGACGATCAGCGCGCCGTTCACGGCGATGGCCATGCCGTAGTCGGCGGGCGAGAACCCGGCGTGGCCCATCGCGACCGGGAGGCCGACCGAGCCCTGCTGGAAGACGAGCGCGACGAGGAACGACAGCCCGACGACGGCCATGTACCGCCCGTCGCGCAGCACGGTGCCGAGGCTCACCGCCGCGTCCTTCTCCCGTTCCTTGGCGACCCGCACGGGCCGGGACTCGGGCAGCTTGGCGAAGACGACGACCGCGCAGACCGCCGTCATCCCCGCCTCGATCAGGAACCCGGCGCGATAGCTGACCTCGGCGATGAACCCGGCGGCCATGGAGGAGACGGCGAACCCGAGGTTGATCGCCCAGTAGTTGAGCGAGAAGGCCCGCACCCGGTCCTCGGGACGCACGATGTCCGCCATCATCGCCTGCACGGCGGGCCGCGAGGCGTTGGAGGCCATGCCGACGAGGAACGCGACGGCGGCGATGGCGACGGGGTCGTGCACGAAGCCGAGCAGCGCGACCGAGGCGGCCGTGCCGGACTGCGCGACGAGCAGGGTGGGCCGCCGCCCGAGCCGGTCGGCCATCACCCCGCCGCCCAGCGAGGACACCACCCCGCCGAGCCCGTGCAGGGAGGCGACGAGACCGGCGTAGGAGGCGCTGTAGCCGCGGTCCAGGGTCAGGTACAGCGCCATGTACGTGGCGACGAACGCGCCGAGCCGGTTGACGAGGGTGCTGGTCCACAGCCACCAGAACTCACGGGGCAGTCCGGAGACGGTCTCGCGGGCGGCACGTCTCAGGGCGGCGGTCGGCATGGGTCCCCCACGGTCGGTGGTCGTGTGCGGCGGTCGTGTGCATGGCGGTCGTACCGTCATGTAAGCGGCTCAAGCGGTATCCGGACCTTACGGTGGTGGGTCGAGGGAGGGCCACTCAATTAACAGAAGCCGTCAACCGTCCGGCCTCCGGGCGCTCGCGCAGGCGCCCGAACGGGTGGATTACGCTCTGGGGCATGGCCGACGCACCGTACAAGCTGATCCTCCTCCGCCACGGCGAGAGCGAGTGGAACGCGAAGAACCTGTTCACCGGCTGGGTGGACGTCAACCTCAACGAGAAGGGCGAGAAGGAGGCGGTCCGCGGCGGTGAGCTGCTCAAGGACGCCGGCCTGCTGCCCGACGTGGTCCACACGTCCCTCCAGAAGCGCGCGATCCGCACCGCGCAGCTCGCGCTGGAGGCCGCGGACCGCCACTGGATCCCGGTCAGCCGCTCCTGGCGCCTGAACGAGCGCCACTACGGCGCCCTCCAGGGCAAGGACAAGGCCCAGACCCTCGCCGAGTTCGGCGAGGAGCAGTTCATGCTGTGGCGCCGGTCGTACGACACCCCGCCGCCGCCGCTGGACGTCGACGCCGAGTTCTCCCAGTTCTCCGACCCGCGCTACGCGACGCTCCCGCCGGAGCTGCGGCCCCGCACGGAGTGCCTGAAGGACGTCGTCGTCCGCATGCTGCCGTACTGGTTCGATGCGATCGTCCCGGACCTGCTGACCGGCCGCACCGTCCTGGTCGCCGCCCACGGCAACAGCCTGCGGGCGCTGGTCAAGCACCTGGACAACATCTCGGACGCCGACATCGCGGGCCTCAACATCCCGACGGGCATCCCCCTCTCCTACGAACTCAACCCCGACTTCACCCCGGTCACCCCCGGCGGCACGTACCTCGACCCGGACGCAGCGGCAGCAGCCATCGAGGCGGTCAAGAACCAGGGCAAGAAGAAGTAGGGTTCGTGATCATGCCCCCGACCTGCGCATACGGCGCGGGGCGGGGGCATTTTCATGCGTTGGAACCTCTCTGGAACCTCGGTCCGTGGGGTCCTGCGGCCGGAGGGCTCGGAGGGGCGCGTCAGGTCGTGCCGCGGCCCTCGCGTTCGGGGGATCCGTGTGGGTAGTCGGTGGGGAGCCATTCGCCGACGCTGAACAGGCGGCTGCGGAGCAGGTCGCTGTCGGGCTTCAGGAGGTGGCTCGGGGTGTGCTCGTCCAGGTCGAGCCAGGAGCGCACCACGCGATTGTCTTCGGGCTGGTTGAGGTTGGCGATGACACAGGTCAGTGCGCCCCGCAGGACGTGAGTGCCGGCGGCGGGGGTCCACACCCTGAGTGTGACGGGGGCGAACAGGGCGACCCGGGTGATGATGTACCGGGACTGCGGCACCGGGTCGTCCCAGTCGAGGTGGCTGTCCCCGAGGGGGTACGGCGGGCCGGTGATCGCCAGTCGTTCCAGCACGGTCCCGGGATCGTGCGCTTCGAGGGCGCACTGGGCCTCGCTGCACAGAAGCTCGAACGGGTTGCCGAGGAATCGGGCGAACAGGTCGAGAGATTTGTATCTGCGGATGAATGCCGCGAAGTGGCCCTCGCTGGCTATCCCGGGGACGTCGTCGGGGGTTTTGGTCATGGTGGGCGGGCTTGTCCTTCCGCCGTGCGAGGGTGCAGGTCACCTGTGAGTGCGGTGGGACGGGGGTGGCCTTCGGCGACTCCGACTGCGGCACCTTCTCACGCCTGATCGTTATGGGCAACGCTGCCGGGAAGGTACGGCTTGCCCCAGGAACGGACTTCCGCGGATCGGGGGACTGGTCGCGGCGGGCGAGTGCTCCAAGTCCACGAGAAGGCGTCGGACGGGGCTATTGGGTCAGAGTTGATCAAAGGGTGGTGCTTCCTTTTCTCTTGTCGTGGAGACTGTTCCGAACTGCCGTCACGTTGGGGGGACATGACCGTCGCCACGCTTCTGAGACCTGCCCTCGCCGCCGCGCTCCTGGCCTCGGTCACCGCCTGTGGCGCGTCGTCCGTGCCGCACGTCGCGGTGAGCACCGCGCCCGCCTCGGAGTCCGCCCAGACGCATGGTTCGGCAGTTCATGAGCCGGTTGCCGCCTCAATGCCCGATGTCACCGGCGGCAACGCCGGGAGGGCGTACGAGCAGATGGGCTCCGAGCTCGACATGACCTTCAAGGACGCGAGCGGACAGGGCCGTCCGGTGGATGATCCCGCCGAGTGGAAGATCTGTGGCTCCCAGCCGCGCCCGTACCAGCAGATCACCGATTACCCGGTGGTCTTCTACGTGGTGAAGGTTCCGGAGAACTGCAAGGACACGACGTCGAAGTGATCCGTCCGGGGGAGTGCATGATCCTGCACGTCAGTGCCTGTAACAACATGCGTCACAGCACGGGGGGATCGACGTGAGGCGTCGATGGGTGAAGGTTCTGGCGATCACGGTGGTGGTGCTCGCCGCGCTGTTCACGACCGCCGACCGGATAGCCGTGCACTTCGCGGACAAGGAGGCCGCGCAACTCGCGAAGGAGAAGTACGGCTACGCGAACACCACCGACGGCTACATGGACGTGGCGATCGAGGGCTTCCCCTTTCTGACCCAGGCGGTCCGCGGCGACTTCGGTCACGTCACGCTGACCGCGGGAAAGTTCTACATCGACACCACGAGCAACACACAGGGCGGCTATCTCAACATCGCCCGTCTCCGCCTCGACCTGCGCGGTGTGAACGTCACGTCGTTGGCAGCGCGCAGCGCTGACGCCAATCTGGCCACCGGCACCCTGACGCTGTCGTACAAGGACCTGTCCGGCGTGGTGACACGGTTGTCGGGCAACGGCGGCCCGCTGCGGGTCTCCCAGGCCCCGGGATCGGACGGCCAGGCGGCACGCGTCAGGGTCTCGGGCACGGTGGGCGGTACGGCGTTGAACAGCACGGGGACGCTCCTGGCGCAGGGGACGGAGCTCACCCTGACCGTTCCCGGCGCCGAACGGGCCGGCTCCGTCTGGCGGGTCGACCTCCCGGCGGGCGTCGGCTTCACCGCAGCACGGGCCACCCCGGACGGCGTCGACATCAGCCTTGTCGGCCACCAGGTGACCCTGGGCTCGTCACGCTACGGCCGGTGAGAGCGAGGACGCCGCAGAGCAACCCGACTCCTCAAGGCCCCGAACCCGATCGCCAGTCGGCGTCGCCGTCATGAACGGAAGCCGGCCCCGTACTCGGCATGGCCGCATGCGAAGTCGTCCGGACGTTCCGTTCTCAGCACCTCGTATCTGGCGGCGAAGACGTCCATGGCCTCGTGGAGCGAACAGCCCAGGTGGTCGCGGAGTGTCTTGATGGCGAGGATGATCTGGCGGCTGAGGATCTGGTCGTCGGCAACGTCGACTGCGGCGCCTTCGTTCATGGCTGCGATCGAAGCCGGTCGGCGGCTCATGGGCAACGAGGTTTGCCGCCGATGGTGGACTCGTCGGGCGGAACGGCTATGAGCTGTTGGCGCGTTGGGAGGCATCCCAGGACTGGCGTTGCCAGAACAGGACGAGGAACAGGGCCAGGACGAGGTCGTCGGACAGGGGCTCGGTCTCGTCGCGCAGGCGCGCGCGAATGGGGCGGGTGCCCAGCCGGTCGTAGGAGATCTCGAGCGGGCCGAGGGTGCGCACACGGCTGCCGGCTCCGTCGTATCCCAGCTCGTACGGCCCGAGCCGCAGCAGACGGGTGCCGAACCTGCTGCCCTCACAGCTCCATCGACCCACGGTGCGCGGCAGGCTGGACCACTTGCGGTAGGTGATGTCAACGTCGCCCACGGAGCGCAGGGTTGTGCCGAACCGCTGGTACTCCAGCGTCCACGGCCCCAGGGCACGCGGCGTACTGTCCAGCCACTCCCGTCGACCGTAGGACACCTCCACGTCGCCGATACTGCGCAGCAGCCCTTTCCTGTACGTCAGCTCGATGTCCATACCGCACCTCATGTACAGGTTATCCCGAATGCGGCCCACCGTCAGAGCGGCCATGACCTGCGGAATCGGGCTCTTCGTGTACCGCTCGTACAGCGGAGACCCGGCCTGTCTACATGCTCATCACGAACCATTGCCCGGTCGACGAACCGCGCAGATACAGGTGCCGTCCTCGCCCGACAGAGGACGCGTACCGCTTGAGCGGCGTGCCGTCGGGACAGGTGAGTCGGGCTTCTTCGATCAGTATGGCTTCGTGTTCCGTCATACGGCAGCGGTGAATCCGGTCGCCCTGCCGATTCCCGCCGAGGAACACGATCTCCTCCCCACGCACGGCCATCCCCGAGGGCGCGGTCACGGGCGACTCACGGATGCGGATCCGCCCGTTCACACGGACCTCCAGCAGCGGGAAGGTCGGGTAGTAGCAGGCCCGGGCCACACCGTCGTCGACGTTGAGGGCATACACCGTATCGATGTGTTCGACGCCCTCGGGAGCCGAGTACCGCCACTCCTGACGGCCACCGCTGTCCCAGCGCACGAGGCCGGCGGAACTGATCGGATCGGTATAGACGCCTTCGTCGAAGTAGGCGCTCCATACGTGGTTGTGTCGGTCCGCCATCATGAACTCGATCGCGGTCCCCATCTCGAAGGCACGTCGAGGTCGGCCGTCCCGGCCGTATATCAGCGCATTGAGCTGTGTTCCGGGTCCTGGTCCATGTCCCTGAAGGATCAACCGCCCGTTGGGCAAGGTGTCCACGCGGCTGACCCGGACACTCACGTCGTGCAGGGTCTGCTCCCGTACGGCGCCGCGGTTGTCGACGACGAGAAGGGCGTCGTAGGGGTATGCGCGGGGCCGGGGGTGGAGCCTGCCGTGTGAACGCGGTCCGAGTTCCGCGTCGGGGCAGATCAGCCAGAGGGCCCGGCCCCAGGCGTCCACCGTGGTCGCCAGGACCCTCCGGTGGTCGTACCGCGGAGGCAACAGTGCGTGGGGACGCAGCGCCACCTGTCTCAAGGGATCACATCACGGGCGAAGGAACCTGACGCACCCATGATCGGCCAGGCTCGTGCCGCACTGGTCCCGCCGGGTGGAGTCAGTCGCAGGAGTCGCAGACCCCCGTTGCCGGGAGTTGCATGAAGCAGGTGGGGCAGACCTGTGGGGGCTTTTCCGTTTGGGCCTGGCGGCGGTCCAGGGCCGCCTGGTGTCTGGGGGAGAGGGCGGGGACCCCGCCGCCGGGCGGGAGCGTCGCGCCGAAGCGGCGGTAGCAGGCCAGCCGGGCCTCGGCCGCGTGGTGTTCGCGGGCCAGTGCGTCCTCCACCGGCGGCTGCCCGGCGACCGCCAGGACTTCCTTGTAACCGTCGCCGACCATGCCGTCGTCGCTGCGGACCACCAGCGCGGTCAGCTGCGGATCACCGCGGCGGTGCGCCTCGTGCACCACACGGCTGAGCACGGAGCCGATCCAGTTGTGCAGAAGTGCCCTGGTACGGATGCCCGTTCGCGCCTGGACCTCCTCGCCCAGCTCCTTGTAGGTGATCACGGCGTGATAGGTGCGGGCCACGCCCACGAGGACCGTGTACGCCTCGTCCGCCCACGCCTCCCGGGCCTGCTGTGCCGACGGCGCCGCCGCCGACCTCGTGGACGCCGTCGAGAGCGCCCCCGCGGACGAACCGTCCTCCGGAGCCGGTACCGCGTTCGTGGATGCCATGTCGTCCCGTCTCCCCCCTGGCACCATGACCGACCGTCACGGCGCCCCTTCCGCATCCTCCCCCACCCCGCCGTCCCCGTACCCGGAACGTCACGGACGCGCGTCGGCGCGTGAGCGAACGGGGCGCGCGGTGTCTCCGGGAGTTCCCGTGTGTCATCGAGTTGTGCGCGATTGATCACCGTTGTGTGTCGGAGAGGGGATCGATAGAACCTGCCCGGGACGCGGTCCGTAGCTGGGGGTGCGACCGCTTCGGAGCTGCCGGGGCGGGCCACCGAACCGATCACCGATCCGACCCCGGGGGTTATCTCGATGTTCCGAACTCGCGCTCGTGTCACCTCGCTCGCCGCTCTCGCCGCCGCCGGCATGCTCCTGCTGTCCGCCTGCAACGGCAGCGACGACGCCGCGGGTGCCGCCGCCACCTCGGGTGCCCCGGCGGCCTCCGCCTCGGCGCCGGCCGCCGCGGGCGCGGGTGCCGCCGCCGCGGGTCTGTCCTTCCAGAGCGGTACCGCCCAGCAGAACAACGCCAAGCCCAACACCGGTGACCTCGCGGCGAACGCCGCGCCCGCGGCCGCCGCCGCGGCGAAGAAGCCCGTGGCCCGCAGCTGGGTGCAGCTGTCCGCGGGCAAGGCCGGCGCGCTCGACCCCGTGGTGATCAACGGCAGCGGCTTCACCCTGTACCGCTTCGACAAGGACACCGCCAAGCCGTCGAAGTCCAACTGCTTCGACGCCTGCGCCACCACCTGGCCGCCCTACCTGGTCGCCAAGGGCGGCAAGGTCTTCATCGACGGCATCCAGAAGTCGGCGATCGGGTTCCTGCCGCGGGACGGCGCCTTCCAGGTGACGATCGGCGGCTGGCCGGTCTACCTGTTCAGCAAGGACACCAAGCCCGGTGACACCAACGGGCAGGGCGTGGGCGGCACGTGGTTCGGCGTGACGCCGGACGGCCAGAAGGCCGGTCAGGGCGCCGCGGCCGGCAACGGCGACACCCCGCAGGTGGCCAACGCGACCAGCGCCACGTTCTTCGACGCCAAGAACTTCGCCGACCCGGCCGAGGGCATCACCGGCCCGGGCTGCAAGCCGGTCCGCTTCTCCGGCTCGCTCCAGATCAGCGGCGCCGCGAAGATCTGGGACGGCCCGAACTGCACCGGGCGGTCGCTTGAGGTCGAGGGTGACGTCAACAACCTGGCCGCGATCGGCTTCCCGTCGGTGAAGTCCATCCGCTTCCTCGGCTGAAGCTGACGCCGTACGCACGGAGGGCCCCGGTGACCATGTCACCGGGGCCCTCCGCCGTCGTACGACGGAACGGGCGTCAGCCGCACTGGCAGGGGCCGCCCGACTGGCAGCCGCAGCCGCAGCCGGAACCGCAGCCGCAGGCGCCGACGAGCGGGAGGCTCGTGAGCTCGGCGGGTGCCTCGCTCGGGCGCTCCTGTGTCGGGTCGGGCGTCGTGCCGGGGGATTCGGCCATGGGTCCTCCTCGTGGCCTGGGGGCTCGAACGTGGTGCTTCCACCCATTCCACGCCCACGGGGCCGGGCGCATCAAGGGCGCACAGATGCGTCCCCACCCAACCGCACCCCCTGCGACCCCATCAAAAAGCTACAAAAGCCATCAAGTCGTAGATGGTCGACGGGGTTCCGGTGCGAGACCCGCCGGCCCCCGGAGGGGTTACGCTCCCTCGACCCCCGTCACCGGCTGGATGTCCGGCTGGAGCTCGTCGGCGTGCTCACCCGTGACCAGGTAGACGACGCGCTTGGCGACCGCCACCGCGTGGTCGGCGTAACGCTCGTAGTAGCGGCCGAGCAGGGTCACGTCGACCGCCGTCTCGATGCCGTGCTTCCAGCGGTGGTCCATCAGGTGCTGGAAGAGCGTGCGGTGCAGCAGGTCCATCTCGTCGTCGTCGCTCTCCAGCTGGAGCGCGAGGTCGACGTCCTTGGTGATGATGACCTCGGCCGCCTTCGCCATCAGACGCTGCGCGAGCTGCCCCATCTCCAGGATCGTGGCGTGCAGGTCGTGGGGGATCGCCCGCTCGGGGAAGCGCAGCCGCGCGAGCTTCGCCACGTGCTGGGCGAGGTCGCCGGAACGCTCCAGGTCGGCCGACATCCGCAGCGACGTCACGACGATCCGCAGATCGGTGGCGACCGGCTGCTGCCGGGCCAGCAGGGCTATCGCGCGGGCCTCCAGGTCGTGCTGGAGTTCGTCGACCCTCTGGTCGCCCTCGATGACGGCCTCGGCCAGCTTCAGGTCGGAGTCGAGGATCGCCGTCGTGGCGCGTCCGATCGCCGACCCGACCAGCCGGGCCATCTCCACCAGACCGTCATTGATCGAATCGAGTTCCTCGTGGTACGCGTCCCGCATCTGGGTTCCCTCTCCTACGTGTCGTTCCGGGTTCCGGGGGCCGGGGCCCGTGGCGAAACCAGCGGTGCGAACCCCACGCTGCCACGTTCCGGCCCGTACGCGTCCGTTTCTGCCACCCCAAATGAATCAATACTGGCTCCAAGGTGAACTCTGGGCGACGAGTGTGAAAGCTCGCACTTCGACGGCTGTGGGGATGTCCTGGCCCATGCCTAACCTGGGTGCATGGACGTGAACGCGGCGGTCGCCGCAGCGGCAGCGATCGCCGGGGTGCTCACCGGCGTCATCGCCGTGCTGGCGTTCCGCTGGAGCGAGCGGGAGCAGAAGCGCCCCACGCGCACCTCCCTGCACACGGACCCGGTGCTGCCGCCCGGCGTGGACACCGTGCTCTCCGTGCTCCGTTCCTCCGCCGTCGTCCTCGACGAGGCCGACGCCGTCGTCAAGGCGAGTTCCGCCGCGTACGCCCTCGGACTGGTCCGGGGCGGCAAACTGGCCGTCGAGCCCATGCTCCAGATGGCCCGGGACACCCGCAGGGACGGCGAGATACGCCAGGTGGAACTCGACCTCCCGCGCCGCGGGACCGGCCGGGGCGAGGCCCTCGCCGTGTCCGCCCGCGTCGCGCCCCTCGGCTCCCGGCTGGTGCTCCTGCTCGTGGAGGACCTGACCGAGGCCCGGCGGATCGAGGCGGTGCGGCGCGACTTCGTCGCGAACGTCAGCCATGAACTCAAGACCCCCGTCGGCGCGCTCTCCCTCCTGTCCGAGGCCGTCATGGACGCCTCGGACGACCCGGAGGCCGTGGAGCGCTTCGCCGGACGCATGCAGATAGAGGCCACGCGCCTGACCAACCTGGTCCAGGAGCTCATCGACCTCTCCCGGGTGCAGAACGACGACCCGCTGGAGGACGCCGAGCCGGTGCGCGTGGACGAACTCGTCGCCGAGGCCGTCGACCGCTGCCGCCACCAGGCCGGCACCAAGCAGATCACCATGGCCGCCGGCGGCACCGCCGACCTGCACGTCTGGGGCAACCGCGGCCAGCTCGCCGCCGCCCTGGGCAACCTCGTCGAGAACGCCGTCAACTACTCCCCGGCCCGCACCCGCGTCGGCATAGCGGCGCGACGGGTCGGAGCGAGCGGCGGCGACATGATCGAGCTGGCCGTGACCGACCAGGGCATCGGCATCTCGGAGAAGGACAAGGAGCGCATCTTCGAGCGCTTCTACCGCGTCGACCCGGCCCGCTCACGGGCCACCGGTGGCACCGGCCTGGGTCTCGCGATCGTCAAGCACGTGGCCGCCTCGCACGGCGGGGAGGTCACGGTGTGGAGCGCCGAAGGCCAGGGCTCCACGTTCACTCTGCGGCTGCCGGAGGCAGGCGCGGCCCGCGACCGCGCTCAGCAGCATCCCGACCTCGACGAGGAGGACGGGCAGATCACCTCCACTTCCCCCGACTCAACCGCGTACGAAACGCTTCCCGCCCCGGAGGTCCTTCCGTGACCCGAGTGCTCGTCGTCGAGGACGAGGAGTCCTTCTCCGACGCCCTGTCGTACATGCTCCGCAAAGAGGGCTTCGAGGTCGCCGTCGCGGCCACGGGCCCCGACGGACTCGACGAGTTCGAGCGCAACGGCGCCGACCTCGTCCTCCTCGACCTGATGCTGCCGGGCCTGCCCGGCACGGAGGTCTGCCGCCAGCTGCGCGGCCGCTCCAACGTCCCGGTGATCATGGTCACCGCCAAGGACAGCGAGATCGACAAGGTCGTCGGCCTGGAAATAGGGGCCGACGACTACGTCACCAAGCCGTTCTCCTCGCGCGAACTCGTCGCCCGCATCCGCGCGGTGCTCCGTCGGCGCGGCGAGCCGGAGGAGGTCACCCCGGCGGCGCTGGAGGCCGGCCCGGTCCGGATGGACGTCGACCGGCACGTGGTCACCGTCTCCGGCTCCAAGGTCGACCTGCCGCTCAAGGAGTTCGACCTCCTGGAGATGCTGCTGCGCAACGCGGGCCGCGTGCTGACCCGTATGCAGCTCATCGACCGGGTCTGGGGCGCCGACTACGTGGGCGACACCAAGACCCTCGACGTCCACGTCAAGCGCCTGCGCGCCAAGATCGAGCCGGACCCGGGTGCCCCGCGCTACCTGGTGACGGTGCGCGGTCTCGGCTACAAGTTCGAGCCGTAGACCGGCCCGGCGACACGGCGAAGGGCGGCTTCCTCGCGGGGGAGCCGCCCTTCGTGTGTGCCGTGGACAGGTCTGTGCCGTACGTCCGCTCAGCCGGCCGGGGTGACCGACGCCGAGGCCGAGTCGCTCGGGGTGGTGCCGGGCGTCGTCGAGGCGGCGTCGCTCGGGGTGCCCGACGGGGTCGCCTCGCCGGAGGGGCTGCCGGACGGCTTGTCGCTCGCGTTCGCGCCCGCGCCTCCGGTGGCCGGCGGCGAGGGCACCTCGCTCGGGCCCCAGGACGCGAAGTAGCTCTCGGCCGGGACGACGAACGCGCGCAGGCTCACGTCACCGGTCTTGCTGAAGGTGAAGGTGATCTTCTGCGCGTTGCCGTCCTGGACGGCCTCGCGGCTGCTCGCCAGCACGGCCGAGGCGTTGTCCTTGCCGCCGAGGATCAGCCGGCCGCCGGCCGGGACCGTCAGCGACTGGCCCTCGGCCGGGCTCAGCGTGGCCGACTTGTTGGTGCCGGCGACGGTGATCGACTGGAGCGTCTGATCGGTCGTGCCGCTGTTGAAGAGGGTCGCGGAGATCACCGCCGGGCCCGTGGACTGGAGGTCGGGCTGGGTGACGACGATGGCGTTCTGCACCTTGATGTCGCCGACGCTGGTCGCCGCGTTGTCCGGCTTGATCTCCAGGGTCTGGGCGTCGTTGCCGGCGGCGCACGCGGCGAGCGAGACGATCGAGAACCCGAGGGCGGAGGCGGCGAGGACGCCGCGTCGAATGCTGCTGCTCACGGCGGCGGCAACTCCTTGAACGCAGGGGCGACCCCTGATAAAGCCGCCCTAAGTGTCTGTCAGCGGCCTTAGGTTACCGAGCCGTTCCCGAGCGCCCGCACCCGACCCTCCCGAAGCCCCGCGCGTCCCTCCCCGAGGGGTACCCAGCGGCGCGCAGGTGACACCCCCGTCACTTTGGCCCCGCACCCGTCCGCCATTCACATAAGCGGGTCCGCAAAATTTCCGTGAAGGAAAACCCGGGCCGTCACAGAATTGATCACACGTCGTTCAGGTGGCCGTCCGTGATCAATTCCGGAAACACCCCGCACCCGCCTCGGGCACACCGAACGGAGTAGCGGAACTCGCACGCCCGGCGGGGGACAAAACGGGATGTTCGACCACTTGGAGGGGGCTCCGGACGTGTGTAACGTACGCGTTTCCCCCTGCCCGGAGAGCCGCTCCGACCTGCGGATACCTGCCTCCGCCGCCCTGTCGAAGCACGTTCCTGTCCGTGTTGTCAAGCCCTGAGATATGCCCTGACCTGCGAAAACGCCATTCAGAAGACGCCGTATCCGTGTTACCCTGGATAGCCACGGAAGGGGTACCTGTCACATGACGTTCAAGGTTGGCGACACCGTGGTCTATCCCCATCACGGGGCCGCGCTGATCGAGGCCATCGAAACTCGCCAGATCAAAGGCGTGGACAAGACCTACTTGGTGCTGAAGGTCGCCCAGGGTGACCTGACGGTACGTGTGCCAGCGGACAATGCGGAGTTCGTCGGCGTGCGTGATGTGGTCGGTCAGGACGGGCTGGACCGGGTCTTCGAGGTGCTGCGCGCGCCGTACGCCGAGGAGCCCACGAACTGGTCGCGTCGATACAAGGCAAATCTGGAGAAGCTCGCCTCCGGCGATGTCATCAAGGTCGCGGAAGTCGTGCGTGACCTGTGGCGTCGTGAGCGCGAGCGTGGACTCTCCGCCGGTGAGAAGCGCATGCTCGCCAAGGCCCGCCAGATCCTGGTGAGCGAGCTCGCCCTCGCGGAGAACACCAACGAGGACAAGGCCGAGGCCCTGCTCGACGAGGTTCTCGCGTCCTGACACGAAGCAGGTGACGCCCGCTCGGTTCAGCACACTGAAATGCCGCGGTGCCCGATGACAGTTCCCCTGTCGCCGGGCGCTGCGGCATGTTCGTCCCCGGACACATGCCCGACGAACGGACCCGGAAGTCCTACGCCCACGGAGGGCATCCCCCGATACTTGGTGTGCCGGGCCCGGGCAGCCGACTCGACCGGTGTCACGGAAGGGTTCCGGTCAAGGCGTCGCGCCCGGCACTCCTCCAGGCCATACCCACGTAGGCCGAGCACACAAACCTGACAGGAACCGATGTCTGACGTACCGCCTCCCGCGCCGTCCGCCCCAGCGGCCCCAGGCGCCCCCCGCGCAGCCGCCACCCCCACCGCGGCCGTGATTCCGGCCGCCGGACGGGGCGTGCGGCTCGGCCCGGGCGCCCCCAAGGCGCTGCGCGCGCTGAACGGCACGCCCATGCTGATCCACGCCGTGCGCGCCCTCGCCGCCTCCCGCGCCGTCTCCCTCGTGGTCGTCGTCGCCCCGCCCGACGGCGCCCCCGAGGTCAAGTCGCTGCTCGACGCGCACGCGCTCCCCGAGCGGACCGACTTCCTCGTCGTCCCCGGCGGCGAGACCCGCCAGGAATCCGTCAGGCTCGGCCTCGACGCCCTGCCCCCCGAGTACGGCATCGTCCTCGTCCACGACGCGGCCCGCCCCCTCGTCCCGGTCGACACGGTCGACGCCGTCATCGACGCCGTGCGCGAGGGCGCCCCCGCCGTCGTCCCCGCCCTGCCCCTCGCCGACACCGTCAAGGAGGTCGAGCCCGCCCCCGGCCACCCCGAACCCGTGCTCGGCACCCCCGAACGGGCCCGGCTGCGCGCCGTCCAGACCCCCCAGGGCTTCGACCGGGCCGTCCTCGTGCGCGCCCACGAGACCGTCACCGACGACGTCACCGACGACGCGAGCATGGTCGAGCAACTCGGACAACCGGTCGTCTGCGTCCCCGGACACGAGGAGGCGTTCAAGGTCACCCGCCCCCTCGACCTCGTGCTCGCCGAGGCCGTCCTCGCCCGCAGGAGGCTCAACGATGGCTTCTGAGACGACCCCGGAGACCCCCGAGATCCCGGAGACCGCCGAGAGGCCCGGGGTTCCCGAGATCCCCCTCCCGCAGGTCGGCATCGGCACCGACGTCCACGGCTTCGAAGAGGGCCGCGACCTGTGGTGCGCCGGCCTCAAGTGGGAGGGCGAGGGCACCGGCCTCGCCGGCCACTCAGACGCCGACGTCGTCGCCCACGCGGCGTGCAACGCCCTGTTCTCCGCGGCCGGCCTCGGCGACCTCGGACAGCACTTCGGCACCGGCCGCCCCGAGTGGTCCGGCGCCTCCGGCGTCACCCTCCTCACCGAGGCCGCCCGGATCGTGCGCGAGGCCGGCTTCCGCATCGGCAACGTCGCCGTCCAGGTCGTCGGACCCCGCCCCAGGATCGGCAGACGCCGAGACGAGGCGCAGAAGATCCTCTCCGAGGCCGCCGGCGCCCCCGTCTCCGTCTCCGGCGCCACCACCGACGGGCTCGGCTTCCCCGGCCGCGGCGAGGGACTGATGGCCGTCGCCACCGCGCTCGTCGTGCGGGTGCGCTGAGGGCGTGCGAGGGTACCGGCAGAGCCCCAGCGCGTGAGGAGGCGCCCATGTCCGCCGTACTGTCCGACCGGCTCAAGACCCTGCTCGACGGCCCCGTCTTCCTGGTCGTCGGCACCATCCAGCCCGACGGCAGCCCGCAGATGTCCCCGGTGTGGGTCAAACGGGACGGCGACGAGCTCCTCTTCTCCACCACGGTCGACCGCCGCAAGAAGTCCAACCTCGACCGCGACCACCGGGTCACCGCGGTCGTCACCGACCCCGACTCCCCCTACGAGTACGCCGAGATCCGCGGCACCGTCGACACCACCACCGACGGCGCCACGGACCTCATCGACGAACTCAGCCTGAAATACACCGGCAAGAGGTACGCCGAGTTCAACCCGGCCTCCGCCCGCGACGCCCAGCGGGTGATCGTCCGCATCACACCCCGCAAGGTCGTCGGCAGCCTCTGAGGAGTCCGGCCGGGGCCAAGCGCGCACGGCACCGCCCCGCGCCCACTACCCTGGAGACGTGACCATTCGCCTGTACGACACCAACGCCCGGCAGATCCGTGACTTCACCCCGCTGCTGCCGGGCTGTGTCTCGATCTACCTGTGTGGCGCCACCGTGCAGGCCGCACCCCACATCGGACACATCCGCTCGGGCCTCAACTTCGACATCATGCGCCGCTGGTTCGCCCACCGCGGCTACGACGTGACGTTCATCCGCAACGTCACCGACATCGACGACAAGATCATCACCAAGGCCCGCGAACAGGGCCGCCCCTGGTGGTCCATCGGCTACGAGAACGAGCGCGCCTTCAACGACGGCTACCAGCAACTCGGCTGCCTGCCGCCCACCTACGAGCCCCGCGCCACCGGCCACGTGTCCGAGATGGTCGAGATGATGCGCGGACTCATCGAACGCGGACACGCCTACGAGGCCGACGGCAACGTCTACTTCGACGTCCGCTCCTTCCCCGGCTACCTCCAGCTGTCCCGCCAGGAACTGGACAACCTGCTCCAGCCCTCCGCCGACAACGAGACCGGCAAGCGGGACCCGCGCGACTTCGCCATGTGGAAGGCCGCCAAGCCCGGCGAACCCACCTGGCCCACCCCCTGGGGACCCGGCCGCCCCGGCTGGCACCTGGAATGCTCGGCCATGGCGCACAAGTACCTGGGCAGCGCCTTCGACATCCACGGCGGCGGACTCGACCTGATCTTCCCGCACCACGAGAACGAGATCGCCCAGGCCAAGGCGTACGGCGACGAATTCGCCCGCTACTGGGTGCACAACGCCTGGGTCACCATGGCCGGCGACAAGATGTCCAAGTCGCTCGGCAACTCCGTCCTCGTCTCCGAGATGGTCAAGCAGTGGCGCCCCATCGTCCTGCGCTACTACCTCGGCACCCCGCACTACCGCTCGATGATCGAATACAGCGAGGAGTCCCTGCGCGAGGCCGAGTCCGCGTTCGCGCGCATCGAGGGCTTCGTACAGCGCGTGGTCGAGAAGGCCGGCGGAGTCGTCGAACCCGCCCCCGAGGTCCCGCCCGCCTTCGCCGAAGCCATGGACGACGACCTCGGTGTCCCACAGGCCCTCGCCGTCGTCCACACCACCGTCCGGCAGGGCAACTCCGCCCTCGGCGCCGACGACAAGGAAGCCGCCGTCGCCCGCCTCGCCGAAGTACGCGCCATGCTCGGCGTGCTCGGCCTCGACCCCCTCGACCCGCACTGGGCCGGCGACGGCGCCGACCGCGGCGAGGACCTGCACGGCGTCGTCGACAGTCTCGTCCGCCTCGTCCTCGACCAGCGCGAGTCCGCCCGCGCCCGCAAGGACTGGGCCACCGCCGACGCCATCCGCGACCAGCTCAACCAGTCCGGACTCGCCATCGAGGACGGTCCCCAGGGCCCCCGCTGGAGCCTCGGCCCCCGCTGAGCACCCCGGCCAACACAAGATCGATTGTGCCGCCCGGCCCTCCGGGCGGCACACTGCATAGACGTCCGCACACACACTTCGATGGAGAACAGGTAAGCCATGGCCGCGAACAACCGCCGCATGTCCGGCAAGAAGGGCGCGCAGGTCGGCAGCGGCGGCCAGCGGCGCCGGGGCCTCGAAGGCAAGGGCCCCACCCCGCCCGCCGAGATGCGCAAGGGCCACGCCAAGCAGCGCGCCGCCGCCTCCAAGGTCCGCCGCGCCCAGGGCCGCCCGCCACAGCGCCGCGGCGGCGGCAGGTCCTCCTCCGAACTCGTCGTCGGCCGCAACCCCGTCGTCGAGGCGCTGCGCGAGGGCGTCCCCGCCTCCACGCTCTACGTCCAGCAGTTCATCGACAACGACGAACGCGTCCGCGAAGCGCTCCAGCTCGCGGCCGAGCGCGGCGGCATCAACCTCATGGAGGCCCCGCGCCCCGAGCTCGACCGCATGACGAACGGCCTCAACCACCAGGGCCTCGTCCTCCAGGTCCCGCCCTACGAGTACGCGCACCCCGAGGACCTCGCCGAAGCCGCCCACGACGAGGGCGAGGACCCGCTGATCGTCGCCCTCGACGGCGTCACCGACCCGCGCAACCTCGGCGCCGTCGTCCGCTCCGTCTCCGCCTTCGGCGGCCACGGTGTCGTCGTGCCCGAGCGCCGCGCCGCCGGCATGACCGCCGGCGCCTGGAAGACCTCGGCCGGCACCGCCGCCCGCACCCCCGTCGCCCGCGCCACCAACCTGACGCGCGCGCTGGAGGCCTACAAGAAGGCCGGGATCACCGTCGTCGGGCTCGCCGCCGACGGAGAGGCCGAACTCGGCGACCTGGACGCCCTCCAGGGACCCGTCGTCATCGTGGTCGGCAGCGAGGGCAAGGGACTGTCCCGACTCGTCGGCGAGACCTGCGACGTCCGGGTCCGCATCCCGATGCCGGGCGGCGCCGAATCCCTCAACGCCGGTGTCGCCGCCGGCATCGTGCTGTACGAGGCGGCCCGACAGCGCGGATGAACGCACGTGCGTCAGTTCTCCCGCACGGGGACATTCGGGCGTCCCGGACAACCTTGACGGGGTCCGGACAGATCCGACGGGTCAAAGCAGTGTCCTAACTCCGTGTCACTCGGTTAGATGAGTGTGGACACCAGAACACCCCGCACACCCACGGGGGACCGCTCGTCGGGATTCGACGACGCTCCCGCGCTGAGCATGGTGAAGGTGCCGAGCGATCCGGCGCAGGTCATCGTCAACCACGCGAGTTTCCGCGTGCAGTTGGGCGCCTCCGCGAGGCGGACCCAACCCCCGCGCCTCGCCGGGCACTTGAGCGCCACCGACGACACCGCCCGCTTCCCCGTCAGCGGCCCGGCGGGCCGGGGCGCACCCCGCAGGCGACCCGTCGTGTGGACCGGCCGGTCCGCCCCCGACGACACCGGCGCCCACCGGCTCCTCCAAGCCGTGCGGGGCGGCAGCGTCCGCCACACCGACGAACCGACCGCCGAACCGGGATCCACCCAGGTCATCCCGCGCATCGGCGCGGACTACGACCGTCCGCGCACGAACCACGACCGCGCAGACACCGGCCACGGCGGCCACCTCGGCCACGACGACCTCGACCGCACCGTCGAAACCCCCGTCGTCCTCGGCCACCAGCGCACCGCGGGATCCGGCGAGACCCGGCTGCTGCCTCCCCTGCGCACCACGGGCAGCGCCTACGACGAATCCGTCTGGGCCGACGACGAGTTCGACGACCCCTACCCACCGGACCACCCACGACCCGGCCGCCGCCACGCCGACGACGACTCCCGGCACGCCTACTACCCCGGCCGCCGACTGAACCTCGGCGTCGTCCTCCTCCCACTGCGCATCTTCCTCGGCTTCATCTCCATCTACGCCGGCATGGGCAAACTCTGCGACCCCGTCTACTTCGACGGCGGCAAACGCGGCTCCATGGTCACCTGGCTCAACACGCTCCACCCTTGGGAAGTCGCCGAACCGCTGCGCCAGTTCGCCCTCCACCACCCCGTCGGCTCCGGACTCGTCATCGCCTTCCTCCAGGTCGTCGTCGGCGTCCTGACCGTCCTCGGCTGCTGGCAGCGCGTCGCCGCCGTCGTCGGAGCCCTGCTCTCCGCCGCGCTCATCGTCACCGTCAGCTGGAAGACCGTCCCCGTCTACGACGCGCCCGACATCATCTACCTCGCCGCCTGGTCCCCCCTGATCATCGCCGGCGCCCCCGTCTACTCCGTCGACGGCCGCCTCGCAGGCAGCGCCTGGCGCACCCTCGGACCCCGCTCCGACATCTGGGAACTGCGACGTTACGTCCTGCGCCGCGGCGCCCTCGTCACCGCCGTCACCGTCGGCCTCACCCTGCTCATCGGCGCGCTGCTCGGCGGCGCGGTCCGCGACTCCAGCCGCGTCGTCGTCCCCGGCCCCGGCGAGGCCCCGCGCAACAACCTGCCCGGCTCACCGCTCCCGGGGGAGCCCGGCCGGCGCACCGGCACCACACCGCCGTCGTCCGGCGCGCCCTCCGGCGACGCCACGGCCGGGGCCGACCCGTCAGGCGAGGCGACCACCCCCGACGCGGCCCACTCGTCGGGCACGGCGACCGGAGGCACGCCCAGCCAGACCCAGGGCACCACGGCGGGCCAGGCCCCGCCGCAGCGCACCGCCCCGGTGAACCAGGCCCCGAGCACCTCGGCGGGCCCGACGTCCGGCGGCGGCACCTCGGGCGGCGGCGCGGGCGACACCGGCACCACCGGCAGCCCCTCCGGCGGCTCGTCCTCCACGGGCCAGCCGGGCCTGGTGGGCGGCCTGCTCGGCTAGCCACCCGCACCCGGCGCAACAGGAAGGGGTCCCGCACACAGAGTGCGGGACCCCTTCTCGCTTCACTGGAGCCCCCTGTCGGATTCGAACCGACGACCCTTCCCTTACAAGGGGAATGCTCTGGCCATCTGAGCTAAGGGGGCACGCGCATCACAAAACCCTGCGCGAAAGCAGCACCACTGTACACAGAGCCTGTTTCCCCGAGCCACGAAGTTCCGCACTTCACCCGGAATCAGGACTGCGCGTAACCAACCGTGCACCCGTTCGTTGATCGATCTGACGTGCTGTTCCGAAGTCGGGGCATGGGGGGCGAACATGGGCGGGGAGACGTCCGCGGTTTTGAGTGGTGAGGACGCGCAGCGCATCAAGCGTGAGGTCCTCGGCATCGGGGGCCGTCGTAAGCACCACAAGCGCGAAGCGACGCGGTTGCGGTCCCATGCCAAGGAGCCGGACTGTCATCACCGGCTGTACCGCTTTCGCTTCTATCCGACCGTGGAGCAGGCCGATCAGCTGACGCGGACGTTCGGCGCCTGCCGGTGGGTCTACAACGAGGGACTGGCGCTGCGGTCGGGTGCGTGGGAGCGGTATCGGGTCCGGGTCGGTTTCGCGGAGACGTGCCGGGCTCTGACGGGGTGGAAGCGGGTGGCGGGGACGGCGTGGTTGAAGGAGGTGTCGTCGACGGTTCTTCAGCAGTCGCTGCGCCATCTGGACCAGGCGTTCGGGCGCTTCTTCAAGGGGGAGGCGAACCGGCCGCGGCCGAAGAGGAAGGGGCGTTCGAGGGACACGGCGACATATGTGCGTACGGGGTTCAAGTGGGTCGAGGATCCGGGGCGGCCGGGTACGGGGTCGATCACGTTGGCCAAGCAGTCGGTGCCGCTTGATGTCCGCTGGTCGAGGGCGTTGCCGGCGGGGATCGTTCCGGTGCGGTTGTCGGTGACCAGGGATCGGGCGGGTCGGTTTTTTGTGTCCGTGCTGGTGGAGGAGCGGATGGCTCCCTTGCCGGAGGTGTTCGAGCCGGGTTCGCGGGCTCCGAAGGCGGTCGGGCTGGATCTCGGGCTGGCGTCGCTGGTGACGTTGGACGACGGGGTGAAGGTTGATCATCCGCGTTTGTTGAAGAAGTACGCGGAGAAACTGGCGCGGTTGCAGCGGGAGTTGCACAAGAAGGTGAGGGGTTCCAGGAACAGGGAGAAGGTCAGGCGGAAGATCGCGCGTGTGTACGCGCTGATCGGTGATGTGCGGAGAGACCTGCTGGACCGGTTGACCACCGGCCTCGTGCGCGAGAACCAAGTGCTCGTGGTGGAGGACCTGTCCGTGGCGACTCTCTTGCGTGCGGGGCGCGGCGTGGGGAGGCGGCGGAAGGCGAAGCTGAATCGGGCGATCCTTGATGCCGCCTGGGGTGAGCTGCTGCGGCTGCTGCGATACAAGTGTGAGTGGTACGGCCGGACCCTGGTGATCGTCGATCGTTTCTTTCCGTCGACTCGCCGTTGCTCGGCGTGTCATGCGATGGGGCCGAGGATGGATGTCTCGGTGCGGCAGTGGACGTGTGCTGGGTGCGGTGTGCTCCATGATCGGGACGTGAACGCGGCCGTGAACCTGAGGGACGAGGGGATGCGGCTGTACTGGCTGGTGGCGGCCGGCCTCCCGCCGGGGAGGAAGGTCCCGGCAGTGATCAGGTCGTCCGAGCTGGAGGGGTGTGTGCCGGCCGCGTAGGCGGTCGGTGGGGTACGGACCGACGGGCCGTCGGCCGGAATGCCTGTGGAGTCCGTGTGAGACCGGTCAGGCGCAGCCTTCCAGGGGTGTGTGTGGCAGGCGGTGGGCGATGAAGCAGGAAGCTGTGATCAAGGTCAAAAGTGCGTCGCTCTGCCTGGTCGGGGCAAGGTCAAAAGTGAGTTGCTCTGCCTGGTCGGGGCAAGGTCGAAAGACAGTCGCTCTGGCGTGGTGAGAATTTTCGTGAAGTTCACATGGGTTCAAGTGCTGACAGGCGGGCGAACGGGAGGTACCGTCTCGATCCAGTTCACCTGTGTGGACTACACCAACACCTTCCTACTCGGATCGTCCGGCACGTTCCTGCCGGTAGAAGGGGCACATCACCATGGCCACAGTCACGTTCGACAAGGCGACCCGGATCTACCCGGGTTCCACGAAGCCCGCCGTCGACGGTCTCGACATCGCGATCGAGGACGGCGAGTTCCTCGTCCTGGTCGGTCCCTCGGGTTGTGGCAAGTCCACCTCCCTGCGCATGCTCGCCGGTCTGGAGGACGTCAACGGCGGTGCCATCCGCATCGGTGACCGCGACGTCACCCACCTCCCGCCGAAGGACCGGGACATCGCCATGGTGTTCCAGAACTACGCGCTGTACCCGCACATGAGCGTCGCCGACAACATGGGCTTCGCGCTCAAGATCGCCGGTGTCAACAAGGCGGAGATCCGGCAGAAGGTCGAGGAGGCCGCGAAGATCCTCGACCTCACCGAGTACCTCGACCGCAAGCCGAAGGCCCTCTCCGGTGGTCAGCGTCAGCGTGTCGCGATGGGCCGCGCCATCGTGCGTGAGCCGCAGGTCTTCCTCATGGACGAGCCGCTGTCCAACCTGGACGCCAAGCTCCGTGTCTCGACCCGTACGCAGATCGCGTCGCTCCAGCGCCGTCTGGGCATCACCACGGTCTACGTCACCCACGACCAGGTCGAGGCCATGACGATGGGCGACCGCGTGGCGGTCCTCAAGGACGGTCTGCTCCAGCAGGTCGACTCGCCGCGGAACATGTACGACCGCCCGGCCAACCTCTTCGTCGCCGGCTTCATCGGCTCCCCGGCCATGAACCTGGTCGAGGTCCCGATCACCGACGGTGGTGTGAAGTTCGGCAACAGCGTCGTCCCCGTCAACCGCGAGGCGCTGAAGGCCGCCGCGGACAAGGGTGACACCACCGTGACGGTCGGTGTCCGCCCCGAGCACTTCGACGTCGTCGAGCACAACGGCGGTGCCGCCTCGGCGCTGACGAAGGACACCGAGGACGCCCCGGCCGGTCTGGCCGTCTCCGTCAACGTGGTGGAGGAGCTCGGCGCCGACGGTTACGTGTACGGCACGGCCGAGGTCGGCGGCGAGACGAAGGACCTGGTCGTCCGGGTGAACGGCCGTCAGGTGCCGGAGAAGGGCGCCCGGCTGCACGTCGTCCCGCGTGCGGGTGAGACCCACGTGTTCTCCACCTCCACGGGCGAGCGTCTCTCCGACTGATCCGTCTCCCCGGTCGGCGCGTCTCTCCGGCCGGTTCACCCGGGTTGACGAAAACAGGGCCCCGCAGACAGCTGCGGGGCCCTTCCCGTGTTCCGGCCGGCATCGGGCAATCCGGACCTTTTCGAGGGGCGTGCGTCAACCCCGTACCCGGAAAAGAGCGATCTCTCATCCCCCGAACCGGTGACTAAATGTCGCCAAATCATTACCGGGCGCTACTCTGCCTGGCGTGAAGCACTCCATGCACTCCACCACTCCACAGACGCGACGCGGTCGTCGGGGCCCTGCCCGCCGGATCGGCCGCACCCTCGCCCTCGTCCTGCCCGTCGTCATGGTGCTCTCCGGGACCCTGGCGGTCACCCGGGTCAACTGGTCGGGGAGCACCTCGGGCTCGGTGCTCGCCGCCTCGGACGTCTCCTCGGACGTCTCCTCGGCCGCCCGTCCGGCGCGCACGGTGACCCGTGCCCCGCAGGACGTGCTGCGCGACCAGCTGATGGCCGAGCTCCAGGAGAAGAACCCGGGCGCGGTCCTCACCCACCTCCAGCAGGCGGTGAACGGGCATCCGGCGCTCGCCCAGCACTGCTCGTCCATCGCGAAGTCCCTGGGCCGTGCCGCGGTCCGGTTGTACGGGGCGTCGCGCGCCCAGTCGTACGCCCGCCCGGTGTGTGACACGTCCTTCGCGTCGGGTGTGCTGGCGGGACACGGCTGAGAGCGCGGCCATGGCGGCGGCCAAGGGGCGTGAAAGGGGCGCCGCGTACAGTTCGGTCATGACCGATCCGAGCGCCGCGTCGCGCCCCACTCAAGCCGTCGTCCTGGCCGGTGGCCAGGGTTCCCGGCTGCGCCCGTACACCGACGACCGGCCGAAGCCGATGGTCGAGATTCCCGGCACGGGCACTCCGATCATCGGCCATCAGCTGACCTGGCTCGCCGAGGAGGGTGTCACCGACGTCGTGGTCTCCTGCGGTCATCTGGCCGAGGTGCTGGAGAAGTGGCTGGCGACGGCCGATCTGCCCGTCCGTGTCAGTACCGCCGTGGAGCCCGAGCCGCTGGGCCGGGGCGGCGGTCTGAAGTACGCGGCGGCCCACCTCCCGCATCCGGAGCGGCCCTGGTACGCGACGAACGGTGACATCTGGACCCGTTTCTCGCTGCGGGACATGGCCGACTTCCACACCGAGCGGGACGCGGTCGCCACGCTGGCGCTGGCCCGGCCGCGTATTCCGTGGGGTGCCGTGCAGACGGACGGGTTCGGGCACATCACCGACTTCATCGAGGCCCCGCCGTCGACGTTCGAGATCAACGCGGGTGTGTACGTCTTCTCGGCCGGGTTCGCCGATCTGTTGCCGGAGCGCGGTGACCACGAGCGCACCACGTTCCCGCACCTGGCGCGGGAGCGGCGGCTGGCCGGGTTCCCGATCCCGCACGGTTCGTACTGGCGGGCGATCGACACGGCGAAGGATCTGACGGAGGCGGCGAAGGAGTTGGCGGCGCTGGGCCGCTGAGTGCTCCGCCGGACGGGTCGTGGTGTCCTGCCGGCCGTCTGTGGCGCCGTCGTTGCTCTCGGCGGGAGCGGGTGGAACGGGCGACGGCTGAGGCCACCCGCGGGTGCGGGTGGCCTCAGCCGTGGTGGTGGGGTCAGCGCTTGTCGAGCAGGGTGGCCAGGACGCCGCGCAGGACGGCCTCGGGGTCGGTGGCCGCCTCCGTGGCGCGCCAGGCCACGAAGCCGTCCGGGCGGACGAGGACGGCGCCGGCGGGGGTGGTGCCGTGGACCTCGGTCCAGGGGGCGGAGTTCTCGTCGGGGACGAGGTCGGTGCCGATGCGGTAGGAGTCGAGGCGTACGCCGTCGGTCTCGGCGATGCGGCGGGCGGCCCGGTGCCAGCCGGTGTCGGCGGAGTCGTCGCTGAGCAGGACGAGGGAGCGTTCGTACAGGTCGAGCGTGGAGAGCCGTTCGGGGCCCCGGTGCAGCCACATGTGGGGGGCGCGGCTGCCGGGGGCGCCGTTCAGGTCCAGGCCCTCGGGGACGACGGGCCGGTCGGTGGGGGCGTCGACGACGGCGCCCTGGGGGTAGCGGTAGCCGAGGACGACGTTGAGGATGCCGCCGCGTTTGCCGCCGCCGACGCCGGGTGCGGGGGCGAAGCCGGGGTGGCTGTGTTCGACGGAGCGTGCGGAGGCGCGGGCGCTGGTGGCGAGGGCGATGGGACGGCGCTCGGCGTCGTAGGTGTCCAGGAGGCCGGGGCCGGCCCAGCCGTCGAGGACGGCGGCGAGCTTCCAGGCGAGGTTGTGGGCGTCCTGGATGCCGGTGTTGGAGCCGAAGGCGCCGGTGGGGGACATTTCGTGGGCGGAGTCGCCGGTGAGGAAGACGCGGTCGGCGGCGTAGCGGTCGGCGACTCGTTCGGCGGCGCGCCAGGACGCCTTGCCGGTGATCTCGACGTCGAGGTCGGGGGCGCCGATGGCGCGGCGGATGTGGCGTTGGAGGCGTTCCTCGGTGAACTCGTCGAGGGTTTCGCCCTGTTCGGGGTGCCAGGGGGCGTGGAAGACCCAGCGCTCCTTGTTGTCGACGGGGAGCAGTGCGCCGTCGGCTTCCTCGTCGGTGAGGTAGCAGCAGATGAAGCGGCGGTCGCCCACGATGTCGGCGAGGAGTTTGGAGCGGAAGGTGACGCTGACGTTGGCGAACAGGTCGCCGGGGCCGCTCTGGCCGATGCCGAGGGCGGTGCGCACGGAGCTGCGGGGGCCGTCGGCGGCGACGAGGTAGTCGGCGTGGATGGTGTAGCAGGTGTCGGTGTCGCGGTCGAGGACGGTGGCGTGGACTCCGTCGGCGTCCTGTTCGAAGCCTTCCAGTTGGTGGGAGTAGCGCAGGTCGCCGCCGAGTTCGCGGGCGCCGTCGAGGAGGACGGGTTCGAGGTCGTTCTGGCTGCACAGGCACCAGCCGGTGGGGCTGAAGCGGGCGAGTCCGCCGCCGGGGTCGATGTCCTTGAAGAGCCATTCGCCGGCGTCGCCGACGAGGGTGGGGGTCTGGAGGATGCCGTGGTTGTCGGCGAGGAGTGAGGCGGCTTCCTTGATGCCGGGTTCGAGGCCGGCGACGCGGAGGAGTTCCATGGTGCGGACGTTGTTGCCGCGTCCGCGGGGGTGGTGCGAGGTCCCGGAGTGCCGTTCGACGAGGGTGTGGCGCACGCCGAGTCGGCCGAGGAACACGGACATGGACAGGCCCACCAGGGAGCCGCCCACGATGAGGACGGGGACCCGATGGTCGGCTTTGTGGTGCATGGGAGCCTCCAGAGGCGGGGTGTGCGCGTGTGGGGCGCATGAGACTTTCCATGCCCTGCGGGAGGGGCGGCCGGGGGGTCAATCACCCGCGTGGTGCGGCAATCACCCGCGTGGTTCATACGACTCGCGGTCCGGTGGGGAGCGGCACAGGATCAAGGAACGCTGACGTCGCGTCACTCGCGGCCGGCGTTGGTCCTGCCCCCCGCGAAGGAGATGTCCGCCAGATGACCACTACGTCCGAACGTGTTTCAGAAGCACTGACGCGACAGGTGTCGAAGGTCTCCCAGTCCGTGTTCGACGGTTCCCGCCTCAGGGTGGTCCTGTTGGTCGACGTGTACGACGGAGCCCAGCAGCAGTTCCTGGAGGCGTACGAGCAACTGGGCAGCCAGGTCGCGTCCGTTCCCGGGCATGTCAGCGATCAACTCTGCCAGTCCATCGAGAATCCGTCCCAGTGGCTCATCACGAGCGAGTGGGAGAGTGCTCCGCCGTTCCTCGCGTGGGTGAACAGCGAGGATCACGTGCGGATGGTGCGGCCGCTGCACAGCTGTGTCCGTGACACGCGGTCCCTGCGTTTCCATGTCGTCCGGGAGACGGGCAACGCGGTGCGGGGGTCGGCGGACCGTCGGCTCCAGGTGGAGCCGCGCATCGGTGACGGGGTGATCCGGCACGCGCTGACGTTCACGGTGAAGCCGGGCAGTGAGCCGCAGGTCGCGCAGATCCTGGCGAACTATGAGTCGCCGGAGGCGCGGGTCGACGACACGACGAAGTTGTGCCGTACGTCGCTGTTCATGCACGGCAACCGGGTCGTGCGCGCGATCGAGGTGCGTGGTGACCTGCTGGCGGCGCTGCGGCATGTGGCGCGGCAGCCGGAGGTGCAGGCGGTAGAGGAGGCCATCAACCCGTATCTGGAGCAGGACCGGGACTTCAAGGATCAGGAGTCGGCGCGGGTGTTCTTCACCCGGGCGGCGCTGCCCGCGGTGCACCACATGACGGCGGCGGAGTTGCCGGAGGTGGAGCGGCAGGCCCTGTACTACCCGGCCAAGCCGGGGAAGGGGATGCGGCTGGCGGAGTTGCTGGCGCAGCAGGACGAGGCGGTGGCGGAGGTCGCGGACGGTCCGGTGCTGCGCAGCACGATCTTCCAGCGTGACGACGTGGTCGTGCGTCTGGTGGATCTGCGGGAGGCGATGGGTGCGCGGGAGTTGCCGGAGACGGCGTCGGCCGAGCTGAAGTCGCTGCTGTACGGGGGTGCGGTCCGGATGGATCTCCTCACCGATCGTCGTTCGCAGGACGCGTGAGCCGGCGGGTTCGTACGTCCATCGTCCTGGAGCAGGATCCAGCAGCACACAACGGAGGTGTGTCGTGATCAAACCCCGTCCCAGAATCGTCGACCTGTGCGAGGTCGAGCCCAACGTCCGGCGTGGCGGTGATCTGCGCGCCATGCTCACCCCGGCCACGGTGGGGTCCACCAGTGGCTTCATGGGGGTGGCGATCGTGCAGCCCGGTGACCGCATCGGGGAGCACTACCACCCGTACTCGGAGGAGTTCGTGTATGTCGTCTGTGGCCGTCTGGAGGTTGATCTGGACGGTGAGGCGCATTCGTTGCGGCCGGAGCAGGGGCTGATGATCCCGGCCCACGTGCGGCACCGGTTCCGCAATGTGGGTGAGGAGGAGGCGCGGATCGTCTTCCATCTGGGTCCGCTGGCGCCGCGGCCGCAGTTGGGTCACGTGGACACGGAGGAGACCGAGGTGATCGGTGCGGCGTCCGTGATCACGGAGCCGGTGGGGGCGGGGCACGTGCCCGACCGGGGTCAGGTTCCTTCATGACCCGGCGGGTGGCGGTCACCGGTATAGGCATCGTGGCTCCGGGTGGTATCGGGGTGCCGGCGTTCTGGGATCTGCTGGCGGCCGGCCGTACGGCGACGCGGGGCATCACGTTCTTCGATCCGTCGGGTCTGCGTTCGCGGATCGCGGCCGAGTGCGACTTCGACCCGGTGGAGCACGGGCTGGACGAGCGTGAGGTCGAGCGGGCGGACAGGTACATCCAGTTCGCGCTGGTGGCCGGGGACGAGGCGGTGCGGGACTCGGGTCTCGATCTGGGGCGGGAGGACCCGTGGCGGGTCGGGGTGTCCTTGGGTACGGCGGTCGGCGGCACCACCCGGCTGGAGCACGACTACGTCCTGGTGAGCCATGGCGGGGAGCGCTGGGACGTGGATCATCGGCGGGCGGAGCCGCAGCTGCACCGGGCGTTTTCGCCGAGCACGCTGGCCTCCGCGGTGGCGGAACGTTTCGGCGCCCAGGGTCCGGTGCAGACGGTCTCGACCGGCTGCACCTCCGGGCTCGACGCGGTGGGCTACGCCTTCCACGCCGTCGAGGAGGGCCGGGCGGACATATGCATAACGGGAGCCTCGGACTCGCCGATCTCGCCGATCACGATGGCGTGCTTCGACGCGATCAAGGCGACGTCCCCGAACAACGACGACCCCGCGCACGCCTCGCGGCCCTTCGACAACAACCGTGACGGGTTCGTCATGGGCGAGGGCGGAGCGGTGCTGGTCCTGGAGGAGCTGGAGCACGCCCGGGCTCGCGGCGCGCACGTGTACTGCGAGCTGAGCGGCTACGCCACCTACGGCAACGCCTACCACATGACCGGCTTGACCAGCGAGGGACTGGAGATGGCCCGGGCGATCGAGGTCGCCCTCGACCACTCCAGGCTCGACCCGACGGCCATCGACTACGTCAACGCGCACGGCTCCGGCACCCGGCAGAACGACCGCCACGAGACGGCCGCCGTGAAGCGGGCCCTGGGTCGGCACGCGTACGACACGCCCATGAGCTCCATCAAGTCGATGGTGGGCCACTCGCTGGGGGCCATCGGCGCGATCGAGGTCGTCGCCTGTGTGCTGGCCCTGGCCAAGCAGGTCGTACCGCCGACCGCCAACTACGAGACGCCCGACCCCGAGTGCGACCTGGACTACGTCCCGCGCGTGGCCCGTGAGCGCAGGCTGAACAGCGTGCTCTCGGTGGGCAGTGGGTTCGGCGGTTTCCAGTCCGCGGTGATCCTTAGCCGTCCGAGGGAGAGGCCCCGATGAGCGCAGTCCATGAACCGCGCGCGGCCGTCACCGGTATCGGTGTGGTCGCGCCCAACGGAACCAGCACCGACACCTTCTGGAAGGCCACCCAGGAGGGGCTGAGCGTCCTCGACCGGATCTCGCGCGAGGGCTGTGCGGACCTGCCGCTGAAGGTGGCGGGCGAGGTGCGGGCCTTCGATCCGGCGGACGTGGTCGAGGAGCGCTTCCTCGTGCAGACCGACCGCTTCACGCACTACGCGATGGCGGCGGCGGACCTCGCGCTGGAGGACGCCCGGCTGGGGCGGGCCGACACCGAGGCGGCGCCGTTCTCCATCGGCGTGGTCACCGCGGCCGGTTCCGGCGGCGGCGAGTTCGGCCAGCGCGAGCTCCAGCGACTGTGGGGCAAGGGCAGCCGGTACGTCGGGCCGTACCAGTCCATCGCCTGGTTCTACGCGGCCTCCACCGGCCAGATCTCCATTCGCCGCGGCCTCAAGGGGCCGTGCTCGGTGGTCGCCGCCGACGAGGCCGGCGGTCTGGACGCGCTCGCCCACGCGGCGCGGGCGGTGCGGCGCGGCACCGACGCGATCGTGGCGGGGTCGACGGAGGCACCGCTGGCTCCGTACTCGATGGTCTGCCAGCTCGGTTACGAGGAGCTGAGCACGGTCGCCGAGCCCGACCGGGCCTACCGTCCCTTCACGGACGACGCCTGCGGGTTCGTACCGGCCGAGGGCGGCGCCATGGTCGTGGTGGAGGCCGAGGACGTGGCCCGCGCGAGGGGCGCCACCGTGCGGGCCTTCGTCGCGGGGCACGCGGCGACGTTCACCGGCGCCTCACGCTGGGCGGAGTCCCGGGAGGGGCTCGCGCAGGCGATCCGGGGCGCCCTCGACGAGGCCGGCTGCGCGCCCGAGGAGGTCGACGTGGTCTTCGCGGACGCCCTGGGCATCGCGGAGGCCGACCGGGCGGAGGCGCTGGCGATCGCCGACGCGCTGGGCCCGTGTGCGCGGCGGGTGCCGGTGACGGCGCCGAAGACCGGCTTCGGCCGGGGCTACTGCGCGGCGCCCGTGCTGGACACCGCGGCGGCGGTCCTCGCGATGGAGCACGGTCTGGTACCGCCCACCCCGAACGTCGTCGACGTCCGGTCCGACCTCGGTCTCGACCTCGTGACCGCCCGCGCCCGCGCCGCCGACCTGCGCACCGCGCTGGTCCTCAGCCGGGGGCTCATGGGGTCGAACTCGGCGCTGGTGCTGCGGCACGCGGCGTCGTAGGCGCCGCCCGCGCCTGAAGGAATCCGACGCCCTCGTGACGAGGCCCGTCCCGCACCGTCTGGAGCAAAGGAGAGGAACGCATGAGTGCTCCGATCACCGTGGAAGAGCTGTCCGCGCTCATGAAGCAGGCCGCCGGGGTCACCGTCACCCCGCAGGACCTGGAGCAGCAGTACGACTCCGGATTCGACGCCCTGGGCGTCGACTCGCTGGGGCTGCTCGGCATCGTCGGGGAACTGGAGAACCGGCACGGTATGCCGATGCCGCCGGACGCGGAGCGCTGCAAGACGCCCCGGCAGTTCCTTGACCTCGTCAACAGCACCCTGATGGCAGGAGCCTGACATGGCCGGACACACACAGAACGAGATCACCGTCGCCGCGCCGCTGAACCTGGTGTGGGACATGACCAACGACCTGGAGAACTGGCCGCGGCTGTTCAGCGAGTACGCCTCCGTCGAGGTGCTCTCGCGGGAGGGCGCGAAGACCACGTTCCGGCTGACGATGCACCCGGACGAGAACGGCACCGTGTGGAGCTGGGTGTCGGAGCGCGAGCCGGACCGCGACACGCTCACCGTCAAGGCGCGCCGGGTGGAGACCGGGCCGTTCGCGTTCATGGACATCCGGTGGGAGTACGAGGAGGTCCCCGCCGGCACGCGGATGGTGTGGACGCAGGACTTCGCGATGAAGCCGGACGCCCCGGTCGACGACGACTGGATGACCGACAACATCAACAAGAACTCCAAGGTCCAGATGGCGCTGATCCGGGACCGCGTCGAGCAGGCCGCCGCCGGCGACCGCCGCGCGGCGGCACCGGCCCGCTGAGCCGGGGGAGGGACGCATCCGATGCACCAGGCACTGATCGTCGCCCGCATGGCCCCGGGCTCCGCCCCCGACATCGCGAAGGTGTTCGAGGAGTCCGACCGGGGTGAACTGCCCCACCTCGTCGGGGTGGTCCGGCGCAGCCTGTTCCAGTTCGGCGATGTGTACATGCACCTCGTCGAGTCGGAGCGGGAGCCGGGGCCGGCCATCGCGAAGGTGACCGGGCACCCGGAGTTCCGGGACATCAGCGAGCGGCTGTCGGCGTACGTGAGCGCGTACGACCCGCAGACCTGGCGTTCCCCCAAGGACGCCATGGCGCAGCGCTTCTACCTGTGGGAGCGCGACTGAGGCGTCGTCCACCGACGAGGCCACCGGCCGCCGGGCCCCCGATGGAGCGGGCGAGGCGGCCGGTGGCCTGTGCGGGGCGTGCGGGTCAGCCGGGGACGTGGCAGTCGAACGCGTGCAGATAGGGGTTGACCGGGCCGACCCGGTCGATGACCAGGCCCGCGGCGGTGAGCCGGGCGGTCATGCTGGCGGTGGTGTGCTTGGCGCCGCCTACGTTCAGCAGGAGCAGCAGGTCCATGGCGGTGCTGAAGCGCATCGAGGGGGTGTCGTCGACGAGGTTCTCGATGACGACGACCCGGGCCCCGGGACCGCCGGCCCGGGTGACGTTGCGCAGCAGCCGGGCGGTCGACTCGTCGTCCCACTCCAGGATGTTCTTGATGACGTAGACGTCGGCCTCGACCGGCACGGCGGCGCGGACGTCGCCGGGCACGATGCGGGCACGGTCGGCGAGGTCGCCGCCGGGGCGCAGCCGGGGCACGGCGTTCTCGACGACGCGGGGCAGGTCGAGCAGACTGCCGTGCATCGAGGGGTACTTGTCGAGCAGGCAGGCCACGACGTGGCCCTGGCCGCCGCCGAGGTCGGCGACGGACGAGGCGCCGGACAGGTCGAGCAGGGCGGCGACGTCGCGGGCGGACTGCTCGCTGGAGGTCGTCATCGCCCGGTTGAAGACGTCGGCGGACTCGGGGGCGTCCTCGTTGAGGTACGGGAAGAACTCCTTGCCGTACAGGTCCTGTACGACGTTGCCGCCGGTGCGCACCGCCGTGTCGAGCCGGGGCCAGGCGTCCCAGGTCCAGGGCTCGGTGCACCACAGGGCGATGTCGCGCAGGCTGTGCGGGTCGTCCGCGCGCAGCAGGCGGGACATCTCGGTGTGCGCGAAGGTGCCGTCGGGCCGCTCGGCGAAGACGCCGTGGCAGGCGAGGGCGCGCAGCAGCCGGCGCAGCGGCCCGGCCTCGGTCTTCACCGCGGCGGCGAGGTCGTCGGTGGTCAGGGGGGTCTCGCCGAGGGCGTCGGGGACGCCGAGCCGGGCCGCGGCGCGGACGGCGGCGGCACAGGCCGCGCCGAACACCAGCTCGCGCAGCCGCATGGGCGCGGGCGGGGACGGGGGGTCTGCCTGCGGGAGCGGTGCCGAGGGGGTGGGGGACTGAACGGTCGTCATGTGCCGCCTTCCTTGCTGGACGTGGGGCCGGTCAGCACATACCGCTGGGCCTGGAGGCCCGGCAGGAGTTGCCGGTGAAGGTGTTGCCCTTGCCGGTGTCGGTGTTGACCAGGTCGGCGGGGGAGTTGTTCGACAGGGTGTTGCCGCTGACGCGGTTCCGCTCGCTGGTGACGCCGACCATGCTCTTGAACAGGACGATGCCGCCGGACAGCGGGGACCTGCCGGAGTGGTCGGTGACCCGGTTGCGGGTGACGAGGGTGTCCTCGGCGCCGGTCAGGACGATGCCGGAGCCCTGGAGGGCGGGCAGCCGGTCGGTGGCGGGGCAGGACTTGTTGTTCCGGGTGATCCGGTTGTCCCGGACGGTCAGGGCGCCGGCGCGCGGCTTGTTCTCGTCGCCGACGACGAAGACGCCCGCGCAGTTCCCGGTGGCGTAGTTGCCGGAGACGGTGAGGTCGCGCAGCCGGCGGACGGTGAGCCCGATCCGGTTGTCCTCCATCCGGTTGCGCTCGACGACCGTGCCGCCGGTGTCGAGGGCGCCGGCCTCCTCCTTGATGGTGTTGGCGAGGAACACGCCCGCGTCGCCGTTGCCGCTGACGTAGTTGCCGCGGATCACACCGCGCAGCGAGCGCTCCTGGGAGATGCCCCACACGCTGTTCTTCACGGCGTGCACACCGCGCACGGTCATACGGTCGGTGGCCATGCCGAACACGCCGGCGCGGGCGAAGCCCGTGACGGTGAGGTCGGCGACGGTGACGCCCTCGACCTCGTGCTCCTTGGTGCCGATGACGCAGATGCCGTTGCCGCCCGCGGCGCAGGTGGTGGCCGCCTTGGTGGCGGAGGGTTCGAGGACGGTCCCGCGGCCCGTGCCGCGCAGGGTCACCCGGGGGGTGCTGATGGTGACCGACTCCCGGTAGGTGCCGGGGGCGACGAGGACGGTGTCGCCGGGCCGTGCGGCGTCGACGGCCTTCTGGATGGACTCGCCGGGGTGGACCACGCGGGTCGTGTGGGCGGCGGGCGCGGGCGCGGCGCCGAGCCCGGCGCCGAGGAGCGCGGCCGTGCACGCCAGATACGCGATATGACATTTCTTCATATCGCGTACGCTAATTCCGGTTTGCTCCCGGGCGCGTCGGATGGGCCGTCCGGCGGCGTGTCATCCCCGCAGCGCCAGCCCGACCTCCCGCCGGTCCGCCGCCGGGGCCCGGCCCTGCTCGACGTCCCACAGACAGCTCTGGAGCACCCGCCCCAGCGTCCACGCGCGGGCCCGCTCCCGGTCCAGGCCGAGCGCCGCGGTCAGGATGTCGAAGCGGCGCCGGGTCTCGGCCGGGTCGTACCGGTTGACCAGGGCCGGGAGCAGTTCGAAGCCGGGGTCGCCGGCGAGCGGCTTGGGGTCGATGGCCAGCCATGCGGCGCGGCCGGCGCCGAGGACGTTGGCGTGGTGCAGGTCCCAGTGCAGCAGCCGGTCGCCGGGCTCGGCCGCCACCTCGCGCACGGCGGCGGCGCAGTCCCGCAGCAGCCGCCGGTCCGCCGGGTCGGACACGCGCGGCAGCGCCTCGGCCAGCCGCCCCGGCCAGGCCCGCGCGAGGGTGCCGAGGGTGCGCAGGCCGGGCGGGGCGGGGACGGCGGTCAGCCGGGCCAGCAGCTCCCCGATCACCCGTACGGCCCCCAGGGTGTCCGGGACGCCGGCGAGCGAGCGGGTCGCGTCGAGGCGTTCGAGCAGCAGGGTGCAGGTCGGCCCGTCGTGCTCCAGCAGGCGTACGGCACCGTCCCCGGCCCAGGCGCGCAGCGCGAGCGGTTCGCCCGCGCTCTCCCCGTTCAGCGGCTGGAGCTTCAGCGCGGCCGGGGTGCCGTCGGCGGTGACCACCGGGAGGACCAGCGCGCACATGCCGTGCATCGCCGGGCCGTCCCTCCGCAGCCGCCACCGGCGCAGGAACGTAGCGGCCCGCGCGGGCAGCGACGCGGCGAAGGCGGCCCCGGCCGCCCCGTCGGACCCGCGCAGGGAGGCCGTCAGTTCGGCAGGCACCTCGATCACCTTCCCGACGATACTGACCTGTGTGACCGGGGACGGCGGAATGCGGCGCGGGCTGCGGGCGGCGGCGGGGTACGCGCGCGGTGCTCCGGGGACGTACGTGTGGCTGTTCGTCCTGTTCGTCACCACCGTCGCCCTGCACCACATGTCCCCCGAGTTCGAGCGGGAGTTCCTGCGGCAGCGCTCCACCAACATCCACGAGCTGTCGCAGAACCCGCTGCGGGTGCTGATCGCCAGCGCCATGTGGATCGACGGCGGCCACTGGCTGCCGTACGCCTTCCTCTACACCGTCTTCCACGCCCAGGCCGAACGCTGGCTGGGCACCGGGCGCTGGCTGCTGGTGTGCGCGGCCGCGCACGTCCTCGCCACGCTGCTGAGCGAGGGCGCCCTGCTGGTGGCGATCCGCGACGGCATGGCCCCCTACTCGGCGGTCGACACCCTCGACATCGGCGTGAGCTACGCGCTCGCCGGGGTCATCGGCGTCCTCTCCTACCGCCTCGCCCCGCCCTGGCGGTACGCGTACCTGCTGGTCGTGCTCGTCGTGTACGGGGTGCCGCTCGCCGCCGGCCGCACCTTCACCGACCTGGGGCACATGGTGTCGGTCCTGGTGGGGCTCGCCTGCCGTCCGCTGGTCGCGGGACGCGGAAAAGCATGGAATCCGAAGGAGACACTGGCCGCTCCCAGGGGTAACGTCCGGCCATGAGCAGCTCGGCGCGCGGCACCGTCAACGGCGGGATCTCCTTCTGGTACGCGGACGACGGCCTCCCGGCGGCGCGGGAGCCCCTGACCGGCGACGCGTCCGCCGACGTCGTGATCGTCGGCGGCGGTTACACCGGCCTGTGGAGCGCGTACTACCTGAAGAAGGCCGCGCCCTCCCTGCGGATCACCGTCCTGGAGCAGAAGTTCTGCGGCTACGGCGCCTCCGGGCGCAACGGCGGCTGGCTCTACAACGGCGTCGCGGGCCGCGACCGGTACGCGCGGCTGCACGGCCACGAGGCCGCCGTACGGCTCCAGAAGGCGATGAACGACACCGTCGCCGAGGTCGTCTCCGTCACCGCGGCCGAGGGCATCGACGCCGACGTGCACCGCGGCGGTGTCCTCGAAGTCGCCACCACACCCGCCCAGCTGGCCCGGCTGAAGGCGTTCCACGCGCACGAGCTGGCGTACGGCGAGGAGGACCGCGAGCTCCACGGCGCCCGCGGGACGCGCGAGCGCATCCGCGTCGCCGGCGCGGTCGGCTCCAGCTGGACCCCGCACGGCGCCCGGCTGCACCCGGCGAAGCTGGTCAAGGGCCTCGCGGCGGCCGTCGAGGCGCTGGGTGTCACGATCCACGAGTCGACGCCGGTCACCGAGATCCGCCCCCGGTACGCCGTCACCCCCTACGGCACCGTCCGCGCCCCCCACGTGCTGCGCTGCACCGAGGGCTTCACCGCCTCCCTCAAGGGCCACCGGCGCACCTGGCTGCCCATGAACTCCTCGATGATCGCCACCGAGCCGCTGACCGACGCGCAGTGGGCCGAGGTCGGCTGGACGGGCCGGGAGACCCTGGGCGACATGGCGCACGCCTACATGTACGCGCAGCGCACCGCCGACGGCCGGATCGCGCTCGGCGGACGCGGGGTGCCCTACCGCTTCGGCTCGCGCACCGACAACGACGGCCGCACCCAGGAGGCGACGGTCGCGGCGCTGCGGGACATCCTGGTCCGCTTTTTCCCCGCCCTCGCGTCCGTGCGGATCGAGCACGCCTGGTCCGGGGTGCTCGGCGTGCCCCGCGACTGGTGCGCGAGCGTCACCCTCGACCGCTCCACCGGGCTCGGCTGGGCGGGCGGCTACGTCGGCTCCGGCGTGGCCACCGCCAACCTCGCCGCCCGTACCCTGCGCGACCTGGTCCTGCTCGACTCCGGACAGGGCGACCGCACCGAGCTGACCGAGCTGCCGTGGGTGGACCACAAGGTCCGCAGATGGGAGCCCGAACCGCTGCGCTGGCTCGGCGTCCGGGGCATGTACGCCACCTACCGCGCCGCCGACGAACGCGAGCGGCGCGCCCACGGCGCCGACTCGTCCCGGCTGGCCCGGCTCGCCGACCGGGTGGCGGGACGGCACTGACCGGCACCCGGCCCGACCCGGCACCCGACCCGGCGCCGACCCGGCGCGGTGCCGGTGGTTAGCCTCGGCCCATGATTCGTACCGCGACGCCCGCCGACGTCCCCGTGCTGCACGCCCTGATCCGTGAACTCGCCGCCTACGAGAAGGCGCCCGGTGAGGCACGGGCCACCGAGGAGCAGCTGCGCGAGGCGCTGTTCGGCGCGCGGCCGGCCGTCTTCGCGCACGTCGCCGTCGACGACACGGGCGACACGGGCGACACGGATGAGGGGGCCGGCGGGGCCGGCGCAGCAGGCGGGGACGGTGTGCCGGTCGGCTTCGCCCTGTGGTTCCTGAACTTCTCGACCTGGCGCGGTGCCCACGGCATCCACCTGGAGGACCTCTACGTGCGCCCGTCGGCCCGCGGTGGCGGGCACGGCCGCGCCCTGCTGACCGAGCTGGCCCGGATCTGCGTGGCGCGCGGCTACGAGCGGCTGGAGTGGTCGGTCCTCGACTGGAACGAGCCCGCGATCGGCTTCTACGAGGCCCTGGGCGCCCGTCCGCAGCTCGGCTGGACCGGATACCGGCTGACGGACGGGGCGCTCGCCGCGCTGGGCGGCTCAGCTCACTGACTCGGGCACGGGCGCCTGCGCCGGCAGCCCCCGCGGCGGTGCCTTCTGCGTGACCATCAGGCCGGCGACCAGGGCGGCGAGCAGCATCACGCCGGCCGCCCACCAGATGGCGACCGTGTAGCCGTGCACCACGCCCGCCGGGACCACGGCCGCCCGGTCGGCGGGGCCGTGCAGATGGGCGGTGATGTAGGCGGCGCTGCTGGTGGTGGCGATCGTGTTGAGCAGTGCCGTGCCGATCGAACCGCCCACCTGCTGGGCGGTGTTGACGGTCGCCGAGGTGACGCCGGAGTCCTCGGGGGCGACGCCCGCGGTGGAGGTGGCGAACACCGGCATGAACGTCAGACCCATGCCGAGGCCCATGAGGATCAGGGCGGGCAGGATCTCCGTGGTGTACGAGGAGTCGACCGTCATCCGGGTCAGGATCAGCATGCCGCCCGCCGCGAGCACCATGCCGGGGACCATCAGCGTGCGCGGCGCCGTGCGCTGGAGCAGCCGGGCGGATATCTGGGTCGAGCCGATGATGATGGCCGCCGTCAGCGGCAGGAACGCCAGGCCGGTGCGCACGGGCGAGTAGCCGAGGATGACCTGGAGGTAGTAGGTCATGAACAGGAACAGCCCGAACATGCCGATCACGGCCAGCGCCATGGTCAGGAAGCAGCCCGCGCGGTTGCGGTCCCGCACGATGCGCAGCGGCAGCAGCGGCATCGGGGTCCTGGCCTGCCACCACACGAAGGCCGCGAGCAGGACGGCGCCCGCCGCGAACAGGCCCAGCACCAGCGGGTCGCTCCAGCCGCGCGGCTGGGCCTCGCTGAAGCCGTAGACGACGGCGACCAGTCCGCCGCAGCCGAGCAGGACTCCGGGCACGTCGAGCCGGGCCCCGGAGCGGGCGGGCCGGTCGTGCAGCAGGGCGAGCGCGCCGATCACCGCGACGACGGCGATGGGCACGTTGACGTACAGGCACCAGCGCCAGTTCAGGTACTCGGTGAGCAGCCCGCCGACGATGAACCCGATCGCCGAGCCGCTGCCCGCGAGCGCGCCGTAGATGCCGAACGCCTTGCCGCGCTCGCGCGGGTCGGTGAACGTCGTCGTCAGCAGGCTGAGCGCGGACGGCGCGAGGACCGCCGCGAACACGCCCTGGAGGGCGCGGGCGCCGAACAGCATGCCCGAGCCGGTGGCTGCGCCGCCCAGCGCGGAGGCCGCCGCGAAGCCGATCAGCCCGACGACGAAGGTCCGCTTGCGGCCGACCAGGTCGGCTATTCGGCCGCCCAGCAGGAGCAGACCGCCGAAGGCCAGGGTGTAGGCGGTGATCACCCACTGCCGGTTCCCGTCGGACATGCCCAGGTCGTGCTGTGCGGACGGGAGCGCGATGTTCACGATCGTCGCGTCCAGCACCACCATCAGCTGGGCGAGGGCGATGATGACCAGTCCCCACCAGCGGCGCGGGTCGACATCACCCTTCTGCGCCTCGGATTCACCTTTTCGGGTGATATTCACCCGGTCAGAAGACCATGATTCGGGAGGCATCGCATCCCGAATCCTGCTGTTCCTGGTCATGGTTCCAGGACCACCTTTCCGATCGTCCTACGGTTCTCCAGCGCACGGTGCGCGGCCGCCGCGGCGGCCAGGGGGAAGCGGGTGAGCGCGGGCCTCAGCCGGCCCTCGGCGGCCTGGGCGAGCGCCCGCAGTTCGAGGGTGCGCAGCGGGTCGGGGCCGCCCGTGCGGGCGAGCATCACCGGCCCGAGGACCTGCTCCGACACCCCGTCGACGAGATACGGCCGCCCGTCCGCGAGACCGGCCGAGGACCAGCCGAAGACCAGGTGCCGCCCGCCGGGCCCGAGCAGGTCCACCGCCTGCCGGGCGACCTCCCCGCCCACCCCGTCGAACACGACGGTGGCCGCCCGGCCGCCCAGGTGTGCGCGGACCTTGTCCGGCCAGGCCGGGTCGGTGCGGTCGACGGCCGGGTCGGCACCGGCCGCCCGTGCCCGCGCGACCTTCGCCGGGCCGCCCGCGATCCCGACGACCGTGGCGCCGACGTTCCGCGCGTACTGCGTGAGCAGGGTGCCGAGCCCGCCGGCCGCCGCCGGGATCACGGCCACGGAGTCCGGGCCCAGCTCGGCGAACTGCACGATCCCCATGGCCGTACGGCCCGTGCCGATCATCGCGACCGCCTCGGCGAAGTCCAGGCCGGCCGGGACCTCGTGCACACGGTCCACGTCGCAGACGGCCAGCTCGGCGTAGCCGCCGGGCGCGAACCCGAGATGGGCCACCACCCGCCGGCCGAGCCACAGCCGGGCCACGCCCTCGCCGAGCGACTCCACGACCCCCGCCACCTCGCGGCCCGGCACGGTCGGCAGGGCGGGCAGCTCGGGCAGCGGGCCCCGGTGGCCCGCGCGCAGGGCGGCGTCGAGCAGATGGACGCCCGCGGCGGCCACGGCGATGCGGACCTGCCCGGGGCCGGGCTCCGGGTCGGCGACCCGCTCGTGTCTGAGGTTCTCGGCCGGGCCGAAGCGGTGCAGACGGATGGCGTGCATCGGGGTTCCCCCGTCGAAGGTCGTCGGTCGTGCGCTGTCCGCCTCACTGTTCGACCTCAAGCCCGCTTGAGGTCAAGGGGGCCGGCGGCCGGGGGCGCCTTACGCGGATAGGACGCCCGCGCCGCCGCGAATGTGACATCGGCCGTGTCGCCGCAGGTCGGGGCGATTGTCAGTGGCGGGGTGCAGCATGGGCGCATGGCGAGGAGAACGACCGGGGGCACCGGGGTGCCCGTACCGCGGCGGCCGGAACTGCGACTGCCGCCCCTGGAGCCGTACGGGGACGAGGAGTTGGCACCCGACGGCGACTACGACGGACTGGCCTTCACGGAGACCGACCTCACCGGTCAGGACGGGGCCGGGGCGCGCTTCATGGACTGCGCGCTGAGCGGCTGCGTCCTCGACGGGACACGGCTGCACCACGCCCGGTTCCTCGACTCCGCCCTCGGCGCGGTGCGAGGGGTGGGCACCGACCTCGCCGAGGCCACGCTCCGCGACGTCGAACTGACCGACGCGCGCCTGGGCGGCACCCAGCTCCACGGCGCCGTCCTGGAGCGGGTCGTCGTCCGGGGCGGCAAGATCGACTACCTCAATCTGCGCACGGCCCGGCTCAAGGACGTCGTCTTCGAGCACTGCGTCCTGGTCGAACCCGACTTCGGCGGCGCCCGCTTGGAGCGGGTCGCGTTCACCGACTGCGTCCTGAGGTCGGCGGACTTCACCGGGGCGACGCTCAAGGACGTGGACCTGCGCGGGGTCGCCTCCCTGGAGGTCGCGCGCGGGATCGACCGGCTCACGGGGGCGGTGATCAGCACGGGGCAACTGCTGGACCTGGCCCCGGTGCTGGCGGCCCAGCTGGGCATCAGGGTCGACGACGGCGCCCCGTAGACCGCCCGCGCGGCCTCACGCCACCCTGGGGAACCTCGCCTGGAGCGTCCAGATCGCCGGGTTCTCCGCCAGGTCCTCGTGGAGGTCGGTCAGGTCGGCGATCACGTCGTGCAGGAAGTCCCGTGCCTCGCGGCGCAGTTCGGCGTGGGAGAAGCTGAGCGGCTTCTCCTCGGCAGGCATCCAGTCGGACTCGATGTCCACCCAGCCGAAGCGGCGCTCGAAGAGCATCCGGTCGGTGGACTCGGTGAAGTCCAGCTCCGCGTGCTGCGGCCGGGACGCGCGGGAGCCCGCCGGGTCGCGGTCCAGCCGCTCCACGATGTCGCACAGCGCCCAGGCGAAGTCCAGCACCGGCACCCATCCCCAGGCCGTGGACAGTTCCCGGTCCGACTCGGTGTCCGCGAGGTAGACGTCCCCGCAGAACAGGTCGTGCCGCAGCGCCCGCACGTCCGCACGCCGGTAGTCGGTCTGCGGGGGGTCCGGGAAGCGGTTGGAGAGGGCGTAGCCGATGTCGAGCACGTACGAGATGGTGTCACGCCCCGTCGGAGGCCCCGGCAGGGCCATGGGGGCGACGGGGCCATGAGGTCGACGGACTGTGGGGTCGACGGGGCCGTGGGGCCGGCGGGCCCTACGCCTCCCACTCGTCCAGGAGCCGGGCCAGGTCCGGGGGCCACACCGGCTCGGCCTCCGCGGCGAGTTCCGCGCGGGTCCACCAGCGCCAGGTGAGGATGCCGTCCGCGGCGTGGGCGGCGGCGAGCTGGGGACCGGTCGGTTCGCGGCGCGGGCCCCGGGTGACGTAGACGTGCTCGTGCTGGTGCACCGGGGTCGAGCCGTGCGTGAAGTCGTGCTCCCACGTGCACAGCAGGTCGCCCGGCGCCAGGTCCGTCCAGCCGGTCTCCTCGCGCAACTCCCGCAGCGCGCCCTCGCGGGGGCCCTCGTCCGCCTCCAGACCGCCGCCGGGCAGGGCCCAGTGGACGCCGATCTCGACGTTGTCGTAGCGCAGCAGGAACACCGCGCCCTCCGGGTCCACCACCGCGACCCGGGCCGCCCGGCGCGGGGTGCGCAGCAGCTTGCGCAGGACGGTGCAGGGGCGGCCGTGCGCGAGGTCGGGGCGGTGGTCGACGACCTGGTGACCGAGGGCGGTCCAGAAGGCCAGCGCCCCGGGGTTGTTGTCGAGGACGGCGAGCCGGACCGCCGTACGGCCGCTCGCCCGCAGGCGTTCCTCCACGAGCTCGGCGATCCGGCGGCCGTGGCCCCGGCCCCGCACGGCCGCGTCCACCATCAGCAGACCGATCCACGGGTCCGGGTCGGCCGGGTCCGGGTGCCGGTCCAGGGTCACCACGACCCCGATCAGCCGCCCCTCGCTGCGGGCCATCAGCACCTCCGCGCCCGGCTGCGCCAGCTCGTCGGCCAGCGCGGCGGCCACCTGCTCGGCCGTGACGTCGTCCGGGTCCGGGAAGTCACCGCTCAGGGCGTGGAACTCCCGGTTGGACGCGTAGAGCGCGGTGAGCTCGGTGAGCACCGCGACGGGAATGTCCCGCCCCCGGGGAAGCCCTTCAAGGATCACCGGGGCAACGTACCCCGAAGCAGGCGCGAACCGCTCCCGCGGCGGGATGCCGGGACGTCCGCCGCGTGGCACGTGGGGCGTAGGGCATCGGGCGTGGGACGGCGGCTCGGGGTGGTCGCCTCGGCATGGGCGGGGGCACCGGGAGAGCGAGTCCCTCCGGTGAGAGCAGGGGCACGGGGGTGCGGGTGCCTCCCCTGGGAGCAGGCGCGTCAGACGCGCGGGTCCCTCCCGTGGGAGTGGGTGCGCGGGGTGTGGGTCTCTCCGGTGGGGCGGGTGCGTCGGGAGCGCAGGTTTCTCCCGTGGGAGCGGGTGTGTCGGGCGGGCGTTTCACTTTCGTGAGATGAGAGGGGTGCGCCGGGAGTGTCGGTCCCCCCCGCGGCAGCGGATGCGCCGCGAGCCCCGGGCGCGGTGTCGGTGCGGCCGGGGCTCGTCGGTGGGGCGTGGTCAGACGTTGACGCCGAAGTCCTGGGCGATGCCGACCAGGCCCGAGGCGTAGCCCTGGCCGACCGCGCGGAACTTCCACTCCGCGCCGTTGCGGTACAGCTCGCCGAAGACCATGGCCGTCTCCGTGGCGGCGTCCTCCGACAGGTCGTAGCGCGCGATCTCGGCGCCGCCGGCCTGGTTGATGATCCGGATGTACGCGTTGCGGACCTGGCCGAAGTTCTGCCCGCGGTTCTCGGCGTCGTAGATGGAGACCGGGAACACGATCTTGTCGATGTCGGCCGGCAGGGCGGCCAGGTTGACGTTGATCGCCTCGTCGTCGCCCGCGCCCTCGCCGGTGCGGTTGTCACCGGTGTGGACGATCGAGTTGTCCGGGGTCTGCTTGTTGTTGAAGAAGACGAAGTGGGCGTCCGAGTAGACCTTGCCCTGCGTGTTGACCGCGATGGCGGAGGCGTCGAGGTCGAAGTCCGTGCCGGTGGTGGTGCGGACGTCCCAGCCGAGGCCCACGGTGACGGCGGTCAGGCCCGGAGCCTCCTTGGTGAGCGAGACGTTGCCACCCTTGGACAGGCTTACAGCCATGGTTTGGGAGTCCCTTCCCTCGTTGCGTACGTACGGCTTCGTACTGGGGACGAAGCTACCGTCACCGGGGACAACGTCGAGGGGGGTACCAGTGGTTCCGGGTGCCTTTACCTTTTTTACCCGGGAAAACCGGATGACGTGGCCCGCCCGCCCCGCGACCATGGACACATGTCCGAACCCCATGTCGTCCGCGGCTCCGTCGTGCTTCCCGACGCCGAGCTCATGTGGCGTTTCTCGCGGTCGTCCGGGCCGGGCGGACAGCACGTCAACACCAGTGACTCCCAGGTGGAGCTGAGGTTCGACCTGGCCCGCACCGAGGCGCTGCCGCCCGTGTGGAAGCAGCGCGCCCTGGAGCGGCTGGCCGGCCGCCTCGTCGACGGCGTGCTCACCGTACGGGCGTCCGAACACCGCTCACAGTGGCGCAACCGCGAGGCCGCCGCCGTACGGCTGGCCGCCCTGCTGGCCGAGGCGACCGCGCCCCCGCCCAAGCAGCGCAGGCCGACCCGCATCCCGCGCGGGATCAACGAACGCCGGCTGCGGCAGAAGAAGCAGCGCTCCGACACCAAGCGGGGCCGCTCGGGCCGGGACTGGACGTAACGGACCGGCACCCGCGTCCACGGCCACGGCCACGCCCACGGCCCCGGACCCTCCGTTGTCACATTCCCGTCCTCCCGTTCGTCAGCACACCGACGGCATCGGCGACAGCGCCGGACGAGAGGCGGGTACGGACATGGGTGGCGACGACGTCCTGGCCGAGCGGTTCGAGGCGCACCGGGCACGGCTGCGGGCCGTCGCGTACCGGATGCTCGGTTCGGCGGCCGAGGCCGACGACGCGGTGCAGGAGGCCTGGCTCCGGCTGAGCCGCAGCGACGGCGCGCAGGTGGAGAACCTGGGCGGCTGGCTGACGACGGTCGTCGGACGGGTCTGCCTGGACATGCTGCGCTCCCGCACGCACCGGGCCGAACAGCCCCTGGAACAGGGCCCCGAGGTGCCCGTCGCCACCGCCGGCCCCGAACAGGACGCGCTGCTCGCCGACTCGGTGGGCGTGGCGCTCCTGGTCGTCCTGGACACGCTCTCGCCGGCCGAGCGGCTGGCGTTCGTGCTGCACGACCTGTTCGCGGTGCCGTTCGAGGAGGTCGCCCGCGTCCTCGGACGCAGCCCGGCCGCGGCACGGCAGTTGGCGAGCCGGGCCAGGCGGCGGGTGCAGGGGGCGCCGGTGCCGGACGTCGACGTGGCGCGGCAGCGGGCGGTCGTGGACGCGTTCCTCGCCGCCGCGCGCGGGGGCGACTTCGACGGGCTGCTCGCGGTGCTCGACCCGGACGTGGTGGCCCGCGGCGAGACCGGGGAGACCGTGGGGGCGGCGGCGGTCGCCTCCGGGGCGTGGCGCTTCGTGTACCTCGCAGCCGCCGCCCGCACCGCCCTGGTGGACGGCGTGCCCGGCCTGGCCCTCCTCGCGGGCACCCGCCCGGACCGCCTGCTGACCTTCGGCTTCGCCGGCGACCGCATCACGGCCGTCACGGTCGTCGCGGACCCGGACCAGGTGTCCCGCATGACGGTCGTGCTCGACTAGTGCCCCGACAGGCGCACCAGCCGCCGGGTGCCAGGGCCGGCACCCCGACCGTCTGGCCCCCGCTGGTCTCCCCGTTCGTCCGGAAGCCGAGGCCCAGGTAGAAGCCCTCGGGGCCGGAGGGGCCGGGGTGCCGGGTGACGTACAGTTCGCGGCCGCCCCGCCGGCGGATCTCCTCGGCGACGGACTCGACCGCGAACCGTCCGTGGCCCCGGCCCTGCCGCTCCGCCGCGATGTTCAGCCGCCACAGGCCCGACCGTCGCACCCGGCCGTCGCCGTACCGGTCGATGCTGCCCGCTCCTGGTCCGGGTGGACGCGAATAGCGGTCGCCGCGTCGAAATTCCGGGGGGTGAGTTCTTCCAGGCGGGGTGTCATCGGGGCACCTTAGTGAGGCGGTTCACATAACTGCCACGGGAATTCCGCCCGCGCCCTCGGCCGCCGTATTAGCCCAACTGTCGGTAGCGGCCCCGGAAATAGAGCAGGGGCCCGCCGTCGGCGCTCGGCACCCGGGCGGTGAGGACCCGGCCGATCACCAGGGTGTGGTCCCCGGCCGGCACCCGCCGCTCGGTCCGGCACTCCAGGGTCGCGAGCGCCCCGCCGACGAGCGGCGCCCCCGTCACCTCGCCGCGCGTGTACGCGATGTCCTCGAACAGCAGCCGGTCGCTGATGCGGCCCTTCATCGCGAAGCGCCCGGCGATGTGCCGCTGGCTCTCCGTGAGCACGGACACCGCCCACAGCGGCTGCTCGTCGAGCAGGTCGTCCATCCGGGCCCCCGTACGCAGGCTGACCAGCACCAGCGGCGGTTCCAGGGACACGGAGAGGAACGCCGTCGCCGTCATGCCGGCGTCCTCGCCGGGCGGCGCCGAGGGGTCGTCCGGGTCGAGCGGGGTCTCCCGCGCGGTCACCAGGACCACCCCCGCGGCCAGCCGGGACATCGCGGCCCGGAACGCGTCGTTGCTCACCCCCACAGCATGCCCGGGGGAGGCCGGGAGGGCGGACGGCGGCAGGGGAGCGGGGTTGTTCGACACGCCGGAAACGCTAGTGTTCGCTGCGCGCGGACCGCATCGGGCCTCCGCCCGAACCGGGTCCTAGGACTACGGAACGACCGTGCGGAAATCCCGGGGAAACGCGGAAACCCCACTCAATTGTTCATGTTCTTCTGTGACTTGAGTCACAAGGGCCATGAATTGTTGACCCTGTGTACCGGGTGGGGAGCGCGCTGTGATTCAGTGGCGGGGAAGATGCAAGGGGCACCACCGATAAGAAGCGCCGAAGACATCCCTTGATTCGCTGCTGAGGTCTCGGGGGGAGGGCGAGCATGGAGACCGAGTCGGAGCCGTACGTCCGCCTTGCGTCCCTGCGACAGCTGCACCAGGTCATGGCCGACATGAACACGGCCCGCAGCCTGGCGGACACACTGCAGACCGTCGCCGACGGCGTGGTGGGCGCCCTGGGGTACGAGATGGCGTGCGTCAACCTCGTGCGCCCCGACGGCGACCTGGTCGTCGCCGCCTTCGCCGGGAACTCCGCCGCGGAGGCCCTCATCACCGGCCGGGTCGGCTCCCGCGGGTCCTGGGAGCGCCGGCTCACCATGGGCGAGTCCTGGGGCGACCTGCGGTTCATACCGCACACCGAGGGCTGGGTCCTGGACGACGACGACGTCCCCCAGTGGTACACCGACGGTCCCGCCCCCCGCTTCGAGGACGAGTGGCACCCCTCCGACCGCCTCTTCGCCCCGATGTACACCCCGGGCGTGCAGGGCTCCTCCGGCGAACTGCTCGGCGTGATCTCCGTCGACCGGCCGCGCAACGGCCGCCACCCGGGCGCCTGGGGCCGCGAGGCGCTCCAGATGTACGCGTTCCAGGCGGCCATCGCCATCAGCAACGCCCGGCTGCGGGCCAACATGCAGCGCGCCCTGGTCCGCCTGGAGCGGGAGCAGCAGGCGTTGCGCGCCAGCGAGGAAAGCTTCCGTCAGGCGTTCGAGTACGCCCCCTCCGGCATGGCCATCGCCGAGATGGGCGGCGACCAGCACGGCCGCATCCTGCGCACCAACGACGCCCTGTGCCGGCTGCTCGGCCGCCCCGCCTCCGCGATGCGCCGCTACTCCTTCTCCGACCTGGTGCACCCCGAGGACATCGGCACCCTGCTGCGCACCTCGGCAGAGGGCGGGCGCGCGGAACTGCGGCTCGGCCGCCGCGACGGCTCCTACGTCTGGGTGTCCCTGCGCAACTCCGTCGTCGCCGACGCCACCGACGGCCCCCGCTTCCTGCTGACCCACGTCGAGGACATCGAGGAGCGCAAGCGCCGCGAGCTCCAGCTCGCCCACCGCGCCTCGCACGACTCGCTCACGGGCCTGCCGAACTCCGCCGAGCTGCGCTCGCGGCTCGCCTCCCGGCTGTGCCGGCGCCCCTCGCACGTCGGGGAGATCGAGTCCGCGGACGCGGCCTACGGCCATCCCGCCTACGACGTCAACGGCCACGGCTTCGACTTCGCGGCCGCGCCCGAGAGCTTCGACGGCTTCGACCACCATGTGCACACCGTCGCCCCCGACAGCGGCCAGGACGACGGCACCAAGGGCCTCGCGGTCCTCTTCTGCGACCTCGACGGCTTCAAGTCGATCAACGACCGGTTCGGGCACAACGCGGGCGACGCCGTCCTCATCGAGGTGGCCCGCAGGCTCAGCAGGGGCGTGCGCGACGGTGACACCGTGGCCCGGCTGGGCGGCGACGAGTTCGTGATCCTCGCCGACGGCCTCGGCAACGCCGACGCCCAGGACCTGGCCGTACGGCTGCGCAACGAGATCATCCAGCCCATCAGGGCGGAGGGCCGGGCCGTGCGGGTGGGCGCCAGCTTCGGCATCGGCTGGGCACATTGCGGGATGACTGCGGACGAAGTGTTGAAATCCGCCGACGAACGGATGTACGTCGAGAAAAGATCTCGTCCCAAACAGCACAGGCGCGCGGGATGATCCCCAGGTCAGCGATGTGATGCCTGTCGAGTCACCCGTTCGGCCCAGCGAGAGCGGGTAGGCTCGCCATTCAAAACCTGTACCGGATCCGCCCGCACCTGTTGAGGAGTACCAAGGGATGACGCCCGGCGACAACGGCGCGAGCACGCCCGAGGACGAGGACCCGTTCGGCTACCTGTACGCCGACGGGCAGGCCAGAGGAGCCCAGCCGCCGTCCGGTGGTTACGGCTACCCGAACGCGGTCAACAGGGTGCGCCCGGTCGGCGAGCGTCAGTACGGACAGCAGCCGCAGCCCACCTACGGCGGCCAGCAGACCGTCGCGCAGCCGCAGGGCGGCTACGGGCAGCCGCAGCAGGGGACGTACGGCCAGCCGAACGCCCACTACCAGGCGCCGGAGACCTACCCGGGCGGTGCCCCGAACGGCCCGCGCGCGCCGCAGGGCGGGGGGCGGGGCCGCGGCCCCAACACCAAGGGGCTGCTGATCGGCGCGATCGCCGTGGTCGCGGCGGTTGTCATCGGCATCGGCGTCGCCATGCTCAACGGCAACTCGGACGACGGCAAGTCCGGGGACCAGGCGCAGACGCAGCCCACCCAGTCCGAGAGCGCGGGTCCCAGCCCGAGCGACGGCGACGAGACCGCCCCGGCCGAGCTGCCCAAGACCGACGCGAAGACGCTGCGCCTCGCCGGCACGGCGGCCACGGCGTCGGACGTCGCGGGCGCGGACTCGGCGGGCGGCGCCTATGTGGGCGGCCTCAACCAGGTCGGTTCCTCCGTCACCTGGACCGTGGACAACATCCCCGAGGACGGCACGTACACGCTGTTCACGCGCTACAGCGCGGCCGGTGAGGACCAGTCGATGACGCTGAGCGTCAACGGCAAGCCGTTCGGCAGCAAGCTGAACCTGTCCAACTTCACGCACAACAACGACCCGGCCAAGGCGTGGACGAAGACCTTCGCCTGGCCGACCCTGTCCAAGGGCACCAACGTCCTGTCGATCTCCTGCGAGGCCGGCGACAAGTGCGACGTCCTCCTCGACCAACTGTGGCTGAAGAAGGGCCAGGTCAAGGACTGACGGCCCGGGGCGTCGTCAGCGTCCGCAGGGGGTCGGTGTGGGGTCGCCGGTCACCGTGACCCGGGCCAGCAGGGCCTCGTACGCCGTGTGGTCGAACTCGCCCGCGGTGGGGGCCAGTACGGTCGCGGCCGACAGGGCCACCGCGCGGGCCAGCCGGTCCGGCCAGGGCAGCCGGTCCGCGAGGCCCGACAGCAGACCCGCGACCGCCGAGTCCCCGGCGCCGGTGGGATTGCCGCGCAGCCGCTCGGGCGGGGCGGCAGACCAGTTCCCCTCGGGGGTGTGCGCCAGCAGGCCCTGTGCGCCCAGGGAGGCCACGACCGCGCGGGCGCCGCGCCGCCGGGCGTCCCGTACCGCACGCAGCGGCTCGTGGGAGCCGGTGAGTTCGGCCAGTTCCTCCGCGTTCGGCTTGACGACGTCCGGACGGGCGGCCAGCCCGCGCCGCAGCGGCTCCCCGCCGGTGTCGAGCAGCACCGGCACCCCGGCGGCGTGCGCGGCCCGTACCAGTCCCGCGTACGCGCCCACCGGCACCCCCGGTGGCAGGCTCCCGCACAGCGCCACCGCCGAGGCGGGGCCGAGGAGTTCCTCGTAGGCGCGCTGGAAGCCGGCCCACTCGGTCGGCGCTATGGGCGGCCCCGGCTCGTTGAGCTGGGTGGTGTCGCCCGTGCGTTCGTCCACGACGGCGATCGTGCGCCGGGTCGCCCCGGCCACCGGCACCAGCGCGTCGACCAGCCCCGGGATGCCCGCGAGACGGTCGCGGACCTCGCGCCCGGTGCCGCCGCCCGCGAACCCGGTGACCGTCACCGGGTGGCCGAGCGCGGCCAGCACCCGGGCCACGTTCAGTCCCTTGCCGCCCGGCCGTTCGGTCACCTCGGAGACGCGGTGGGTGGTCTGCGGGCGCAGGGACCGCACCCGGTAGGTGAGATCGAGCGCGGTGTTCAGCGTGACCGTGAGGATCACCCGGGCCGACCTCCCTCGTGGACATGTGCCGTTCGCGTCCTGATCATGCCAAAGACACGGCGGCCGGCCCAGAGCGCGGGACGGCCGCCGTCGTCTATTGGCGGGACGGATCAGGACAGTCGGGGAGCGACCACCCAACGTCCCTGGCGCATCACGCCCTTGACGTCGAAACCGGCGTCGAGCAGGACCAGGTCGGCGTCCTTGCCGGGCTCCAGGGAGCCCACCCGGTCGGCCATCCCGAGCAGCCGGGCCGGGTTCGCCGACAGGGCCGCCACCGCGTCCTCGACGGGCAGCCGGTCCACGGTCACCGCCCGCTTGAACGCGCGGTCCTGCGTCAGCGTCGACCCCGCGATCGAGCCGCCCTCCACCAGCCGGGCCACGCCCTCCGTGACCTCGACCTCCAGCGGGCCGAGCATGTAGCGGCCGTCGCCGATGCCGGCCGCGTCCATCGCGTCGGTGATGAACGCGACCCGCTCCGCGCCCGCGCGCCGGAACGCCAGCTCCAGCGCCGCCGGGTGCAGATGGGTGCCGTCGTTGATCAGCTCGACCGTGACCCGCTCGTCCTCCAGGAGCGCGGCGACCGGCCCCGGCGCCCGGTGGCCGAGCGCCGGCATGGCGTTGAACAGATGGGTCGCGACGGTTGCGCCGGCGTCGATCGCCTCCACGGTCTGTTCGTACGTGGCGTCCGTGTGCCCGACGGCGGCGATCACGCCGTGCTCCGCGAGCAGCCGTACGGAGTCGATGCCGCCCGGCAGCTCGGTGGCGAGGGTGACCATGCGGGCGCTGCCGCGGGCCGCGTCGAGCAGCTTGCGCACCTCCGCCGGGTCCGGGTCGCGCAGCAGTTCCTCGGAGTGGGCGCCCTTTCGGCACGGGGAGATGAACGGGCCCTCGAAGTGGATGCCGGCGATCTCGCCCTGCTCGGTCAGCTCCGACAGCAGCCCGGCCTGCTGGGCCAGGAGGTCCATGTCGTCGGTGACGGTGGAGGCGACGAGTGTGGTGGTGCCGTGCTGCCGGTGGGTGCGGACGGCCGTCATGATCTCGTCGGCCGTGCCGGAGAAGGACGCGCCGCCGCCGCCGTGGTTGTGGAGGTCGACGAAGCCCGGGACCAGCCAGTGGCCCCGTACGTCGACGGTCTCCGCGTCCGCGCGGGCGGCACCCGCGACGCGGGTGCCCTCGACGATCACGCGCCCGTCGTCCACGATCCCGGTGGGCAGCACCACCCGGGCACCGGCGAGAACCAAACTGGGGGCCATCAGGCGCTTACCTCCGAGGGGTCAGTGGTGTCGAGGAGATCCCGGGCGAGCAGTCCCGCGCCCAGGCAGCCGGCGGTGTCGCCCAGGGCGGCGGGGACGATCGAGGGGAGCTTCTGGAAGGTGACGCGCCGCCGGACGGCCTCGCGCAGCGGCGCGAACAGGACGTCCCCCGCCTCGGCGAGCCCGCCGCCGACGATGAGGGTGCGCGGGTCCAGCAGGGTGAGCGCGGTCACCAGTCCGTCGGCGAGCGCGTCCACGGCCTCCTGCCACACCCGGACGGCGTTCGGGTCGCCGGACACGACGGCCTTCGCGCAGTCCGCGGCGTCCGCGTCCTGCTGCCCGCCGGCCGCGGCCCACGCCTCGCTGACGGCGGCGGCGGACGCGTACCGCTCCAGACAGCCCCGCTGCCCGCACGGACAGGCGGCGCCGCCGGGCCGTACGACGATGTGGCCGATCTCGCCCGCGAAGCCGTGCGCGCCCGCCTCTACCCGGCCGTCGGAGCCGATCGCGCCCGCGATGCCGGTGCCCAGCGCCACGAACAGGAAGCGGTCCGCGCCCCGGCCCGCGCCGATCCGGCCCTCGGCGAGGCCGCCGGTGCGCACGTCGTGCCCGAGCGCCACCGGCACCCCGAGCCGCCCGGCGATCAGCGCGCGCAGGGGGACGTCACGCCAGCCGAGGTTGGCCGAGTAGACGGCGGTGCCGTGCGCCTCGTCGACGATGCCGGGGACGGCGACGCCGACGGCGGAGGCGGGCGCCCCGAACACGGCGGCGCCGTGGGCGCTCAGCTCGGCGGCGAAGTCGACGATGTCCCGGACCACGGCGTCGGGCCCGCGCTCGCGCCCCGTCGCCCGGCGTCCCTGGTGGAGCAGTGTGCCGCCGGAGTCGATGAGGGCGGCCTTCATCCCGGTGCCGCCCACGTCGAGGGCGATGACATGTCTCACGGGGAACAGTGTGGACCTCCGACCCGCAAGAGGTCTAGTCCACTTCCGTGGTGTAGACCTTTACGAGTCCAAATGTCGAACAAGAGTCAGGACAGGAGCTGCGACTGTGGGGCGGCACAAGGCAGGTATCACCGCGATCGTGTCGGCGCTGGGGATGACGGCGGTCCTCGGCGGCTGCGGAACCACGGGGTCCTCCGACGTCACACTCAGACTCGTCGCGGCCGACTACGGCGACTCGCCCGCCAACAGCTCCCGCAAGTACTGGGACGAACTGGTCCGGGCGTACGAGAAGGAGCACCCCGGCGTCCGGATCGACGTCGGCGTCTACTCCTGGAACGACGTTGACCGCAAGGTCAGGGAGATGGTCGACGCCGGGAAGGCCCCCGACCTCGCCCAGATCGGCGCCTACGCCGACTACGCCGCGGAGGGCAGGCTCTACGAGGCGTCCGACCTGCTCTCCATACCCGTGCAGGCCGACCTCCTCTCCCAGCTCGCCGAGGCCGGCCAGGTCAACCACGTCCAGTACGGCATCCCCTTCGCCGCCTCCACGCGCGTCCTCTTCTACAACAAGACCCTCTTCGCCAAGGCCGGCATCACCCCGCCCACCACCTGGGACGAACTCGAGTCCGACGCTGAGGCCCTCAAGGCGGACGGCGTCACCTACCCCTACGCGCTGCCCCTCGGCCCCGAGGAGGCGCAGGCCGAGACCATGCAGTGGCTGCTCAGCGGGGGCGACGGCTACACCGACACCATCGGCACCTACACCATCGACTCCGCGCAGAACGTCCAGACGTTCACCTGGCTCAAGAACGAGCTCGTCGGCAAGGGCCTCACCGGGCCGGTCGCGCCGGGCGAACTCAACCGGGCCGACGCCTTCGGCGCCTTCGCGGACGGGCGGGTCGGCATGCTCAACGGGCATCCCACGCTGATGCGGCAGGCCGCCGCGAAGGGCGTGAAGTTCGGCATGGTGCCCATGCCCGGCCGCACCGGCGGGGCCAAGGCGTCCATGGGCGTCGCCGACTGGATGATGGCCTTCCGGAAGAACGGCCACGCCGAGCAGATCGGCGACTTCCTCGACTTCGTGTACAGCGAGCGGAACGTGCTCGACTTCTCCCGCGAGTACGGGCTGCTGCCGGTCACCGCGTCCGCCTCCGACGCCATGGGCCAGGATGCCGGAGACAAGGACCTGCACGCCTTCCTCGACCAGCTCACCACCGCCCAGCTGTACCCGGTCGGCAAGACGTCCTGGGCCGCGGTCAGCGCCGAGATCAAGAAGTCCGTCGGGCAGGCGGTCGCCCCCGGCGGCAGCCCCGCGAGCGTGCTCAGCCGCATCCAGGCCACGGCCACCACGGCGGACAGCGCCGCGGCCGGCTGAGCCGCTGTCGGTGCCCGGCGCTACGGTTCGGGGATGGAACCGGACGAGCTGGGCCCGCGCGAACGGGCCGTCCTCGCGCTGGAGCGCCGCGGCTTCGCGGGCCCCGGCGCGAAGGAGCGCGCCATACGCGAGGAGCTGGGCCTGGCGCCCGTGCGCTACTACCAGCTCCTGAACGCCCTCCTCGACGACGTCCGTGCCCTGGCCCACGACCCCGTCACCGTCAACCGCCTCCGCCGCCTCAGGGACTCTCACAGAAACCAGCGCTGACGGGGCCCTCCGGGGGTTCGCGGGACGGTCAGGTCCCGGCCGGGGGCCGGCCGTGCCGCGAGGGCGTGCGCCGGTCGCGCCGCGTCGGGGACCTGGAACGCCGAGGGGCGGAACCCCGGGGTGCGGGCGGTCGGGAGGGGGAGCGGTGGGGCGGCTCGTCGGGTCGGGGGGCTTGGCGGGGGGTGTGCGTGGATAGGGTCGGGGCATGGGTATGCGTGTGAGCGACTCGGACGAGACCGCGGGACCGTTGCCGACCCCCGTCACCCCGGCCGGGCGGGAAGGGCTCGCTGCGCTGCTCGACCGGCCCCGCACCGCGGTGGTCGGCCTCGACTTCGACGGCACGCTCGCCCCCATCGTCGCCGACCCCGAACAGGCCCGCGCCCACCCGGACGCCGTGCCCGCCCTCGCCGCCCTCGCCCCGAAGGTGGCCTCCGTCGCGGTGGTCACCGGCCGCCCCGCGGGCGTGGCCGTCCGCCACGGCGGCTTCGCCGACGTCCCCGGCCTGGAACACCTCGTCGTTCTCGGCCACTACGGCGCGGAACGCTGGAACGCCGCCACCGGTACGCTCACCGCGCCCCCGCCGCACCCCGGCATCGCCGCCGTCCGCGCCGAACTGCCCGGCCTCCTCGATCGGATCGGCGCCTGGCGCGGCACCTGGATCGAGGAGAAGGGACGGGCCGTCGCCGTCCACACCCGCCGCGCCGAGGACCCGCAGGCCGCGTTCGAGGCCCTGCGCGCGCCCCTCACCGAGCTCGCCACCCGGCACGGCCTGATCGTCGAACCCGGCCGCATGGTCCTCGAACTGCGCCCGCCGGGCATGGACAAGGGCGTCGCCCTGCTGGACCACGTCCGCGAGACCGGCGCCGGCGCGGTGCTCTACGCCGGCGACGACCTCGGCGACCTCCCCGCCTTCGCGGCGATCGACAAACTCCGCTCCGACGGCGTCCCCGGCCTGCTGGTGTGCAGCGGCAGCACGGAGGTCACCGAACTGGCGGAACGCGCCGACCTGGTCGTGGCCGGCCCGGAGGGCGTCGTGGCCCTGCTACGGGCCCTGGCCACGAGACTGGACTGACCCCCGGCTCGATCACCGCACCGAGCCTCCGGCAGATCCCTGTCCCGGGCTTCCGGCCGATCGCCGTTCCGGGCCTCTGGCCGATCGCTGTTCCGGGCCCCCGGCCGATCCTCGCGCCGGGCTTCCGGCCGACCTCCGTTCCGGGTTTCCCGTCGATCTCCGCACCGGACCTTCGGCCGATCCTCGCGCCGGGCTTCTGGCCGATCACCGCGCCGGGCCTCTGGCCGATCGCCGCGCCGGGCTTCCGGCCGATCGCCGCGCCGGGTTTCCCGTCGATCTCCGCACCGGACCTTCGGCCGATCTCCGCACCGGGCCTCTGGCCGATCGCTGTTCCGGGCTTCCGGCCGATCGCCGCACCGGCCCCCGGCCGATCTCCGTTTCGGGTTTCCCGTCGATCTCCGCACCGGACCTTCGGCCGATCCTCGCGCCGGGCCTCTGGCCGATCGCTGTTCCGGGCCTCCGGTCGACCTCCGCACCGGGCCTCCGGCCGATCTCCGTTTCGGGTCTCCCGTCGATTGTCGGACCGGTCCCCGGCCGGTCTTCGTGCCGGGGCTTCCCGGTCCGGCGTTCCGTGGTCAGGCGTCCAGTGCCCGCAGCTGGTCCAGGAACCACTGGGTCGGGGGCAGGGCGGTGGCCGCGGCGGCGAGACGCTTCGTGCGTTCCGCCCGCTCACCGGAGGGCATCGTCAGCGCCCGCTGCAACGCCTCCGCCGTCCCCACCACGTCGTACGGGTTCACCGTGATCGCGTCCTCGCCCAGCTCCTCGTACGCCCCCGCCTCCCGGGACAGCACCAGCGCGCACCCCTCGTCGGAGACGACCGGCACCTCCTTGGCGACCAGGTTCATCCCGTCCCGGATCGGGTTCACCAGCGCCACGTCGGCCAGCCGGTACGCCGCCAGCGACCGGGCGAAGTCGTCCTCCAGGTTCAGCAGCACCGGCGTCCAGCCGGGCGTCCCGTAACGCGAGTTGATCTCCTCCGACAGCCGCCGCACCTGCGCCGTGTACTCCCGGTACACCGCGAGGTCCTGCCGGGACGGATAGGCGAACGCGACGTGCACGACCCGCTCGCGCCACTCGGGCCGCTCCTCCAGGAGCTGCCGGTAGGCCAGCAGCCCGCGCACGATGTTCTTCGACAGCTCGGTCCGGTCCACCCGTACGACGGCGCGCCGCGCGCTCCCGTCCGGCCCCGTGCCGATCTCCTCCCGCAGCGTAGCCATCCGCTCGTCGACGTCCGCCCGGTGCGAGCGCTCCCGCAGGAACTCCGCGTCCGCGCCCAGGCCGTGCACCCCGATCCGGGTGCCCGCGGGGATGCCGGGCCCGAGGACGTCGTGGCAGCAGGCCGTGAACGCGTCCGCCCAGCGGCGCGTCAGGAACGCCGCCCGGTCCGCGCCGAGGATCCCGCCGAGCAGCTCGGCCGCGATGTCGTCGGGCAGCAGCCGGAAGTAGTCCGGCGGCGCCCACGGGGTGTGCGAGAAGTGCCCGATGCGCAGATCGGGCCGCAGTTGCCGCAGCATCCGCGGCGCCAGCGCCAGGTGGTAGTCCTGGATCAGCACGGCCGCGCCCTCGGCGGCCTCCTCGGCCAGCGCCTGGGCGAACGCCCGGTTGTAGGCCCGGTACGACTCCCACCGGCGCCGGAACTCCGCGTCGAAGACGGGCTCCAGCGGTGTCTGGTAGAGCATGTGGTGGACGAACCACAGCACCGAGTTCGCGATCCCGTTGTACGCGTCCCCGTACACGTCCGCCGGGATGTCCAGCATCCGCACGCCCGGCTCGCCGACCCCCCGCCGTACCGCCTCGCGGTCGCCGTCGCCGAGCGCGGCGCACACCCACAGCGAGTCCGCGTCCGAGCCGATCGCGGACAGCCCGGACACCAGTCCGCCGCCGCCGCGCCGGGCGTGCAGCGAGCCGCCCGCGTCGTCGGGCCGGACCTCGTACGAGACCGGGCCGCGGTTGGAAGCCACCAGCACCTGTGCAGCACCCTGCGTCGAAGCCATAAGCCTCAACCTAGCCCGGCCCGTAAACGCTCAAACGTACGGTCCACCCCACGTGGGCGCTGTATACGGCCGTTCTCGCGAGGCCGCCGCCCGCGGTCAGGCGACCCGGCGCGCCGCGTACTCCGCGATCTCCGTCATCGGCGGCCGCTCCTCGGTGTCCACCGAGTAGGTGCGCGGCTCGAACCCGTCCTCGCCGCGCTCGAACTGGGTCAGCGACGGGCGGACCAGATGGCCGCGGGCCAGCCGCAGCTGCGCGGTGCGGTAGATCGCGGCGGCCATCCTGCCCAGCGCCTGCCCGTCCTGGTGCCGGTGCTTGCGCACGCCGACGTCGACCTGCGCGAGGGCGTCCAGACCCACCAGGTGCAGGGCGTCGACCAGCATGCCCAGCTCCACGCCGTAGCCGACGGGGAACGGCAGCTGTTCGAGCAGCGAGCGACGGGCGGCGTACTCCCCGCCGAGCGGCTGCACGAAGCCCGCCAGCCGCGGCCAGTGCATGTTCAGCAGCGGGCGGGCCATCAGCTCGGTGACCCGGCCGCCCTGCCCCGAGGCCCCGCCGAGCGGCCGGTCGTACATCGCCTTGACCAGGTCCACCCCGGGGTCGGTGAGCAGCGGGCCCACGATCCCGGAGACGAAGTCGGAGGAGAACTCGCGCAGGTCGGCGTCGACGAAACAGACGATGTCCCCGCTCGTGACCAGCAGCGAGCGCCACAGCACCTCGCCCTTGCCGGGCACGGCGGGCATCCGCGGCAGGATCGCGTCCCGGTGGACGACCCGGGCGCCCGCGGCGGCGGCCACCTCCGCGGTGCGGTCGGTGGAGCCCGAGTCGACGACCACGATCTCGTCGACGAGCGGGACCTGTTGCACGAGGTCGTGACGGATGATCGCGACGATGTCGCCGACCGTCTCCTCCTCGTTGAGGGCGGGCAGGACCACGGAGACCGTGTGTCCCGTGCGCTGTTTCGCGGCCACGATCCGGTGGAGCGGGCGATCGGTCACCGACCAGGAGCGGGTGGCCAGCCAGCGCTCGACTTCTTCCAGCACAGTCAGCGGCTCCTCACTGTCGTGATCACACCAGGTGACCGTGTGATCCATCTCGCGGTTCGGACGACTATCTCAACTGTCCTGGCCTTCGGTTACAGTCTTGAACAACGCCGGTGACCATCGCATGTCGGGGGTCGAGGGCGTCCACAACCGCATACAGCTCATCCAGAGGGGCAGAGGGACACGGCCCGATGAAGCCCCGGCAACCCTCCAGCCGGTTCTCGTTCTCCGCGAGGCTCCCGGCTAGGGAAGGTGCCAAATCCGTCTCACGACGAGATGCGTCGTGAGGAAGATGAGGAGAAAGGGCCTCGCCTCACATGGCTGCGCAGACTGTTGCCACCACTTCGGACCCCACGGTCGACCTCGGTCCCGCCACCGCCCTGAGCTGCCGCGAATGCGGCCACCGCGTGCCCCTCGGCCCCGTGTTCGCCTGTGAGGAGTGTTTCGGCCCGCTGGAGATCGCCTACGACTTCTCGGCGTACGACACCGAGGACCTGCGCAAGACGATCGAGTCGGGCCCCGCGAACATCTGGCGCTACGCACCGCTGCTGCCCGTCCCCGCCGACGTGGCCGGCAAGCCCAACATCAACCCCGGCTGGACCCAGCTCGTCAGGGCCGACAACCTCGCCCGTGAACTCGGCGTCACCGGCGGCCTGTTCGTCAAGGACGACTCCGGCAACCCGACGCACTCCTTCAAGGACCGGGTCGTCGCCCAGGCCCTGGAGGCCGCCCGCGCCTTCGGCTTCACCACCCTGTCCTGCTCCTCCACCGGCAACCTCGCCGGTGCCGTCGGCGCCGCCGCCGCCCGCGCCGGCCTCCGCTCCTGCGTGTTCATCCCGCACGACCTGGAGCAGGCCAAGGTCGTCATGGCCGCGGTCTACGGCGGCGACCTCGTCGGCATCGAGGGCACCTACGACGACGTGAACCGGTTCTGCTCCGAGCTGATCGGCGACCCGGTCGGCGAGGGCTGGGGCTTCGTCAACGTCAACCTGCGGCCGTACTACGCGGAGGGCTCCAAGACCCTGGCGTACGAGATCTGCGAGCAGCTCGGCTGGCGGCTGCCCGACCAGATCGTGGTCCCGATCGCCTCCGGCTCCCAGCTCACGAAGATCGACAAGGGGCTCCGGGAGCTGATCGCGCTCGGCCTGGTCGAGGACCGGCCGTACAAGATCTTCGGCGCGCAGGCCGAGGGCTGCTCGCCGGTGTCGACGGCGTTCAAGGCGGGGCACGACGTGGTCCGGCCGCAGAAGCCGAACACGATCGCCAAGTCCCTCGCCATCGGCAACCCGGCCGACGGGCCGTACGTCCTCGACATCGCGCGCCGCACCGGTGGCGCCGTGGAGGACGTGACGGACGAACAGGTCGTCGACGCCATCCAGCTGCTGGCGCGCACGGAGGGCATCTTCGCGGAGACCGCCGGCGGGGTGACGGTCGGTGTGACGAGGAAGCTGATCGAGTCCGGCGCCCTCGACCCCACCCTGACGACCGTCGTGCTCAACACGGGCGACGGCCTGAAGACCCTCGACGCGGTGGCCGGCACCGGCCTGACCGCGACCATCCGTCCGACCCTGGACTCCTTCCGAGAGGCTGGCCTCGCATGAGCGTGACCGTTCGCATCCCCACCATCCTGCGCACCTACACGGGCGGGCAGGCCGAGGTCGACGCCGAGGGGGGCAACCTCGGCGAGGTCATCGCCGACCTCGACCGGAACCACACGGGCATCGCCGCCCGCGTCCTGGACGACCAGGGCAAGCTGCGCCGCTTCGTCAACGTGTACGTGAACGACGATGACGTCCGCTTCGAGCAGGGGCTGGAGACCGCCACGCCGGACGGCGCGGGCGTGTCGATCATCCCGGCCGTCGCCGGCGGCTGATCATTACCTTCGGTAATCCCGGTTACCGACCGTTCGTTGAATTGCCCCCTCCGTGAGAGAAGCGGAGGGGGCAATTCAGTGGGGTTGAACGCGGTAGAGTTGGGGAACGCGCTCCCCGACTTCGGGTCGGGAGCCCCGGATTCTTTGTGCGCGCCCGGCAAGAAGCAGCCAAAGTACCTGGGCCTTTTGTGGCTTACACCCCCTTTGTGTGGCCCGACTTGACCAGAATTCAGATGAATTCTTGGTAGATTCCGGACCGCGCCCGTCCAGATTTCTCGTCCGATTGACCTGTTGCAGACGGCAGTTGGGCAGATACATTCAGCCGCGGTCGACGCGTTCCGGCGCACGCCCCCAACCTTGGGGGGTGAGGTCTGACCCGGGTCCGCGAAGTGTGGATCTGTGCAAGGGCCAGTAATAGGGGAGTTAGGCATGGCTCAGGGCACCGTCAAGTGGTTCAACGCGGAGAAGGGGTACGGCTTCATCGCGGTCGACGGTGGTGCGGACGTCTTCGTCCACTACAGCGCGATTCAGATGGACGGCTACCGCACCCTGGAAGAGGGTCAGCGGGTCGAGTTCGAGATCTCGCAGGGCCAGAAGGGCCCGCAGGCCGACATGGTTCGCGTCACCGCCTGAACGTCTTACCACGAAGGGCCCGCGCCTCCCGGGGTGCGGGCCCTTCGTGCTGCCCGCCCCGGGGCGGCCCGACGCCCCGCGCTCCCCGCCGATCCCGGGAGGCGCTTGCACTCGACCATGCCGAGTGCTAATCATTGGCGTTAGCACTCTGAAGGTGAGAGTGACAATGAAGGACCGGGTCGGTGAGGCCCGCAGGCCGGGTGGGGCAAGGAACCACGAGGCCGGCGAGCCGTCCGTCGCGGGCGCGGGCGCGGTCCGAAGGAATCACCCCCAGTCCTGGAGGGACCACTTCACATGGCCAAGATCATCGCGTTCGACGAGGAGGCGCGGCGCGGCCTCGAGCGCGGCATGAACCAGCTCGCGGACGCCGTCAAGGTGACCCTCGGCCCCAAGGGCCGGAACGTCGTCCTCGAGAAGAAGTGGGGCGCCCCCACGATCACCAACGACGGTGTCTCCATCGCCAAGGAGATCGAGCTCGAGGACCCGTACGAGAAGATCGGCGCCGAGCTGGTCAAGGAAGTCGCCAAGAAGACGGACGACGTCGCCGGTGACGGTACGACCACGGCGACCGTCCTCGCTCAGGCCCTGGTCAAGGAGGGTCTGCGCAACGTAGCCGCCGGCGCCAACCCGATGGCCCTCAAGCGGGGCATCGAGAAGGCCGTCGAGGCCGTCTCCGCCGCCCTGCTGGAGCAGGCCAAGGACGTCGAGACCAAGGAGCAGATCGCCTCCACGGCCTCCATCTCCGCCGCCGACACCCAGATCGGCGAGCTCATCGCCGAGGCCATGGACAAGGTCGGCAAGGAAGGCGTCATCACCGTCGAGGAGTCGCAGACCTTCGGTCTGGAGCTCGAGCTCACCGAGGGCATGCGCTTCGACAAGGGCTACATCTCGGCGTACTTCGCCACCGACATGGAGCGTATGGAGGCGTCCCTCGACGACCCGTACATCCTGATCGCCAACTCCAAGATCGGCTCCGTCAAGGACCTGCTCCCGCTCCTGGAGAAGGTCATGCAGTCGGGCAAGCCGCTGCTGATCATCGCCGAGGACGTCGAGGGCGAGGCCCTGTCGACCCTGGTCGTCAACAAGATCCGCGGCACCTTCAAGTCCGTCGCCGTCAAGGCCCCGGGCTTCGGCGACCGCCGCAAGGCCATGCTGAACGACATCGCCATCCTCACCGGCGGCGAGGTCATCTCCGAGGAGGTCGGTCTCAAGCTCGAGAACACCTCCCTGGACCTCCTGGGCAAGGCCCGCAAGGTCGTCATCACCAAGGACGAGACCACCATCGTCGACGGCGCCGGCTCCTCCGAGCAGGTCGCTGGCCGGGTCAACCAGATCCGCGCCGAGATCGAGCAGTCGGACTCGGACTACGACCGCGAGAAGCTCCAGGAGCGCCTGGCGAAGCTGGCCGGCGGCGTGGCCGTCATCAAGGCCGGTGCCGCCACCGAGGTCGAGCTCAAGGAGCGCAAGCACCGCATCGAGGACGCCGTCCGCAACGCGAAGGCGGCCGTCGAGGAGGGCATCGTCGCCGGTGGCGGCGTGGCCCTGCTCCAGGCCTCCCAGGTCTTCGAGAAGCTGGAGCTCGAGGGTGACGAGGCGACCGGCGCGCAGGCCGTGAAGCTCGCGCTGGAGGCCCCGCTGAAGCAGATCGCCGTCAACGCCGGCCTCGAGGGCGGTGTCGTGGTGGAGAAGGTGCGCAACCTGACCCCGGGCCACGGCCTGAACGCCGCGACCGGCGAGTACGTCGACCTGGTCGCCGAGGGCATCATCGACCCGGCGAAGGTGACCCGTTCCGCGCTGCAGAACGCCGCCTCCATCGCCGCGCTGTTCCTCACCACCGAGGCCGTCATCGCCGACAAGCCGGAGAAGGCCGCCGCGGCCGCTCCGGGCGGCATGCCGGGCGGTGACATGGACTTCTGATCGACCCAGGTCGATCGACTGTCCTTCGCCGAGGGCGGCACTCCCGGACACGGGGGTGCCGCCCTCGGGCGTGTCCGGGATCACAGGGACCGGGGCGGTTGTGCGTTCTGGCACTTCGATGCGCGTACACATACCATGCGGTTTGTGCAGAGGCGGGCCGCGCACAGGCGGACCGTGCGCACCACCCCACACATCCCCTGAGGAGTTCTCCACGTGACCGTCACCGCGTCCCCCGCGTCCCGCGCGGCCCGGATCCTCGCCAGGCCCTTCACCCTGGGCGGCCTCACCGTCGCCAACCGGATCATGATGGCCCCCATGACCCGGCAGTTCTCCCCGGGCGGTGTCCCCGGCGAGGACGTCGTGGCGTACTACGCCCGCCGTGCCGCCGCGGGTGTGGGACTCATCGTCACCGAGGGGACGTACATCGGTCATGAGTCGGCCGGCTCGAGCGACCGCGTCCCGCGGTTCCACGGCGAGGAGCAGCTGGCGGGCTGGGCGAAGGTCGCCGAGGGCGTGCACGCGGCCGGCGGCCGGATCGTCCCGCAGCTGTGGCACATCGGCATGGTGCGCGAGCAGGGCCAGCCGCCCTACGCCGAGGCGCCCGCCGTCGGCCCCTCCGGGCTGCGGGTCGACGGCACCGAAGGCACCGGCCGGGCGATGACGCGGGCGGACCTGGACGCGGTGATCGGCTCCTTCGCCGAGGCCGCCGCCGCGGCCGAGCGCATCGGGTTCGACGGCGTCGAGCTGCACGGCGCGCACGGCTACCTCATCGACCAGTTCCTGTGGTCCGGCACCAACCGCCGTACGGACGCGTACGGGGGCGACGCCGTGGCCCGCACCCGGTTCGGCGCCGAGGTCGTGGCCGCCGTGCGCGAGGCCGTGTCGGCGGACTTCCCGGTGATCTTCCGTTACTCGCAGTGGAAGCAGGGCGCGTACGACGCGCGGCTCGCCGAGACGCCGCAGGAGCTGGAGGCGATCCTGGCGCCGCTCGCCGCGGCCGGGGTCGACGCCTTCCACGCCTCCACCCGCCGCTACTGGCTCCCCGAGTTCGACGGCTCCGACCTCAACCTGGCGGGCTGGACGAAGAAGCTGACCGGCAGGGCGGCCATCTCGGTCGGGTCGGTGGGCCTCGACGGCGAGTTCCTCCGCAGCTTCAGGGGCGAGGGCGCCCCCGTCAGGGGCATCGACAACCTGCTGGACCGGCTGGAGGCCGACGAGTTCGACCTCGTAGCCGTCGGCCGGGCGCTGCTCCAGGACCCCGAGTGGGTGGTGAAGGTGCTGGCCGGCCGCTTCGACGAGCTGGCCCCCTTCGACGCGAAGGCGCTCACGACGCTCGTCTGACGCGGTTCCGACGCCGGCCGGTCGCTCCCCGGAAGCCGCTCCCCGAGAGCCATTTCCCGAGAGCCGCTCCCCGGAAGCCGCTTCCCGGGAGGGGAGCGATCGGCCGCCGTTCACCGTCCGGGCCGGACCGGACCGCCCTCGCCGCGGGAGCGCGGGGCGCCGGGCGTCGCGTCCGGCGTCACGGGGCGGGACCGGGCGATGTGCTCACCGGTGGGCCGATCCATGGGGTGCCGCGGTCAGGGCCTCGCGGAGGTGGCCCGTGGAGCGGGTCAGGAGCCGGGCCGCGGTGGGGGCGTCCACGCCGGTCAGGAGGGTGAGGATGGCGTTCTTCACCTCGCCGCCGGTCGCGGTGAGGGCCGCCTCGATCTCCTCGTCCGGCGCTCCCGTGGCGAGCGCGACGATACGGCGGGCGCGGGCGCGGAGCTTGTCGTTGGTGGCGCGCACGTCGACCATCAGGTTCCCGTACGTCTTGCCGAGCCGGATCATCGTGATCGTCGACAGCATGTTGAGGACGAGCTTCTGCGCCGTGCCGGCCTTGAGGCGGGTGGAGCCGGTGAGTAGTTCGGGCCCGACGACGACCTCGATGCCGTGCTCGGCCGCCGCGGCGAGCGCGCTGCCGCTGTTGCAGGACAGCCCCACGGTCAGGGCGCCCCGGGTCCGGGCGTGCTCGACCGCGCCGACCGCGTACGGCGTGCGCCCGGAGGCGGAGACGCCGACCACCGTGTCGTCGGCGGTGAGGCCGAGCGAGTCCAGGTCCTCGCGGGCCAGCTCCCCGGAGTCCTCGGCGCCCTCCACGGAGGTGACCATCGCGTCCGGGCCGCCCGCGATCAGCCCGACGACCCGGTCGGGGTCGGTGCTGAAGGTGGGCGGGCACTCGGAGGCGTCCAGCACCCCGAGCCGCCCGGCGGTGCCTGCGCCGGCGTAGACCAGTCGCCCGCCGCGGGCCATGCGGGCGGCGATGGCGTCGATGGCCGCGGCGATCTCCGGCAGCCGCTCGGCGACGGCGGCGGGCACCCGGGTGTCCTCGCCGTTCATCAGCCGGGCGATGTCGAGGGTGGGCAGCCGGTCGATCTCGGCCAGTTCGGGCCGGAAGGCTTCGGTGGTCAACTGCTCCAACTGGGCACGCAGAGCGTGGGAATCGGACGTGGAGGTCATACGAAGCGGCTCTTTCCGGGTTCGTGCGAATACGGGTCGGGGCGCCCATGGATCCCCACCATGATCGGCCCCGGAGGTCACCTGGGCGAACGGTGGCGGTGGGCCAGCGCCTCGTAGGACGCGGCGAGGGCCGGCGCCGCCGACTCGTAGGTCCGCTGTGCCACCCCGATGAACAGGCAGTCCACGACGAGCAGTTGGCTGGTCCGGGAGGACATCGCGGCGGGCCGCAGCTCGCTCTCCCGGGACGTCGACGTGGTGAGCACGTGGTCGGCGTACTGCGTCACCGCGGAGTCGGGCCGTCCGGTGATCGCGACGGTGGTCGCCCCGCGTTCGAACGCCACCCGCAGTGGCTCGATCACGTCGCCGGTCGACCCGGAGTGGGTGATCGCGATGGCCACGTCCCCGGCGCGCAGCTGCACCGCGTTGGTGACGGCGAGATGGGGGTCGCCGTGCGCGTGCGCTATGAGACCTATGCGCAGCAGCTTCTGGGTGAGGTCCTGGGCGACGAGCCCGGACGCGCCGATGCCGTACACATCGGTGCGGCGTGCGCCGGCCAGCGCGCCGACGGCCGCGCCGAGCTGGGCGGTGTCGAGGCCGGCGGCCGTGTCGGCGAGCGTCTGCTGCTCCTCGTAGGCAAGTTTGGCGACGACGTCGGCGATCGGGTCGTCCACGGCGATGTCGGTGGTGAGGGCGGGCGCGCGGCCCGACTGCTGCTGCGCGGCGAGGCCGGCGAGGGCCAGGCGCAGGTCGCGGTAGCCGGGGTAGCCGAGCAGCCGGGCGGTGCGCACGACGGTCGCCTCGCTGGTGCCGGTGAGTTCGGCGAGGCCGGTGACCGTGAGGGCCGCGCAGCCGGCCGGGTCGCCCGCGACGGCCTCGGCGACGCGCTGCATGGAGCGGGTCATGGACGGCGCGAGCGTACGCACCTTGGCGGCGAGGGCGGCCGGCGCGGGTGGCGTGCCCCCGGGTCCGCCGAAAATTTCCTTCACGTCCTGGGTCACCAGTGAAAGATATTTTCGTCCCGGTGTCGGGGTCAAGACCACGCACAATGGGAGCATGGATCCCATCAACCCGCTGGAGCAGTCGCTGCACGCGGCACGCGCCCGTGTCCTCGCCGATCTGGTCGCGGGCGAGGTCGCCGAGGCGGACGTGGTCTCGCTGGTCGAGGACTCCGTCGCACAGCGCCGCTGGTGGGTCGAGCAGTGGCCGGACGGCGTGGCCTATGTGGCGGGTCTGGTCGCCCAGGACGTGCAGGACGCCCTGCTGGAGCGCTACGGACGCTGGCCGCTGTGCCCGGTGTGCGGCTCCGGCGACCCGCACGCGCTGGACGTCGAGCCCGAACTCGGCCCCGATCCGCACTGGGTGTGCCACAAGGCGGGTGTGAAGGTCGCCGCCGTCGGGACGCTCGGGCGGGCCGAGGGCGGGGCGCCGCTCTCGTGACGGTCTACATCGACCCGCCGGACTGGCCCGGTCACGGCCGGATGTGGTCGCACCTGGTGAGCGATGTGTCCTACGACGAACTGCACCTGTTCGCCGAGGAGTTGGGCGTGCCCCGGCGGGCCTTCGAGCGCGACCACTACGACCTCCCCGCGCACCGGTACGGGGACGCGGTCGCCGCCGGCGCGGTGGAGGTCCGCAGCCGTGAGGTGGTGCGGCTGCTGTACACGGCCGGGCTGCGCCGGCCCAAGGGGCGTCAGGCCCGGCGAACGTAGAGCAGCAGCGAGCCCGCCACCGCGTCGTGCCGTGCGTGCGCGGCCCGCTCCTCGGCCACGCTCGCCGGGGCGAACCCGGCGCGGGCCACCACGCCCTGCGAGGCCGTGTTGTCCGGCTCTATCGCCGCGCACACCGCCGTCACGTCCTCGCGCGCCAGCGCCCACGCGGACAGCGCGCGCAGCGCCTCGGTGGCGTACCCGTGGCCGCGGGCGGCCTCGACCAGGTCGTAGCCGACCTCGACGCGGCCCTCCTCGTCCGGGGCGCCGTGGAAGCCCATGCCGCCGACGGCCCGTCCGTCCTCGCGGCGCACCAGCGCGAACAGCCCGAACTCGGGCCGCAGCACACCCTCCTCGTACGCGGTGACGGTCATCGCGGCGGCCTCCCGCGTGCCCTCGTACGGCCCGCCGTCCAGCCAGTCGAAGCCGCCGTCGCCGCCCAGGCGCAGATCGCGGGCCTCGGACGGGCGCACACCCCGGAGGGTGAGGCGTCCGGCGGGCAGGACCAGGTTGTTGTGCCAGCGCCAGTCCGCGACCGGGGCGCGGCCGGGCAGGTCGCCGCGGCCGGTGGCCCACAGCAGTGTCGGCCAGGCGGCCGGGCCGGGCCGGACGTGCGGGAAGATCCGGGTCAGGACCGCCTCGGCCAGCTCCTCGGAGGGCGTGTACGCGAGTCCGAGGCCCTCGGCGACGTCATGGGTGTGCAGCAGCACCTCGGTGACGCCCATGGCGGCGAAGCCCTCCCGGTCCGCGGCGCCGAACGGGTAGGGGTGGAAGGCGCGGACGTCGCGGGGAGCGGTGCGGACGGCGGCGGCGAACAGGGCGCCCGCCGTCTCGATCACCTGGACGAGGTCCGTGTTGTCCGCGCCCTCGTCGAGGGTGATCCCGAAGGGGACGTACGCGTCCGGCGCGCGGGCCGCCAGCTGGCCGGCGTACGCGATCAGGTCCTCGGCGACGTGGAACGCCGTCCGGTGGCAACTCCACTCCAGCCGCCCGGCGTTCACCGCCGTCCAGTCCCGGTCCAGCGCCGTGCGCAGCGCCGCGGCACAGCCCGCGACCGCCTCGTCCACCTGATCCCCGCCCCAAGCACGCATGGGGGGCACCCTAGGGGGCGGGCTCCGCCGGGGGCGACAGCATTTCCAGCTCGGCGGCGAGGTTCCAGCGGGCGGTGGCCTCCCACTCGGCGGCGCCGTACGGGGTGTGGAAGAGGCGCGGCAGGGCGAGGAGCCGGCGCAGGATCTCGGCCCGGCCCGCGCGGAACGCGTCGTTCGGCACGAAGCGGTACTCCTCGCGCACGGCCGCGGTGTAGGCGGCGTACGCGGACGGCGACGCCGCCAGGATCGCGAGGTCGGCGTCGCACAGCACCTGGCCGTCGCGGTCGTCGTCGGCCGGGTCGTGTCCGACGGTCAGCCGGACCAGCCGGACCACCTCGGCGGTCCGCGCGCCGGACACGCCCGCCTCGGGCAGCGCGCGCTCGGCGAGCCGCGCCGACCGGTCCTCGTTCTCGGAGCGCTCGGGCCGGTAGACGGCGTCGTGGAACCAGGCGGCAAGGCGCACGACGTCCGGGTCGGCCGCGTGGCGCTCCAGCGTGTCGACGTGGTCCAGGACCGCGGTGAGGTGCGTGAGCGTGTGGTAGTGCCGCTGCGGCTCGGCCCACCGGGCGAGCAGGTTGTCGGCGTACGGCAGCGGGTCCGGGCCGCCGCCCGGCCCCCGGGCCCCTTCCAGGGCCAGGGCCCAGCGCCTGCGCAGCGCGTCGAGATCGACCATGCGCTCATTCTCCCGCCTCCCGCGCCGCCGGGTGCCGGGGGCGGCCTCGCGGCGCCGTGGGCTTCCGACGTACCCTGATATTGGACTAGACCTGTAGCCGCTCCAGGGAACACCGACGGAAGGGGTCCTATGAGCACGCGTACGGTCCTGGAGGTGATCGCCCTCGGTGTCGAGGACGCGGTCGCCGCTCAGGAGGGAGGCGCGGACCGTCTCGAACTGGTCACCGACATGGCGGCCGACGGGCTGACCCCGTCGGCCGTGACCTTCGCGGGCATCCGGGCCGCCGTCGACATCGACCTGCGCGTGATGCTGCGGCTCGCGGACGGGTTCTCGGCGGGCGGCCCCGCCGGGGTGGACCGGCTCGTCGCCGTGGCCCGGGAGCTGCGGGGCGCCGGGGCCGACCAGTTCGTGCTCGGCTTCCTCGACACGGACGGGAGCGTCGACCTGGGCGCCGTCGAGCGGGTCGTCGCGGAGCTCGACGGGTGCGCGTGGACGTTCCACCGGGCGATCGACCGGGCCGCCGACCGGGACGCGCTGCGCAAGCAGCTCGCCGAGCTGCCCGGCCTCGACAACTACCTGACCGCGGGATCGGCGGCGGGGGTGGACGACGGCATGGCGACGCTGCTCGCCGAGGCGGGCCGGGGCGGGGAGCCCGGGTACGGGCCGACGATCCTCGTGGGCGGCGGGCTGCGCCTCGACCACGTCCCCGCGCTCCGCGACGCCGGCCTCACCGCCTTCCACATCGGCGGCGCGGCCCGTCCCCAGGGCTGGTCGGGCCCGGTCTCCGCGAGCTCGGTGGCCCAGTGGCGAACCATCCTGGACGCCGACTGACCTGCACCGCCGGGCGGGCACCCTTCGGCGCAGGCGCGCGGCGTCTCCCGCCCGGCCGCGGCCACTGCCCGGCCGCGGCCGGGTGGGCGCCGGGGGCCCGGCGGCTCCCGGCGGCGCCGGGGCGCTCGCCTGCCGTTGCCAGGGGGTGTCGCCGGTACCGTGCCGCGCCAGGGCCTCGGGGCCGCCCGACCGGGGCTTGGTGCCCCAACAGGCGACGTTCGCCCCGTCGCGACGCCCGGCACGCACTCTCGCACCGGACGCCGCTCCTCGACGGGCAGACGTCGCCCGCCGGGGCCCTAGGCCAACTGCTCAGGGAGCGGTGCCTCGTGGGTCACGATCAGGCCCGAGACCGCTCGGGTCAGGGTGACGTACAGACGGCGCAGGCCCGTGCGTTCGTCCGGTTCGCCGTCGACCACCGCGCGGGGCTCGTCCAGGACCACGTAGTCGTACTCCAGGCCCTTCGCCAGTGACGCGGGGACCAGCGTCAGCCGGGTGTCCCGGGTGGTCTCCTCACCGGGGGAGAGGTACGTGATCCCCGCCGCCGTCAGCGCCCCGGCCAGCTCGGGGACGCGGGCGTCCGCCGCGATCAGCCCCGTCGACCCCTCGTTGCGCAGCAGTTCCCCGCACGCCGCGAGCACCTCGCCGGTCCCGGCCACCGCACGGACCTCGAAGAAGCCCGGGTTCTCCCGGACCGACGCGACCGGCGTGAGACCGGGCGCGATGTGCGGCAGCAGCCGGGAGGCGTAGGTGATCACGTCCGTCGGCACCCGGAAACCCGCCGTCAGCTCCTCGATCACCCCGTCCGTCTTGCCCAGGTGCGCCAGCGCCTCGTCCCAGCTGCGCGTCGCCCACGGCGTCGTGCCCTGCGCCAGGTCCCCGAGCACCGTCGCGCTGCCCGTCGTGCAGCGGCGCCCCACCGCCCGGTACTGCATCGGCGAGAGGTCCTGCGCCTCGTCGAGCACCACGTGCCCGAGCGAGTGCGTGCGCTGCACGAGGTCGGCGGCCTCGTCGATGAGCACCGCGTCCGCGGGCGACCACTTCGCCGACTTCACACTGCGCACCGGCTTCGCCCACAGGACCGTCTTCTGCTCGTCGGCGGACAGGACGCCCTCCGCGTGCTCGGCGAGGAAGTCCGCGTCGGTCAGCAGCCGCAGCACCAGCTTCGCCGGGTCGACCGCCGGCCAGATCTCCCGGACCGCCGCCTTCACCGCACTGTTGCGGGCGACCGCGTCCTGGACCCGGTCGTCCGGCGCCTCCCCTGCCCGCTCCATCTGCACCAGCACCATGTGCGCGATCCGCTGCGGCAGGGCGTCGCGGGCGGCGCCGTACCGGATGTCCCGCCCGTCGCGGTAGCGACTGATGTTACTGATCAACTCCCGGACGATCTCCTCCAGTTCGTACACCGGCACTCGCCAGCGGCGCGAACCGCGCACCACCACGACCGGCTCCGTCGGCAGGGTCACGTGTGCCCGCACCGCCCGCCGCAGCACCTCCGCCATGCGCGCGTCGCCCTTGACCACCGCGGCCGCCGCCTCGTCGGTGCCGCGCACCTCCACACCCCGCGCGACCAGGTCGTCCACGGTGGCCTGCTGCACGGCCAGCTCGCCGAGCGCCGGCAGCACCTGCTCGATGTAGTGGAGGAAGGACCGGTTCGGCCCGATGACCAGCGTCCCGGTGCGGGCCAGCCGCTCGCGGTGGGCGTAGAGGAGGTAGGCGACCCGGTGCAGCCCTACCGCGGTCTTCCCGGTGCCGGGGCCGCCCTGCACACACACCGTCCCGGACAGTCCGGAGCGGACGATCTCGTCCTGCTCGGGCTGGATCGTCGCCACGATGTCCCGCATCGGGCCCACACGCGGGCGCTCGATCTCCTGCTGGAGCAGTTTGCTGGTGGTCGCCGCCTCCGCCGGGTCCGACAGGTGCTCGTCCTCGTACGCCGTGAGGTCGCCGCCGGTGTAGCCGAAGCGGCGGCGCAGCGCGACGTCCAGGGGGTCCTTCCTGGACGCCCGGTAGAACGGCTGCGACACCGGTGCCCGCCAGTCGATGACCATGGGGTCGCCGCCCGCGTCGTGCACATGCCGCCGCCCGATGTAGAACCGCTCTCCCCCGGCGCCTTCCGCCCGGTCGGCGCCGGGAGCGTGCAGGTAGTCGAGGCGGCCGAAGAACAGCGGGGTGTCGCTGAGGTCGGCCAGCGACTTGATGCGCTCCTCGATCTGACGGGCCAGGACCTCGGCGTTCACCCAGTTCGCGGTGACGTCCTTGATGTCCAGCGACTCGGCGTCCTCGCGCATGGCGCGCAGGGCGGAGCGGGACTCGGAGAGGTGGGAGCGTTCCCTGGACAGGGGGTCGTCGGCGGGCGCGGACAAGGGGGTGCCTCCGGAGGTGCGGGACGTCGATGACGGGAGCCGTCCGGTTTCCGGCCGGACGGCGGCACTCCGAGCAGGAGGCGGGCAAGAGAGCGGATTCTAATGAGCGGGGGCGGCCGGGGGCCAATCCTTTTCCCGCCCCGAGGTCTTCCCGCCCCCCGAGGTCTTCCCGCCCCCCGAGGTCTTCCCGCCCCCCGAGGTCCTCCCGGCCCCGTGGTCATGTTTTCCCGGCCCCGAGGTCTTTTCCGTCCCCTAGGGGGCAGGGCCGTACGGCGTAGGGGACGGGTCACCCCGTGGGGGGACGGGACGGTGCCCGGAACCGGTCCTCGGACCGATGTCCCGTCCGGGCCGGCGGAGCCACCATGGAGACATGAGCGCAGCAACCATCCACCCCGTCCCGGCCCGTGCCAACGGCGCCACGGCCGTCGACGCCACCGTCCCGCACCACCGCCTCGGCGACGCCCTGCGCGCCGTGAAGGTGTTCCTGGGCGCGGCGTTCCGCGTCGTGATCCTCGGCGAGTACGGCGAGGAGGCGGGCGTACGCCGAAAGTGACCGCATAGGTTCACCTCCGTGGCCAAACGGACGGTGACCTCCCTCGTTCTCCTCGTACTGTCCCTCTCCTCCCTGACCGCCCTCTGCGTCCTGCGGCAGGTGCCGATGGCGGACGCGCTGGTCTACCGCGCCGAGGGCGAGGCCGTCCTCCACGGCGGCGACCTCTACGGCCTCACGGTCACCGAATGGCGGCTCCCGGCGACCTACCCGCCCTTCGCGGCCGTCCTGTTCGTCCCGGCGGCACTGCTTCCCGTCCCGGTCCTCAAGGCGCTCTTCCTCGCGGGCAACGCGCTCCTGCTCGCCGTGTTCGCCGCCCTCTCCGCCCGCCTCGCCGGCCGGCCCGTACGGCTCCCGCCGCTGTGCGCCGCCACCGCGGGCGCCGTCTGGCTCGAACCGGTCTTCCAGACCCTGCTGTTCGGGCAGATCAACCTGCTCGTGGCCGTGCTCGTCCTGTGGGACCTCACCCGGCCCCCGGGCGCCCGCGGCCGGGGCGTGGCCCTGGGGGTCGCGGCCGGGATCAAGCTCACCCCGGCCGTCTTCGTCGTCCACCTCGCGCTGACCGGCCGCCGCCGCGAGGCCGCCACGGCGGCGGCGACCTGCGCCGCGACCGTCGCCCTCGGCACGCTGCTGCTCCCGGCGGCCAGCGTCGACTACTGGACCAGGCGGCTCTACGAGACCGGCCGCGTCGGCAAGCCCTGGATCGTCGACAACCAGTCGCTCCAGGGCCTGATCGCCCGGATGTCGGGCGACCCGGCGCCCTGGGCCCTGTGGGCACCCGCGGCGGCGGTCGTCGCGGCGGGCGGGCTGTGGCTCGCGGTGCGCGCCCGCGACGAACGGCACGGGCTGCTGCTGACGGCCGGCACCGCGCTGCTCGTCTCGCCGATCAGCTGGTCCCACCACTGGGTGTGGTGCGTGCCGCTGCTCGCGGTCCTGCTGGCCGACGGCCGATTCCGCCTCGCGGCGCTGACCGCGGCCCTGTTCACGGCCCGCACGATGTGGCTGCTGCCGCACGAGGGCGACCGCGACCTGCACCTCGCGTGGTGGCAGCAGCCCCTGGCGTCCCCCTACGCGCTGTTCGCCCTCGCCCTGCTCGCCGTACGGCTGCCCGGGGCACCGCGGCGGGTCGCGGTGCCCGGCGAACCGCGGCGGGCTCAGCTCTCCGTGAGCAGGTCGTCGGCGTCGACGATCCGGTAGGCGTAGCCCTGCTCGGCCAGGAAGCGCTGGCGGTGGGCGGCGAAGTCCTGGTCGATGGTGTCCCGGGCGACCACCGAGTAGAAGTGCGCCTGGTGGCCGTCGGCCTTGGGCCGCAGCACCCGGCCGAGGCGCTGAGCCTCCTCCTGGCGGGAGCCGAACGTGCCCGACACCTGGATGGCGACCGTCGCCTCCGGCAGGTCGATGGAGAAGTTCGCGACCTTCGACACCACCAGCACGCTGATCTCGCCCTCGCGGAACGCGTCGAACAGCTTCTCGCGCTGGGCGTTGGACGTCTCGCCCTTGATGACGGGCGCGTCCAGGTGCTCGCCCAGCTCGTCCAACTGGTCGATGTACTGGCCGATCACCAGGATCTGCTGGCCCGCGAACCGCCGGACCAGCGCCTCCGTGACCCTCCGCTTCGTCGCCGTCGTCGCACAGAAGCGGTACTTCTCCTCCGTCTCGGCCGTCGCGTACGCCAGCCGCTCCGAGTCGGTCAGGTTCACCCGGACCTCGACGCAGTCGGCGGGCGCGATGTAGCCCTGCGCCTCGATCTCCTTCCACGGCGCGTCGAACCGCTTCGGGCCGATCAGCGAGAACACGTCCGACTCCCGGCCGTCCTCGCGCACCAGCGTCGCCGTCAGACCCAGCCGCCGCCGCGCCTGGAGGTCGGCGGTGAACTTGAAGACGGGCGCCGGCAGCAGGTGCACCTCGTCGTAGACGATCAGGCCCCAGTCGCGCGAGTCGAAGAGTTCGAGGTGCGGGTAGACGCCCTTCCGCCTCGTGGTCAGCACCTGGTACGTCGCGATGGTGACCGGCCGGATCTCCTTGCGGGTCCCGCTGTACTCGCCGATCTCGTCCTCGGTCAGCGAGGTCCGCTTCACCAGCTCGTGCTTCCACTGCCGGGCCGAGACCGTGTTGGTGACCAGGATCAGCGTGGTCGACTTGGCCTGCGCCATGGACCCGGCGCCGACCAGCGTCTTGCCCGCGCCGCAGGGCAGCACGACGACACCGCTGCCGCCGTGCCAGAAGTTCTCCACGGCCTGCTTCTGGTACGGCCGGAGCGCCCAGCCGTCCTCGGCCAGCTCGATCGGGTGCGCCTCGCCGTCCACGTACCCGGCGAGGTCCTCCGCCGGCCAGCCCAGCTTCAGCAGCAGCTGCTTGATCTGGCCGCGCTCGGAGGGGTGCACGACCACCGAGTCCGGGTCGATGCGGGCGCCGACCAGCGGGGCGATCCGCTTGGACTTCAGCACCTCCTCCAGGACCGGCCGGTCGGTGGTGGTCAGGACCAGCCCGTGGGCGGGGTGCTTGCTGAGGGTGAGGCGGCCGTAGCGGTCCATCGTCTCGGCGATGTCCACCAGCAGCGCGTGCGGCACCGGATAGCGGCTGTACTGCACCAGCGCGTCCACGACCTGCTCGGCGTCGTGCCCGGCGGCCCGCGCGTTCCACAGGCCGAGCGGTGTCACCCGGTAGGTGTGGATGTGCTCCGGCGCCCGCTCCAGTTCGGCGAACGGGGCGATGGCACGACGGCACTCGTCCGCCCGCTCGTGGTCGACCTCCAGGAGCAGGGTCTTGTCGGACTGGACGATCAGCGGACCATTCACGCGCGGCACCCTTTCCCTACGGCCGACGTCAGCGGCCAAACGTCCAGTGTGCCCTACCGGCCGCCGATCACGACGGGTCGTCCGCCAGCTCCGCCACGCCCGTGACCCGGTGCAGGGGGTAGGTGCGCACCTCGTCCGCGGTGTGGTCGTACGCCGTCACGAAACCGCCCTCGACCCGGATCGGGGCGATGACCCGCTGGCTCGCCGCGCCCTCGGCGTTCACATACCCGATCCACAGCGCCTCACCGGTCAGCACGGCGGCCTGCATCGTGGCCAGGGTCTCGGCGGCGCCGGTGCGGGGCAGCTCGCCGTTGTGCGCGGGGGCGCCGTCGCCGGCCGGCTTGCGCGGGGTCGTGGCGGCCAGGTCGCCCGCCCTGATCGCGCGGATCGCCGCCGACAGCAGGGTCGTGTCCGGCGGCGGCGGACCGTCCGGGACGGGCTCGGGCGCGGTGCGCGGCGGGGTGCGGTGGGCGAGGGCGCGGGTGATGAGCACGTCGCCCTCGGCCGATTCGGCCGCCGGGGCGTAGCCCATCGTGCGCAGCCCCTCCAGGAGGGTCGCCGGGGCGGCCTGGGCGGCGAGCACGGTCGGGGCGAGGAGCCGGAGGCCGAGGGCGGCGGAGCGCCGGTCGGCGAGGATCTCGCCCAGGAGGGTGTCGTCGTCGCAGCGGACGTACGCCGACGCGGCGCCCACACGCAGCCGGCCGTGCCGCCTGGCCACGTCGTCGATCAGGTACGCCAGCGGCTGCGGCACCGGGGTGCGCGAGTGCGCGGTGAGGAAGGCGTGCAGGTCGGACGCGGACCGGCCGGCGTCCAGGGCGCGGCGCACCGAGGCGGGCGTGAACCGGTAGACGGTCGCGCCCCCCTTCGACTCCACGTCCGCCAGCACCCCCAGCACATCCGCCAGCGGCCGCTCCAGCGGTCCCGGTGCGACGGCGGTCAGATCGGCCTGGAGCAGCACGTGGTCCAGCGGCTCCGGCAGCAGCGGCGCGAGCAGTCGCACGGCGGCCCCGGAGGCGACGACCTGCTCCGCGGACGAGAGCGGCACCACGGCCCGCTGCCGATGGTGCGCGGGCAACTTGTCCCCGGCCCCGGCGGGAGCGGACGGAAGGGAGGCGCCGGGGGACGCGGAGTCTCCCGCGCCGGAGCGTGCGGTCGTGCGGCGGGTCGCGGGGGCGGGGGAGGTGCCGGCCGTGGTGGCGGGGTCCCCGGGGGCGAGGGACGCCCCGGTATGTCCCGCACCGGCGCCCGACCCGGCCGTGCCGGTGCGCCGTGTCGGCCTCGTGTCGTCGGTCGTCGGCGCGGGCGGTGGTGCCGGGGCTCCCAGGAGGGCACGGGCGTGGGAGGACAGGGCTCCGCGGCCCGTCAGGCCCAGGAGTTCGGACTCGGTGAGGGTCCAGCGGGCCAGCCGGGAGCGGAGGTCGTCGTCCTGCTGGGGGCCGCGCAGCGGGCGCTCCCAGCGCAGCCGGATCAGCACCGACTCGGGCGCGGGGGCGCAGCCCTCCGGGAGCGCGGCCAGCAGGCTCAGCACCCGGTGCCGTACCTCGGGCGCCGCCGACCGGTCCAGGCCGGGGCCCAGTGCCGACAGCGCCCGGTCCTTCGCGTCCCGCCCGCCGACCAGACCCGGCGTCCGCGTCGCCGTCAGCCACGCCTCCGCCAGCCGCGCCCACCGCTCGGCCGGGGGAAGCTCCAGCCACGAGTCGTACGCCGGGGTCGCCGCGTACCGCTCGTCCGCCTCGCCGTCGGAGGCCAGCAGCCCCGCCGCGTAGGCCAGTTCCACCCAGAACGCGGCGACCGGCTCGGGCACGTCCAGGGCGACCGCCGTCCGCTTCAGGTCCCGCACGCTCAGCCCGCCGGCCCGCAGCACCGCCGGCCCGCCCTCGTCCCAGTCCTTCAGCAGCTCCTCGACGGTGGCCAGCGCCGTGTACGCCTGCCCGGCCGCCGTGGCGTCCACGGTCTCCGGGCGGTGCGTCGCGGCGGCCTCCACCGCGGGCGGCACCGCCTCGGCCACGCGGTGCGCCTGCCCCGCGCGCAGGTGCAGCGCCACCTCGCGGGGCAGGACGACCGTGCCGGGCGCCGTCGGCAGCAGCAGCCCCCGGTCGAGCAGCCAGCGCAGCCGGGGCGCCGGATCGGGCGTGACCTGCCCGTACGGCGGCCCCCACACCAGCCGGTCCAGCACCTCGCGCGACTCCTGCGGCGCCCCCGCAAGCAGCTCCGCCATGCGCGTACGGTCCCCGAACAGCGCGGACAGCGCCGCCGCCGCGGACACCGGGTCGTGCGTCGAGGGCAGTCCGGCCGCGGTGACGATCTCCTGGATGCGGCCCGGGGACATCCCCGCGGTCGCCTCCTGCACGGTGGGTCCGAGACCGGTCGGCGAGGGGTGCTGCGGCGACGGCGCCAGCACCTCGCGGGCCGTGCGCACCAGCCGCAGCCGGTCGTCGGCGCCCCACACCAACGCCTGCTCGCGCAGCACGCCGAGCGCGTGCGGCAGCGCGGCGGCCACGGCGGGGTCCCCGGCGTCGCCCGCCATCAGCCCGAGCAGTTCGCCGTACGCCGCCGGGTCCGCCGCCACGGCCAGCGCCTCCGCGGTCTGGAGCGTGAACCGGTCCAGCCGCTCCAGCGCGCGCAGCACCGAGGCACGGGTGCCCGCCCGGGTCGCCAGCTGCGTCAGATCGGTGGGGACGGGCGTGACGAGGTCGGGGCGGCCGTGCAGCAGCGCGGCCAGGGAGGCGTCGTCCCTGTCGCGGAGCGCCTCCGCGAGGGAGCGGGGCGCCGGGCGGTCCTCGGGGCTCATCTGCCCCACGGTACCGGCGCGGGCTCGCCCGGTGCCGGGGGCCGCCGCCCCAATTCCGTCCGGCCCGGCGCGGCACCGGCCGGCGCACGGGGGAAGGGGGGAGATGCCCGGTCTGTGCCGGCGGCGGTAACGTCTTGCCCCACGGGGTGACAACGCGCCCGCCCCGGAGGGGACTTCGTGGGTATCGAGAGCGACCAGGTCGTCTACGAGTATCTGAGCCGCGTCGGCGACGTGGCCCAGCAACGGCAGCTGCCGTCCGCCACCCGGATGCGGCTGGTGTCCGAGCTGCGCAACGAGATCGACCGGCACCGGGCGAAGACGACCGTCGACAGTCCCGCCGCCGTGCGCCGCATCCTCGACCGGCTGGGCAGCCCGGACGACGTGGTCGCCGCGGCGGGCGGCACCGCCGTGGCGCCGTGGACGCCGCCCACCGCCGTCCCCGCGCAGCCCGCGCCGTCCGAGACCCGGCCCAAGGGACTGCGCCGGGCCGTGCCCCGGCCCCGCCCCGCCGCGCCGGAGCCCCCGGCGGACGTGCCCTCGCCGCCGCACCTTGCGAGCGAGGGGGAACTCGGCGGCAGCGGCAGCGCCGTGCGGAACGACTGGTGGCGGGTGGAGAGCAGCCCCTTCGACGTGGGCGACGGCGTACCCGGGTTCGTCGGGGGCGTCGAGATCCCCGATCTGCTGAAACCGCCGCCGAGGGAGCCCGAGCCGGAGGAGAAGGAGGCGCGGGCGCCGGAGCCGGTGGTGGAGGCCGCCGAACCGGTGGCCGAGCCGCCCGCCGCCCGCCGGCGCCTCGCCCTGCCCCGGCCGGCCGCGGGCTGGAGCAACCCGCTGCTGCTGCTCGCCGCCGCGGCGCTCGTCGTCGGCGCGGTCCTCGGCAACGGGTTCGCGCTGATCCTCGGCTGGGTCATCGCGTACGGCTCCCGTCGGCTGACGCCCGCCGAGACCAAGTGGGCCGTGCTCGGCCTGCCCGGCCTGGCCCTCGCGGGAGGCGTCGTCTGGCTGTGGGGCCGCGGCGACGGCCGCTGGGGCGACCCCATCGCCCAGGGCCACATGAAGGACGCCCTCACCCAGACCTGGCCCTGGATGCTCCGCGCGGCGGCCGTCGCCTCGGCCCTCTACCTCCTCTGGCGTTCCCAGCGCGCCCGTTGAGGCCCGGCACGCCGTGCGGCCGCCGGTCCGGCGCCCGCGCGGACGTCACCCGGCTCACAGGTCCGCGCCGCCTCGGGGCCATGAACGGGTGGGCACAATGGCCCGCATGACCAGTTCCGCACCCGTCGTCGGCTTCGACCTCGACATGACCCTCATCGACTCCCGGCCCGGCATCCACGCCACCTACCGGGCCCTGGCCGAGCGGACGGGGACGTACATCGACGCCGATCTCGCCGTCACCCGGCTCGGGCCGCCGCTCGCCGAGGAGCTGATCAACTGGTTCCCCGAGGACGAGATCGGCCCCGTGGCCGATCTGTACCGCGCGATGTACCCGACCATCGCCGTCGCCGCGACCCCGGCGCTGCCCGGCGCCCGCGAGGCCGTCGCCGCCGTGCGCGCGGCCGGCGGACGGGCGATCGTGGTCACCGCGAAGTACGAGCCCAACGCCAGGCTGCACCTCGCCCACCTCGGCCTGGAACCCGACGCGGTCATAGGCGACCTGTGGGCCGAGCAGAAGGCCCGTGCGCTGCGCGAGCACGGCGCCACCGTGTACGTCGGCGACCACGTCGGGGACGTCCGGGGCGCCCGCGCCGCCGGCGCCCTGTCCGTGGCCGTCACCACCGGCCCCTGCCCCGCCGACGACCTGCACGCCGCGGGCGCCGACGTCGTCCTCGACGACCTGACGGCGTTCCCGGCCTGGCTCACGGCCTACCGCGAGGCGGCCTCCCGCGCCTGACGCCGTCCCGCCGCGGCCGAGCGCAGCACTCCCGCGCCGGCCACGAGGAACCCGATCGCCATCAGCATGCTGAGGCCGAACATGTACGTCGGAAAAGGCTTCGCACCGAGGAACAGCGGGGCCACCGTGACGAGAGTGGCCACCGCGCCGAGGAAGAAGACCACGGCACCGGCGCGGATCAGTCCGTCGCCGGGCCCGGCGGAATTCGTTTGGGTTTTGTCACGCACCGGACCAGGGTAGTTCCCAGCGCGAAGGAACAACCGGGTGACGTCTTGTCACCGGCCGCAAGACCATTAGCCTTGGTACCGGCGGGTCGTGGTCGACCCGCCCGAGTGCTATCAAGAGCCGTTTTCAGAAGCAGTTTTCCGACGAGTACGAGGACGAGGACAGACGTGCCCACCGGCAAGGTCAAGTGGTTCAACAGTGAGAAGGGCTTCGGCTTTCTCTCCCGCGACGACGGCGGTGACGTCTTCGTCCACTCCTCGGTCCTGCCCGCCGGAGTCGATGCGCTCAAGCCGGGACAGCGCGTGGAGTTCGGCGTGGTCGCCGGACAGCGCGGCGACCAGGCACTCTCGGTCGTCCTCCTCGACCCGACCCCCTCGGTGGCGGCCGCCCAGCGCAAGAAGCCGGACGAACTGGCCTCCATCGTCCAGGACCTGACGACCCTTCTCGAGAACATCACCCCGATGCTGGAGAAGGGCCGTTACCCCGACAAGGCGTCCGGCAAGAAGATCGCCGGCCTGCTGCGCGCGGTCGCCGACCAGTTGGACGTCTAGGAACTCTGGGAACGCACGCACGGGAACCGCTCAGGGGAAGTCGAGCGCGTCCGGGCCGAGGGGCGGCAGCAGTCCCTCGGCCGCCGCGCGGGTGAGCAGCCCGCGGATCGCCGCGTGACCGTCCTCGCCGAGGTCCGAGGTGAACTCGTTGACGTACAGCCCGATGTGCTGGTCGGCGACGGCCGGGTCCATCTCCTGGGCGTGCTCCATGACATAGGGCCGGGAGACCTCCGGGTCGTCCCAGGCCGCGTGCACGGACGTACGGATGCTGTCGGCGAGCAGCCGCAGCCGGTCCGCGCCCAGCGAACGCTTCGCGATGATCGCGCCCAGCGGGATCGGCAGCCCGGTCGTGCGCTCCCAGTGCTCGCCCATGTCGGCGAGCTTGTGCAGCCCGTAGTTCTGGTACGTGAAGCGCGCCTCGTGGATGACGAGGCCCGCGTCGACCTTCCCGTCCCGCACGGCCGGCATGATCTCGTGGAACGGCATGACCACGATCTCGCCCACCCCGCCGGGCAGGGTGTCGGCCGCCCACAGCCGGAACAGCAGATAGGCCGTCGACCGCTCGCTCGGCACCGCGACCGTGCGGCCCGTCAGGTCGGCGCCCTCCTCCCGGGTGAGGACCAGCGGACCGCAGCCCCGCCCGAGCGCACCGCCGCACGGCAGCAGCGTGTACTCGTCGAGGACGTACGGCAGCACCGCGTACGACACCTTCAGCACGTCCAGTTCGCCGCGCTCGGCCATGCCGTTGGTGACGTCGATGTCCGCGAACGTCACGTCCAGCGCGGGGGCGCCGGGCACCCGGCCGTGGGCGAGGGCGTCGAAGACGAACGTGTCGTTGGGGCAGGGGGAGTAAGCGATCCTCAGGGACTCAGTCGTCATGCGGGTTCCAACTCTCCAGTACGGGCGCGAGCTTCCCGAAGGCCTCGGTGAGGGCCGCGAGGGCGTCGCCGATGCGCCAGGCGGCGCGGTCGCGCGGACCGACGGGATTGGAGACGGCGCGTATCTCCAGGACGGGCACACCGTGCGCGGCGGCGGCCTCGGCCACGCCGAAGCCCTCCATGCCCTCGGCCAGGGCACGGGGATGGCGGGCGCGCAGCGCGTCGGCGCGGGCGGCGCTCCCCGTCACCGTGGACACGGTCAGGACGGCCCCGAGAGGCGCGGAGATGACCGAGCCCACAACCCGTACGAGTGATTCGGGTGGACGGTGGCCGACGGTCCCGAAGCCGAGTTCGGTGACCGGCAGGAAGCCGTCGGCGGTCTCGGCGCCCAGATCGGCCGCGACGATCTCGTCGGCGACGACCAGCGAGCCGACGGGGGCGTGCGGGGCGAACCCGCCGGCGATCCCGGCGCTGACGACCAGGCCGTAGGGGGTGCCCGCGAGGGCCGCCGCGGTGAGCGCGGTCGCGGTACCGGCGGCGGCGCGGCCCGGGCCGACCCCGGCGGCCAGCAGATCGGCGGTGCCGGGCACCCGGTGCAGGACCGCCCCGGGCAGGGCGACCTCGTCGGCGGCGGGGGCGAACGCCCTCGCCACCGCGTCCCGCTCGGCGGGGACCGCGGTGGCGATCAGGAGGCGGACGCGAGGCGTGATCAGGCGTCCTTCTCGAGCTTGAAGGACCACAGGCCCTTCACCGTCTTGTCGCCCTCCTTGATGGAGACCGTGGTGGTGTTGCCCTGCGCGCCGTACTGGGCGTTGAAGAACACGCTGCCCGGGATCGTGCGGTACGTCTTGCTGCTGGAGTCCGTGAGCGGCTGGCCGTTCATCAGGATCGTCCAGCTGCTGTCCGCGATCGTCGGGTCGACACCGAAGCGGACCGTCTCGTCCGGGTCCACCTTGATGGACTTGATGTCGGTGTTCTTGATGCACTTGGTGAGGGCGGCCGCGTCCAGGGCGTCGCCGTCGTTGTAACAGGTGGCTTCGGAGCTGACCGAGCTGGTGCCGACGGTGATCGTCGCCATCGGGGTCGGCTTGTCGCAGGCCGACAGGACGAGCAGTCCGGCGGAAACGGCGCCGGCGGCGGCGACGGCGCGGCGGCGTCGCGGTGCGGATCGCATGGTCATGGCCGAAGGCTATCGGGCGGTCCTTGCGGACCCCCCACGTGGGGTGCGGCGTGCCCCGTTCGTTACGCCACTCGCGGTCGTGACCTGCCGCCGCGGCGGGCCGAGGCCAGCAGCCCGCGCAGGGTGGTCAGCCAGCCCACGGCCACGAACAGGGCGGCCACCCACAGGCCGAGGCTGCCGTTGAGCGGCATCACGATGCCGACCGCGCCGCCGAACACCCACGCCATCTGGAGCAGCGTCTCCGAGCGGGCGAAGGCCGACGTGCGCACCAGCTCCGGCACGTCCCGCTGGATCAGCGCGTCCAGGGACAGCTTGGCCAGCGCCTGCGCGAACCCGGCGACCGCGGCGAGACAGGCCACGAGGAACGCCCCGAAGAACACGGCGGCCACGATCGCCGTGCCGAGCACCACCGCGACCACCGTCACGATGATGACCTCCGGCGCCCGCGACCTCAGCCAGGCCCCCACCGCCGTGCCCAGCGCGTTGCCCGCGCCCGCCGAGACGCCCACGATCCCCAGCGACACCGCGGCGCTCTCCCCGGTCAGCGGGTGCTCGCGCAGCAGGAACGCCAGGAAGAAGATCAGGAAGCCGGACAGACAGCGCAGGGCCGCGTTGGCACCGAGGGCGTGGGTGACGGCCGTGCCGACCGTGCGCAGCCCGGGGCGCTTGAGCTGTTTGCGGTGCGGGCCGTGCAGGTGTTCCTCGTCCGCCGCCAGCAGCGCGGTGTCCTCGCCCCGCGCGGAGTCCACCTTCGGCGGCAGGGAGAACGACAGGAACGTCCCCGCCACGAAGATCACGAAGGCGCCGTACAGCGGCCAGGGATCGCCGACCGAGTGCAGGCCCGCCCCGATCGGCGCGGCCACACCGGTGGCGAGCAGACCGGCGAGGGTGACCCGGGAGTTCGCCTTCACCAGGGAGAAGCCGGGCGGCAGCAGCCGCGGCACGACGGCGCTGCGCACCACGCCGTACGCCTTCGACGCGACGAGGACGCCGAGCGCCGCCGGGTACAGCTCCAGGCTGCCCGTCGCGACCGCACCCGAGATGATCAGCGCGAGCAGGGCTCGGGCGAGCATCGCGGCGGCCATCGCGGCGCGGCGGCCGTGCGGCAGCCGGTCCAGGAGCGGGCCGATCACCGGGGCCAGGACCGTGAACGGGGCCATGGTGATGGCGAGGTAGAGCGCGACCCGGCCGCGGGCCTCGTCCGTGGGCACCGAGAAGAAGACCGTGGAGGCGAGCGCCACGGTGATCATGACGTCGCCGGCGCCGTTGACCGCGTGCAGCTCGATCAGCTTGCCGAGGCCCGACTCGCCCGCGCCGTGCGCGTGCGTGGCCCTGCGGATGCCGCGGGCGGCACCGGTCACCGGGAAGTGCAGGGCACGGCCGACCGCGCGGACGGTGCCGCCCATCCGGCCCGCACCGCCGCCTCGACTGTTCCCCTTGACCCCGCCGACTCCGGCGGCGCCCTGGGACGACCTCGCGGCTGCCACGACGTTCATAGTGCCCCGAGATCGCCTCCGATAGTGCGGTTACGGCGGGCATGGCGCCGGACTTCACAGGCGCGCGGGGCGCCGGCTTCCGGGTTCGCGCGCACGGAACGGGCCGTCGGTGTAGGCCAGGCGTCCGTGACCGGGTAGCGTGCGTATCTCAGCCATCCCGCAGAATGGATGGCAGAGGTGCGCCCGAGCGCGATCGGACGCGGACGTCGATGCGGCCCACAGGTCCGCTCCGTCCGCTCCGCCGCCTTCAGGCCGGCGCACCCGTGAGACGGCGTAGGAGAGAAGCGATACCCGTGAGCGCAGCGAGCACGCGAAGCCGCACCCCCGACCGCCTGTGCGCCGAGGCGGTCGACCTCGCCCGCGCCGCCGCCGAGGAGGCCGCCGCGCCCGGTGTGGTGGGCGAGCACTCGGGGTTGGTGTCCGAGGGCGACCGCGTGGTCACGCACTTCTTCGAGTGCAAGGAACTGGGCTACCGGGGCTGGCGCTGGGCCGTGACGGTGGCCCGCGCCTCCCGCGCCAAGTTCGTCACCCTGGACGAGGTGGTCCTGCTGCCGGGGCAGGACGCGCTGCTCGCGCCGGAGTGGGTGCCGTGGAGCGAGCGGCTGCGTCCCGGTGACATGGGTCCAGGGGACCTGCTGCCCACCGAGGCGGAGGACCTCCGGCTGGAGCCCGGGTACGCGGGCGACGACGAGCCGGTGCCGAGTTCTCCGGTGTCGCACGAGATGGCCGAGCTGGTCGAGGCGGAGGACGCGGAGGTCACCGCGGGGCCGCCGGCGGCGCTCCCGACGGTGCCGAGCCGGGGTTCCATCGCCTCCGTCGCCGAGGAGCTCGGCATGCGCCGGGCGCGGGTCCTGTCGCGCTACGGCCTCCATGTCGCCGCGGACCGCTGGGAGGAGGCGTTCGGGTCCAAGACGCCGATGGCCCAGGCGGCTCCGGCGGCGTGCGTCTCCTGCGGCTTCCTGGTGCCCCTGGGCGGTTCGCTGGGTCAGGCGTTCGGCTTGTGCGCGAACGAGTTCTCCCCGGCGGACGGCCGGGTGGTCTCCCTGTCGTACGGCTGCGGCGGCCATTCGGAGGCGGCGGTCATGCCCAAGCCGCCCCAGCCGGCCGCCCCCGTCATCGACGAGACCCGCGTCGACCCCTTCCCCCTCCGCCCGTCCCCCGACTCGGGCTCGGTGACGGGCCCTCCGGACGAAACAACGGAAGAACTGGGCCACTCGTAGCTGCGCTGCTTGGCCCGGGAACGCCTCGCCTTCGCCGGGGTTGCGGGCTGCCCCGGCGTGGGACTACGACCGCCCCGGAACGGCGTGCGGCCCTCCTCCGGAGGGAGCACCGATCCCCGGAACGCGCGCCGACACCGGCGGGATGTGCTGGCGAGGGTGGGCGGCGCAGGAGGCGGGGCGCGGTGGAACGGGGCGGGGTGCGGCGCTCCTCCGGAGGGGGTGTTGAACCCGGCCGGGGCATCACCGCGGACCGAGCGGGCCGATCCCGGCGGGGTGCCTGCGATGCGGGTGCGACGGGGCACCGACGGGCGCCGAAGCGAGCCGCCCCTGGCGGGACGTATGCCGTCACCGGCGGAGTGCGCCGGGCGCGGCTGAGCGGGGCGAGGCGCTGGGCACAGCTGGGCTGGACAGGGCGCGCGGCGCGGTTGAACTGGGCGGGGTGCGGGGCACAGCCGGGTACGGCGGGGTGTGCGGGTGTGGCTGACCGGAGTGGGGTTGGGGAGCGCGACTGGGCGGGGCATGGGGCGTCGTGCTGCTGAGCGGAGCGGGGGCGTGGTGCTGTAGGGGTGCAGGGGACGGAGTCCCCGCCGGGGTTCGGGGCGGAGCCCCGGGCGGTCACTCTTGATCCTGCCGAGTCGGGTGGGCGGGTGGGCGAGCAGGGGTGAGGGGCGGAGCCACCGGGGTGGGTGAGGGTCCGGTGGGCGGTACCTTCGTCGTCACGCCCGACGATGGAGAGTGAACGTGAGCAAGTTCGTGCGGCCGGCACCAGAGGGCGCCGACCCCTTCGGCACCGCCCGCCTGCGTCGCGGCGTACTCGACGCCTGGTCCACCAGCCCCGCCCGCTTCCGCGAGGACGCCAACGCCGAGGAGGACCTCGTCCTGGGCGGCTACCGCGACCGCCTCGTCGTGGAACTCGCCCAGAACGCCGCGGACGCCGCCGCCCGCGCCGGCACCGGCGTCCCGGGCCGCCTCCGCCTCACCCTCCGCGACGGGGTCCTGTTCGCCGCCAACACCGGCGCCCCCCTGGACGCGGAGGGCGTCGAATCCCTCGCCACCCTCCGCGCCTCCGCCAAGCGCGACACCCCCGCCACGCCCGGCACACCTGACGCGCCCGGCACAGGAATCGAAACGGGCACCGTGGGCCGCTTCGGTGTCGGGTTCGCCGCAGTGCTCGCCGTCACGGACGAGCCCGCCGTCGTCGGCCGTCACGGCGGCGTCCGCTGGTCCCTCGCCGAGGCCAGAGACCTCGCCGTGGAGGCCGCGGGCGCGAGCCCCGGCCTGGCCGACGAGATCCGCCGCCGCGACGGCCACGTCCCCCTGCTGCGCCTCCCGTTCGCCGCCGAGGGCACCGCCCCGGACCCGTACGACACGGTCGTCATCCTCCCGCTGCGCGACCCCGCCGCCACCGACCTCGCCGAACGCCTCCTGGACGCCGTCGACGACGCCCTCCTCCTCGCCCTGCCCGGCCTGGCGGAGGTCGTCGTCGAGACGGACACCGTGCGCACCCTGCGCCGCCGCACCGACGGCACGGTCACCGTCGTGGAGGACTCCCGCGACGGCACGACCCGCTGGCGCACCGCTTCGGCGCACGGCCGGCTCACCCCCGACCTCCTCGCCGACCGCCCGGTGGAGGAACGGCTGCGTCCGCACTGGTCGGTCACCTGGGCCGTACCCGTGGACGAGGACGGGCGCCCGCTCCCGCCCCGTACCGCACCGGTCGTGCACGCCCCCACCCCCAGCGACGAACCCCTCGGCGTGCCCGCCCTGCTGATCGCGTCGTTCCCGCTGGACACCACCCGCCGCCACCCGGCCCCCGGCCCGCTCACCGACTTCCTGGTGGAGCGCGCGGCGGACGCGTACGCCGGGCTCCTCGCCGACTGGCGGCCGGTGACCGACGGTCTGATCCCCCTCGTGCCGGGTCCGCTCGGCAAGGGCGTGCTGGACGGCGCCCTGCGCCAGGCCGTCCTGGACCGCCTGCCGCGCACCGCGTTCCTGCCGCCCGCCGTGCGGCCCGAGCCCACGGGCCAGGACACGGAAGAAGAGCAGGACACGGAAGAACGGGGCACGGAAGAACGGGGCACGGAAGGGCCGGACGCGGAGGGGCGGGACAACCTGCCCGAGGCGCTGCGCCCGCGGGACGCCGAGATCGTGGAGGGCGCGGGCGCCGACACCGTACGCGTCCTGGCCGAGGTGCTGCCGACCCTGCTGCCGGCCGGCCTGGAGCGCCGGGTCGAACTGCGCACGCTGGGCGTGGCCCGCCTCCCGCTCGCCGACGCGATCGACCGGCTGGCCGGCCTGGAGAAGGACCCCGAGTGGTGGTACCGGCTGTACGACAGCCTGGCCGGCGTCGACCCCGAACGCCTCTCCGGCCTCCCGGTGCCGCTGGCGGACGACAGGACCACCATCGGCCCCCGCCAGGTCCTGCTGCCCACCTCGGACACCGCCCGTATCGACCCGGAGGTCCTGGCCCGGCTCGGGTTGAAGGTCGCTCACCCGGACGCCGCCCACCCGCTCCTGGAGAAGCTGGGCGCCCTGCCGGCGACACCCCGGGCCGTGCTGACCACCCCGCAGGTGCGGGCGGCGGTCGCGGCCTCGCTGGACGACGACGGGGGCGTCGCCTGGGAGGAGGACGCCCCGGAAGCGGAGGAACTCGCCGACACCGTCCTGGCGTTGGTGCGGGACGCGGCCCTCGAACCCGGCGACGAGCCCTGGCTGGGCGCGCTCGCGCTGCCCGACGAGGACGGCGAACTCGCCCCGGCCGGTGAACTCGTCCTGCCCGGAAGCCCGTTCGCCCGTGTCATCCGTGAGGGTGAACTGGCCGCCGTGGACGCCGAGTTGGCAGAGAGGTGGGGCGAGCAGCCGCTGGCCGCGTGCGGGGTCCTCGCCGACTTCGCCCTGGTGCGCGCCACGGACGTCGTCCTCGATCCCGACGAACTGGAGCCCCGCGAGGGGGACTTCGCCGAGCCGGACGACGCGGGTCTGCTGGACGCGGTGGACGTGTGGTGCGAGGACATCCTCGACCGCTTCCCGGACAGCCCCGTGCCCCCGGTCGCCACCGAGCTGGTCGCGGTGCGCGACCTCGACCTGGTGGACGACGACCACTGGCCCGAGGCCCTTGCCCTGCTGGCCCGCCCGCCGCTGCGCGACGCGCTCACCCAGCCGGTGCGCATCCTGCTGCCGGACGGCACCCACGAGGTCGTACGGCCGTACACCGCCTGGTGGTTGCGCGGGCACCCGGTGCTGGACGGCCGCCGCCCGGCCGGTCTGCTCGCGGCGGGCGGCGACCCGCTGCTGCACGGCCTGTACGACGAGGCGGACGCCACCGGCTTCGAGGACGAGCAGGTGCTGCGCGCGCTCGGTGTGCGCACCTCGGTCGCCGCGCTGCTGGACGAGCCCGGCGGCGCCGCCGAACTCCTCGACCGGCTCGGCGACCCGGAGCGCCCGGTCGGCCCGGCCCAACTGCACGGTCTGTACGGCGCGCTGGCCGACCTGGACCCGGAGCAGGTGACCCTGCCCGACGAGGTGCGGGCCGTGGTCGACGGGCGGGTGGAGGTGGTGGACGCGGCCGACGCGGTCGTCGTCGACTCGCCCGACCTGCTGCCCTTCACCGAGGGCGTGCCGCTGCTTCCCGTACGGCCGTCGCGGGCCGCCGGGCTGGCGGAGCTGTTCCAGGTGCGGCGGCTGAGCGAGTCGGTCACCGGGTCGGTGGACTCCGAGGGCGCCGAGCACGACGTGCCCGACCCGGTGCGGGTGCTGCTGGGGCCCGGGACGCCGCGGTTCTACGTCGAGCACGAGGAGCTGGTGGTCGACGGCGTCGAGATCGACTGGCGGCTGACCACGGACGGCGTCCTGCACGCGGCCACCCTGGAGGGCGTCGCCGCGGGACTGGCCTGGGCCGCGGGTCAGTGGCCCCGCCGGTTCGAGGTCGCGGCCCTCCTTGAGGACCCGTCCCGCACGGAGGAACTGGCCCGCGACCGCTGGTTCGACTGACCGCCACGAACCGCACACGGAAAACTCACAACTCCTACAACCTTTCCCGTCCGCCCCGGGTCATGTCTGCGGAACCAGCGGGTTCCGCAGACATGCAGGGTGCGCGGAGGGCGTGAGCCGCGGCGCGCGCCCTTCGAACGTGGGGACAACACATGCGCATGCGTGCCTCTGCCACCGTCGTGACCGGGGCCCTGGCCCTGGCCGTGTCGGCCGTCGCCGTACCGGCCGCCCAGGCCGACGGCGGGTTCGGCGACACCAGGATCACCAAGGTCGTCGTGGACGGCGACAACAAGGTGGACTTCGGCACCTCGGGCCTCAAGACGGTCAAGGTCAGCGTGACCGCGTCCGACAACTCGGGCATCAAGGGCGCCGACTCGTTCTCGCTCGCCGGCCCCGGCTACGGCTTCGAGACGACCGGCAGGCCCACCTGCACGGTCGTGAACGCCACCACCTCGACCTGCACCGCCTCGGTGAAGATCGACCCGCGCGTGGACTACCTGAGCAACAGCAACGCCGGCACCTGGTACGTCGACGCGTGGATCGACGCCAAGGACGGCGACTTCGTGTGGAAGGAGAAGGCCGGCTCCTTCTCCTTCCAGCGCTCCGCCAGGCTCACCGTCAACGCGTCGCCCGAGCCGGTGCGCAAGGGCGCGACCGTCACCGTCACCGGGGCGCTCACCCGCGCCAACTGGGAGACGCTGAAGTACGGCGGCTACGGCTCGCAATCGGTGAAGCTCCAGTTCCGCAAGAAGAGCTCCAGCACCTACACCACGCTGAAGACGATCAAGACGGACGCCAAGGGCAATCTGCGGACCACCGTCAAGGCCACGGTCGACGGTTACTACCGCTACTCCTACGCGGGCGGTTCCACCACCGCGGCGGTCAGCGCGACGGGCGACTACGTCGACGTGAAGTAGCCCCCGCGCGACGGGCGTTCCGGCCCGGGGGAGTACGGGCCGGAACGTTCCTTCCCGGTTGTGCCATCCCTGTGCAATCCCTGTACAAAATCCGCCGTCGTGTCCGGGAATCGGCACAACCAACCCCTTCGGCCGCGCATCTGATCGCGTGGGTCAACAGACCCCACGATCACTCCGGGCCCCGTGCCCCCCTTTCCCACCTGGGGAACTCCATGCGCATACGCGCCACCGCGGCCGCCTCCCTCGGCGCCCTCGCCCTCACCGTCCTCGCCGTCCCGGCCGCGCACGCCGCCACCGCCGCGACGCCCGCCGTCACCTTCTCCGCCATGAAGGTCAACAGCGGCAAGGCGGTCACCGTCGCGGCCACCGGCACCGTGCGGCTCCCCGTCACGTACACCGTGACCCACCCGGCGGGCACCAGCCTCGCCGCCGTCCAGAACGGCCCGCTGATCTACCGCGGCACCTCGCCGCAGAACTACACCACGCGGATCATCAGCGACGACCCCGGCACCTGCACCACCACCTCCTCGACGGCCCTGAGCTGCAAGGCCACCATCTCCGTCCCGGCCGCCGAGCTGTACAACTCCGACGCCGGCACCTGGAAGGCGGGCGGCGTCGCCATCAACACGAAGACGGGCGCCCAGAAGTGGCAGGGCGACCTCGGCACCCTCTCCGTCCGGCGCGCCGCCAAGCTCACCGCCGACGCGACGCCCGAGCCGGTGAAGAAGGGCAGGACGATCACCGTCACCGGACGGCTGACCCGGGCCGACTGGGAGAAGGGCACCTACGCCGGCTTCGGCTCCCAGTCGGTGAAGCTCCAGTTCCGCAAGAGCGGCACCAGCGCCTACACGACCCTCAAGACGATCAGGACCACGTCCACGGGCGCCCTGAGGACGACGGTGACGGCGTCGGCGGACGGCTACTTCCGCTACACCTTCGCCGGGACGACGACCACCGCGCCGGTGACCTCGGCGACGGACTTCGTGGACGTGCGCTAGCCGGGACCGGGCGCCGGCGCCGCGGTCGGCGCTAGGGCGTGTTTCGAAAGTGGCGCCGTCCGCCCGGAGGGCGGGGCCCGCGGCGTCTGGTGCGTGCAGTCGCAAGGCGGAGGATCGCCCTCGT
>NZ_JBEZXS010000021.1:0-154214 GCF_040638185.1 Streptomyces sp. NPDC026672
GGCGCGGGGGCCCCGAGGGTTTCCCCCGGCGTCTGGTGGGGGGGGGGCCCCGGGCCCCCCCGGGCCCCCCCCTCCACGTCGTAGCGGCACGGCCACCGTCCACCCGGCCGCCTCGTGCCTGTCGGCCGGCTCGTGCCGGCCCGCGGTGCCTATCTGCGGTGGCGGCCGCCGGTCGGGGTCTCGCCGGTCTCCTGGGCGAGCGCCGCCTTCCGTTCCTCCTCGGCCTTCTCCTCCGCCTCCATCTCCGCGAACACGTCGATCGGCGCGGGCGCCTTCGCCAGGAAGACCCACGTCAGCCAGACGGCCAGCAGGAACGGCGGGATCTTCAGGATGACGAGGACCCAGCCGAGCTGGGTGGTGTCGGCCCACCAGTAGAGCGGGAAGAGGATCGCGCACTTGGCGAGCAGGATCAGGCCCCAGGCCCAGCTGGCCTTGGCGTACGCCTTCTTGCGGCCGGGGTTGCGGGTGCGCCAGGAGAGGTTCTCCTTGAACACCGGGCCGAGGATGAGTCCGATCAGGGGCACGCCCGCGAGGGTGGTGACGATGTACGCGAGGGCGAGGCCCAGCGTGTACAGCATGCCCGGCAGATAGAAGTCCTTGGCGTTGCCCGTCATCATCGCGAAGACGACGCCGAAGGCCACGCCGAAGACCCCGCTGAAGGCGTGTTTGACGGTGTCCTTCATCGCCAGCCGCACCACGACCAGGATCAAGGACACCGCGAGGGCGGCGATCGCCGACCAGTGCAGGTCCTTGTTGATCGTGAAGATGGTGACGAAGAGGAGTCCGGGCAGGACCGTCTCGACCATGCCCCGGACGCCGCCGAACGCCTCGAACAGCGCGGCCTCGGTCACCGCCCGCGCTTCGGCCTGCCGCTGGGCGTCTTCCGTCGGCTTGTCGAGTGACGTCACCGGCTACTCCCGTCCGAGGGGTCTCAGTTCGTACTTGGGATTGAACAGCACCCGGCGGCCCCGGCTCATCGAGATCCGGCCCGATGCGATCAGCTTGCGCCCGGGCTCTATCCCGACGATGGAGCGTCTGCCGAGCCACACCACGTCCAGCGCGGCGGTGCCGTCGAACAGTTCGGCCTCCAGGGCCGGGACGCCGGCCCGCGGCCGCAGGGTGACCGTGCGCAACGTACCAGTTACCGTCACGATCTGCCGGTCCCTGCAGTCACCGATACGGGTGCACCCCGCGGTCTCGGTGTCCTCCCGCAGCTCCTCCGACTCCAGGTCCTCCTGGGACGAGGAGAGCCGGTCGAGCATACGGCGGAACCGACTCACCGGCTTCTCGGAACGAGGAACAGCACTCATATCCAAAGCGTACCGGGGCCCACCCGAGGGACCGAACCCCTACGAACTGACGCTCGAACCGACACCCGGAAACTCCAGCCCCCAGAACCCCATCAACCACCCGCGCCCACCTCGCGAACCGCTAACCCATCCCCGGCTCGGTGATGCCGCATCCTCCGCGTGACGCCCCCCCGAACCCCCAGCAGCACCCGCGCTCACTCCTCGCACCCGAAGCCCCACCACCTCCGCCACGCCACGCCACGCCACCCGGAGAACTCCAGCCTCCGCCCCCATCAACCGCCCCCGCTCACCTCTCGAACCGGTAGCCCATCCCCGGCTCGGTGATGAAGTGCTTCGGGTGGGACGGGTTCGATTCGAGTTTGCGGCGGAGTTGGGCCATGTAGACGCGCAGATAGTTCGTCTCCGTGCCGTACGACGGGCCCCACACCTCCTGGAGCAGCTGTTTCTGGCTGACGAGGCGACCGGTGTTGCGCACCAGCACCTCCAGCAGGTGCCACTCCGTCGGCGTCAGGCGCACGTCCCTGCCGCCCCGGTTGACCTTCTTCGCGGCGAGGTCGACCGTGAAGCCCGCGGTCTCGACGAGCACCTCGTCCTCCCCGCCCCCGGCGACCGGCTCGGCACGCCGCACGGCGGCCCGCAGCCGGGCCAGCAGTTCGTCCATCCCGAACGGCTTGGTCACATAGTCGTCGGCGCCCGCGTCCAGCGCCTCGACCTTCTCGTCCGAGGAGTGCCGGGCCGACAGGACCAGGATCGGCACCCGGGTCCAGCCCCGCAGCCCCTTGATCACCTCGACGCCGTCCATGTCGGGCAGCCCCAGGTCGAGCACGATCACGTCGGGGTGGCGGGAGGCGGCCAGTTCGAGGGCGCTCCTGCCGTCGGCCGCCGCGTCGACCTCGTACGCGCGCGCCCTGAGGTTGATCACGAGCGCGCGCACGATCTGCGGTTCGTCGTCGACCACGAGCACCCGGGTCATGACACCTGCCTCTCCGGTGTGACGGCCGTCTCCGCTCCTTCGGCGGGGACGGGCCCGGGACGTGATCCTGCCGCGCGCAGGCTCAGCACCATGGTCAGGCCGCCACCCGGCGTGTCCTCGGCGTTCAGGGTGCCGCCCATGGCCTCGGCGAAACCGCGGGCGACCGCGAGGCCGAGGCCGACCCCGGCACCGCGCGGGGCGTCGCCGTAGCGCTGGAAGGGCTCGAAGATGCGGTCCTTGGCGTCGTCGGGGACGCCGGGCCCGCGGTCCACCACCCGTACCTCGACGCGGTCGGCGATGGCGCTGGCGGCGACCAGGACGCGCCGCTCCTGCGGGCTGTACTTGACGGCGTTCTCCACCAGGTTGGCCACCGACCGCTCCAGGAGCCCGGGGTCGACGGCGACCATCGGCAGGGTCTCCCCGATGTCCAGGTCCACGCTGTCCTCGGGCACACCGACCAACGCCATCGGCACCACCTCGTCGAGGTCGATCTCACGGACGACGGGGGCGATCGTGCCGGTCTGGAGCCGGGACATGTCGAGCAGGTTGCCCACGAGGTGGTCGAGGCGATCGGCGCCCTCCTCGATGCCTTCCAGGAGTTCGGCCCGGTCCTCCTCGGACCAGTCGACGTCGTCGGAGCGCAGCGAGGTGACGGCCGCCTTGATGCCGGCGAGCGGGGTGCGCAGGTCGTGGCTGACGGCGGCGAGCAGGGCGGTGCGGATGCGGTTGCCCTCGGCGAGCGCGCCGGCCCGGTCGGCCTCCTCGCGCAGGCGCCGGCGGTCGAGGACGACGGCGGCCTGGGCGGCGAACGCGGCGAGCACCCGGCGGTCCTCGGCGGGCAGGACGCGGCCGGTGAGGGCGAGCGCCATGTGGTCGCCGACGGGCATGTCGACGTCGGCGTCCTCCGGCCGCTCCAGGGGTCTGCCGAAGCCGGCACGCCCGGCGCAGGTCCAGGGCTCGACGTCGCCGGCCCGCTCCAGCAGGGCCGCCGACTCCATGCCGAAGGTCTCCCGCACCCGTTCCAGCAGTTCCTCCAGGCCGGTCTCGCCGCGCAGCACGTTCCCCGCGAGGAAGGACAGGATCTCGGCCTCGGCGCGCAGCCGGGCGGCCTGGTGGGTGCGGCGGGCCGCGAGGTCGACGACGGAGGCCACGGACACGGCGACACCGACGAAGATCGCGATGGCGACGATGTTCTTCGGGTCGGAGACGGTGAAGCGGTGCAGGGGCGGTGTGTAGTAGTAGTTCAGCAGCAGGGAGCCGAAGGCGGCCGAGGCGAGGGCGGGCAGCAGACCGCCGAGCAGGGCCGCCGCGACGGTGAGCGCCAGGAACAGCAGCATGTCGTTGGCCAGGCCGAGGTCGACGGTGTTGAGCAGCAGCGCCATGAGGGCCGGGCCCGCGGCGCCGACCAGCCAGCCGGAGACGATGCGGGCGCGGCCGAGCCGGGCGCCCCGGGCGACGGGCAGTCCGCGGCCCTTGGCGACCTCGTCGTGGGTGACGATGTGCACGTCGAGGTCGGACCCCGACTCACGGGCGACCGTGGCGCCGACGCCGGGTCCGAAGACGTACTGCCACGCCTTGCGGCGCGAGGAGCCGAGGACGATCTGGGTGGCGTTGACGCCGCGCGCGAAGTCGAGCAGGGCGGCGGGTATGTCGTCGCCGACGACATGGTGAAAGGTTCCGCCGAGGTCTTCGACCAGGGTGCGCTGGACGGCCAGCTCCTTCGGGGAGGCGGAGGTCAGTCCGTCGCTGAGGGCGATGTAGACGGCGAGCACCTCGCCGCCCGCGCCCTTCTCGGCGAGCCGCGCGGCCCTGCGGATCAGTGTGCGTCCCTCGGGTCCGCCGGTCAGGCCGACGACGATCCGCTCGCGCGAGCCCCAGATCCGGGACACGCGGTGCTCGCTGCGGTACTGCTTCAGGTACTCGTCGACCCGGTCGGCCACCCACAGCAGCGCCAGTTCGCGCAGGGCGGTGAGGTTGCCGGGGCGGAAGTAGTTGGACAGGGCCGCGTCCACCTTGTCGGGCTGGTAGATGTTGCCGTGCGCCATGCGGCGGCGCAGCGCCTGGGGTGACATGTCGACCAGTTCGATCTGGTCGGCCCGTCGTACGACCTCGTCGGGCACCGTCTCCTGCTGCCGCACCCCGGTGATCGACTCGACCACGTCGCCGAGCGACTCCAGGTGCTGGATGTTGACGGTGGAGACGACGTCGACGCCGGCCGCGAGCAGTTCCTCGACGTCCTGCCAGCGCTTGGTGTTGCGGGAGCCGGGGACGTTGGTGTGGGCGAGTTCGTCCACCAGGGCGACCCGGGGCCGGCGGGCCAGCACGGCGTCCACGTCCATCTCGGTGAAGCGTGCGCCGCGGTACTCCAGCTCCCGGCGCGGCACCTGCTCCAGGCCGTGCAGCATCACCTCGGTGCGGGGTCGGTCGTGGTGCTCGACGAAGCCCACGACGCAGTCGGTGCCCCGCTCCACACGGCGGTGCGCCTCGGAGAGCATGGCGTAGGTCTTGCCCACGCCCGGTGCCGCGCCGAGGTAGATCCGAAGCTTGCCGCGTGCCATGGCCCCATTGTCTTCCGGTGACTGCCGCCTACGCAGCGTCGACCTTACGGCCAACAATCCGGACATCAGGGACGGGGCGTCGGACGGCGGGCATCTTTGACGCATCCCTGACGCAAGGGGCTCCCGCACGACGGGCGGGAGGCGGACGGAACACGGGAAAGGGCCGCACCCCCGAGGGGCGCGGCCCGTGTTCCGGTGGTTCTCAGCGGACTTCGGTGATCTCCGGTCCGCGCTGGAGCTGGCCCATGCCGCCGGAGAAGCGCGAGCCCTCCTCCTGCTGGACGCCCTCGGGAACCATCTGGGCGTCGTTCGGCAACTTCAGGACGATCGGGTCGCGAGGCGCCATCGGGCCGTCGCCGCGCACCACGACCGTGTCCCGGAAAATCTGCTCCAGGAGCCCGGCGGCCTGCGGCTGCACCGCGCCCTGGCCCGAGATCACACCGCGCAGGAACCAGCGCGGACCGTCCACGCCGACGAACCGCACGACCTGGAAACCGCCCGTGCCGTCGGGCAGCTGTACCGGCACCTGGGCCCGCAGCTCCCAGCCCAGCGGACCCTCGACCTCGTCGACGATGCCGCCCTGCTGGGTGATGCCGGTCGCGATCTCCTCGCGCACCTCGCCCCAGATGCCCTCACGCTTGGGTGCGGCGAAGCCCTGGAGCTGGACGGCGCTGTCGCGCAGCACGACGGTCGCCGCGACGATGGCGTCGCCCGCGACCTCGACCCGCAGCTCCATGCCGTCGACGCCCGGCACGAACAGACCGCCGAGGTCCACCCGGCCCTCGCCGGGCTCGCGCACCTCGGTGGCGTCCCAGGGCCCGTCGGGCCGCGGCTCCGGTTCGAGCCGTACGCGGTCGCGCTCCACGTCCTCGTCCGCCTCGGTGTCGACGCTGTCGACGACCTGCTCGGCCTCGCCGGCCGCGTCCTCGGCGGCACCCTTCTTGTTGCGACGTCCGAACACGTCACTGTCCTTCCCGGTCGGATACGACCGAAGCGTATCGATTCCCACCCGTCCGGCCGCCCTCGGCGGCCCGACCGTTTGTGCCGCTCACGTCGCCCACCGCCGCATGACCGCCGGTGGACCCGAAGCCCCCCTCGGCCCGTGCCGAGTCGGGAAGTTCCGCGACCTCCTGGAAGCGGACCCTCTCGACCTTCTGGACGACCAGTTGGGCGATCCGGTCGAAGCGCTCGAACCGCACGGCCTCGCGCGGGTCGAGATTCACCACGATCACCTTGATCTCCCCACGGTACCCGGCATCAACCGTCCCCGGGGCATTCACCAGGGCCACACCGCAGCGGGCGGCCAGCCCCGACCGGGGATGCACAAAGGCCGCGTACCCCTCCGGGAGGGCGATCGACACCCCCGTGGGCAGTACGGCACGCTCCCCGGGCGCCAGTTCACGCCCCTCGGTCGTGCGCAGATCGGCGCCCGCGTCCCCGGGGTGCTCGTACGTCGGAAGCGGTACGTCGGGGTCGACGCGCCGGATCAGGACGTCCAGGGGGCTCACGGGTTCACCTCGAAGGCGCGGACCCGGCGGAGGTGGTCGGGGTCGTCCATCGCGGCCTTGATCTCCTCCGGCCGGCCGTGGTCGACGAAGTGGTCGATCTCGACCTCGACGAAGAGGGCGTCGGCGCGCACGGCGACGGGGCCGCGGGGGCCGTCGAGCCGGCCGGTCGCGGTCGAGTAGATCTTGCGGTCGGCCACGGCGGTGATCTCGGCCTCCAGGTACAGCGTGGCGCCGACCGGCACGGGCCGCAGGAAGTCGGTCTCCAGCCGTCCGGTCACGGCGATGGTCCGCAGCAGCCAGTTCAGGGAGCCCAGCGTCTCGTCCAGGGCCGCGGTCAGCACCCCGCCGTGGGCGAGGCCGGGGGCGCCCTGGTGGGCGGGCTGCACGGTGAACTCCGCGGTGAGCGTGACGCCCTCGCCGGCCCGCGCCTCCAGGCGTAGTCCGTGGGGTTGCCCGTGGCCACAGCCGAAACACTGCTCGTAGTGGGAGCCGATGACGTCGCCGGGCGCGGGAGCGTCGGGGTGCCGCACCGGTGTCACGGCGCCGGCGGGAGGCTGAAGGGTTGAGGAACGACCACTCACAGCCGCAGACCTTACCCGCGCGTCGGCACACTCCGGACACCGTGCCAAGCTTGGCCGTATGCAGCTCTCCGCCACCCCGTACGAAGAACGCCTCACCGCCCCGCGCTCCTGGTGGCTGATCAGTTTCCTGGTGGGCGTCTCGTTCGCCCTGATCCTGCTGCCGTTCGGCACGCTGCCGATGCTGGGCGGGCTGGTGGGCGGCACGGCGGCGGCCGCGGTGACGGCCAGTTCGTACGGCTCCCTGCGCATCCGCGTCGTGGGCGACCACCTGATCGCGGGCGAGGCGAAGATCCCGGTGTCGGCCCTCGGGGAGGCGGAGGTGCTCGACCCGGAGGAGGCACGGGCCTGGCGCACATACAAGGCGGACACCCGCGCGTTCCTCCTGCTGCGCGCGTACATCCCCCGGGCCCTGCGGGTGGAGGTGACCGACCCGGCCGACCCGACCCCGTACCTGTACCTGTCCACCCGGGAGCCGGAGAGGCTCGCGGAGGCGATCCGGGCGGCGCGGGAGACGAAGGCGTAGGACGCACTCCGGGGGCGCGAGGACGGGGCCGTGCGGGGCGGGGAGACGGGGTCCGTTCGATTCAGGACATGTTCCGGCGCGCGCGGCACCCGGTACGTCAGGGGTTGAGTTCGCCCGGGATGTCGCCCGGCTCCAGCGGGTTCACCGGGGGTTCCAGCGGGGGCAGCTCCGGCAGGTCCTCCCAGCGGACCTGGATCTTGCGCAGGTCGGCCCGGACCCGGGCGGCCAGCTTCCTGGTGTCGCGGCGGTTCATCATCGCCCCTACCGCGGCCCCGACCATGAACGGCATCAGGTTCGGCAGGTCGCGCACCATCCGCTTCATGATCTGCTGCCGCAGTTCTCGCTTCATCCGGCCGCCGAGGGCCACGTCGATCGTCGACGGCTTGGACACGTCGATCCCGCGCTCCCCCGACCAGGAGGACAGATACGCGGTGCTGCGCTCCAGGCGGCCGCCGGGCGGGCGCAGGCCGTAGACCTCGTGGAGCTCGGCGATGAGCTTCAGCTCGATCACCGCGACCCCCGTGATCTCCGCCGCCAGTTCCGTCGGCATCGCGGGCGGCACCGGCAGCATCGCGGCGGCACCGATGCCGGCCCCGACCGTGGAGGTGCCGTTCGCCGCGCCGCTGACGAGCTTGTCGGCGATCTGCTCGGGCCCGAGGCCCGGGAACTGCCGCCGCAGCGTCGCGAGGTCGCGCACGGGGACGCGCGGGGCGATGTCGATGATCCGGTCCGCGAGATGCCCCAGCGCGGCCCTCGCCCGGTCACCGCCCTTGCGGACGCCCTCGCCGCCCAGCCTGGCGCCTTCCCGGGCGAGGTCCCGGGCCTTGTCGCGAACGGCCGCCACCCGTCGTCTCGCGACGGGCGCGGGCTGTTCCGCCGGCACCGGGAGGTCACTCCGGCCCGCCGGTTCGAGCGAGGCTCCCCCGTCGGTTGAGCCCCGCTCGTCCTCACGCGCGCGCGGGCCGTCGGGCGGCCCCTGGTCCGCTCCCCCCAGGGGGAAACGGCGCTTCCGGGGTGGGGTCGAGCCAGTCACGGCCGACCCCGCCTCAGTCGCAGTCGCGGCAGATCGGCTGACCGTTCTTCTCCCGGGCCAGCTGGCTGCGGTGGTGCACGAGGAAGCAGCTCATGCACGTGAACTCGTCCTGCTGCTTGGGCAGGACACGGACGGCCAGCTCCTCGTTCGAGAGGTCGGCGCCGGGCAGTTCCAGACCCTCTGCGGCCTCGAACTCGTCGACGTCCACTGCGGAGGTGGACTTGTCGTTCCGCCGGGCCTTCAGCTCTTCAAGGCTGTCCGAGTCGACGTCGTCGTCGGTCTTGCGTGGAGTGTCGTAATCGGTTGCCATGTCGCTCTCCCCCTCTGGGTGTCTGCGGTGTCTCCAGCGCACGTAACGCGTGAGAGGCCGGACTTGTGCCCGACCCGAGGCGGAGATTTTGCCTCACATCAAGGTCTGTTACTCAATCGACACCCAACCGGACTCCTCAAGAGTGATCGGCTTGGATGGCGAAGGGGACCGTACACGGTCCGAACGCCGCACCTCAAAGGCGTCTCACCGTGTACTTCCCGTGATCAAGACCCCCGAAAACCAGGATTTTCCCGGCTTTCCACCCAGAATCATGATCACGGAGAGTGGATGGCCGGAAAATCGCCTTTGTGATCGATCACACACGGACACCCTGGAAGGGCACCCGGAAAATTCCGCGTCGAGCGAACATCTCCGCGTGTGTCGGCGGCCCGATCGAGGTCGGATCAGATCGGAAAAGTGACCCGCATCACGAGCCCGCCCCCTTCTCTCGGCTGGGCGGCGATGTGTCCGCCGTGCGCCCGGGCCACCGACCGCACGATCGAAAGCCCGAGGCCCACACCCTTGTCGCTGCCCGTACGCTCCGTGCGCAGCCGCCGGAACGGCTCGAAGAGGTTGTCGATCTCGTACGCCGGCACCACCGGCCCGGTGTTCGAGACCGTGAGCACCGCCTGTCCGTGCTGGACGTCGGTCGTCACCTCCACCCAGCCGTCCTCGGGCACGTTGTACCGTACGGCGTTCTGCACGAGGTTCAGCGCGATGCGCTCCAGCAGCACGCCGTTGCCCTGGACCACGGCGGGCCTGCGCTCGCCGCGGATCCGGACGCCCTTGGCCTCGGCCTCCCCGTGCACCTGGTCGACGGCCTGCGTGGCCACCTCGGCGAGGTCGACGGGCTTGCGCTCCACGATCTGGTTGTCGCTGCGGGCGAGCAGCAGCAGGCCCTCCACCAGCTGCTCGCTGCGCTCGTTGGTGGCCAGCAGCGTCTTGCCGAGCTGCTGGAGCTCCACGGGCGCGTGCGGGTCCGACAGATGGACCTCCAGCAGCGTGCGGTTGATCGCGAGCGGTGTGCGCAGCTCGTGCGAGGCGTTGCCGACGAAGCGCTGCTGGGCGGTGAAGGCGCGCTCCAGTCGCTCCAGCATGTCGTCCAGGGTGTCGGCCAGCTCCTTCAGCTCGTCGTCCGGGCCGTCCAGCTCGATCCGCCGGGACAGGTCGGAGCCCGCCACCGCGCGCGCGGTACGGGTGATCCGGCCGAGCGGGGTGAGCACCCGGCCCGCCATCGCGTAGCCGAACGCGAAGGCGATCACCGCGAGGCCCAGCAGGGCCAGCAGCGAGCGGCTGAGCAGGTTGTCCAGGGCGACCTGGCGCTGGTGGTCGACGCACTGGCTGATCGCGTCGTTGAAGTCGGCCAGCGGCAGGCTGGTCGTGTTGATCGCGGGGCAGTTGTCGCTGGAGACCTTGAGGTCCGTGAAGTTGACGATCTTGAACAGGGGCTGGTTGCCCGTGTTGATCGCCTGTGCGGCCAGCAGGTAGATGATCGACAGCAGCAGGATGCCGGCGATCAGGAACATCCCGCCGTACAGCAGCGTCAGCCGTATCCGGATCGTGGGGCGCAGCCAGGGGTACGGGGGCTGCGGGCGTCTCGGGTCCCAGGTGGGTTTCGGGGGTGCCTGGGGGTGCGTGGGGGTGGCGGCCACGGTCATCAGATCCGGTAGCCCGAGCCGGGGACGGTGACGATGACGGGCGGTTCGCCCAGCTTGCGGCGGAGTGTCATGACGGTGACCCGGACGACGTTGGTGAAGGGGTCGGTGTTCTCGTCCCACGCCTTCTCCAGGAGCTGCTCGGCGGAGACCACCGCGCCCTCGCTGCGCATCAGCACCTCCAGGACGGCGAACTCCTTGGGCGCGAGCTGGACCTCCTTGCCGTCGCGGAAGACCTCGCGGCGGTTGGGGTCGAGCTTGATCCCGGCGCGCTCCAGGACGGGCGGGAGCGGGATGCTGGTGCGCCGGCCCAGCGCGCGCACGCGCGCGATGAGCTCGCTGAACGCGAAGGGCTTGGGCAGGTAGTCGTCGGCGCCGATCTCCAGTCCCTCGACGCGGTCGCTGACGTCGCCGGAGGCGGTGAGCATCAGCACGCGCGTGGGCATGCCCAGTTCGACGATCTTGCGGCAGACGTCGTCGCCGTGCACGAGCGGGAGGTCGCGGTCGAGGACGACCACGTCGTAGTCGTTGACGCCGATGCGCTCCAGGGCGGCCGCACCGTCGTACACGACGTCGACGGCCATGGCCTCCCGGCGCAGTCCGGTGGCCACCGCATCGGCGAGCAGTTGCTCGTCCTCGACGACGAGTACGCGCACGTCGCTTGTCCTTCCTGTGTCCGCCCGCGTCGCTCCTCGCGAGCGCACGCGGGCAGGGGTCGTCCGTGGGGTGTGACCTCCATCCTGCCCTTTTCGGCCATAAGTCGGGGGTAAGGCGGGGTGGGGCCGGAGGAAACGGGTGCCCGGAGCGGGAATGCGAGATTTTCTCCTCGGGTTGAGGTTTCTTCGGAAGGGAGCGGGGGGAGGACGGATTTACACCCCGCGATCACGCTCTGCATGTGCCGCACCACATGCGGTACCTCGCGATCCGCTTCCCGCAGAGTGGGCGTGGGTGTCCGGCACCGTCGCCGCCCAGCGGGCAGCGCTGGGCACCTGTGAGAGACGTGATCGCCCCTTCCGAACGGCACACCCCCGTGCCACCGACCCACGACCCTGGACGAGGGGGCGCAGCATGGACGCATTCACCACAGGACTTCTGCAGCGCATAAAGACGACCGAGTCCGACCTGTCGCGGGCTCGCGACGAGGGCGACGACTTCCTCGTCGAGGTGGAGCAGGGCGAGCTCGACGACCTGCGCCGCCTCGCCGCCGAACACGGTGTGGAGGTCGGTGCGACCAGCGTCTGACCAGCCCGGCAGCACAACGACGGACCCCGGCGAATCCAGCGCCGGGGTCCGTCGTTTCCGCTCCTGACCTTGCCGCGGCTCGCTCCTGACCGTGCCGGGCCCCGCTCCTGATCGCGCCGGGGCTCAGTCGTGCCAGGCGCCCAGGTCCTCCAGGTGGGCCTGGAGGGGCTCGAAGACGCCGGGGGTGCCGGCGACCAGCAGATCGCGCGAGGGGCGCGCGTTCGGGCGCCCGCCGGTCAGCGCGCCCGCCTCCCGGGCGATCAGGTCGCCCGCGGCCATGTCCCAGGCGTTCAGGCCCCGCTCGTAGTAGCCGTCCAGGCGGCCGGCGGCGAGGTCGCACAGGTCGATCGCGGCCGAGCCACCGCGCCGGATGTCGCGCAGCAGCGGGATCATCCGCGCGGCGACCTCCGCCTGGTGGCTCCGGACCTCGGCGACGTAGTTGAAGCCGGTGGACACCAGGGCCTGGTCCAGGGGCGGCGCCGGCCGGCAGGCCAGCTCGCGCTCCCCCTCCCAGGCGCCCGTGGCCCGGGCGCCACCGCCGCGCACCGCGTGGAAGGTCTCGCCGCGCATCGGGATCTCGACGACCCCGGCGACGGTCTCCCCGTCCAGCTCGGCCGCGATGGACACCGACCAGGTCGGGAGCCCGTACAGGTAGTTGACGGTGCCGTCGAGCGGGTCGATCACCCAGCGCACACCGCTCGTGCCCTCGATGGACGCGCCCTCCTCGCCGAGAAAGCCGTCGTCGGGGCGTTCATGGGAGATCAGGTCGGTGATCAGCTTCTCGGCGGCGATGTCCATCTCGGTGACGACGTCGATGGGGCTCGACTTGGTCGCGGCCACGGCGAGGTCGGCCGGGCGGCCGTCCCGGAGCAGCTCACCGGCCCGGCGGGCGGCCTTCCGGGCCAGTTCGAGCAGGTCCGAGTGCAGGGGGTCGGTCACGGGACTCCTCACGCGTAGGGGCTGTCGGCGCCCGCGGCGGCGGGCCGCGGGGCACGGGCGGGGCAGCAGCCGACCGGGCACAGGTCGTGGCTCGCGCCGAGCGTGCCGAGGGCGCAGGGCGCGACCGGGCGGCCGCTCTCCGCACCGGCGCGCTCCAGGACCAGCTCGCGGACCGCCGCGGCGAAGCGCGGGTCGGCACCGACGGTGGCCGAGCGGCGCACCGGCAGGCCCAGCTCGGCGGCCTTGGCCGTGGCCTCCGTGTCGAGGTCGTACAGGACCTCCATGTGGTCGGAGACGAAGCCGATGGGGGCCATGACGACGGCCGGGGCGCCGACGGCGTGCCGCTCCTCCAGGTGGTCGCAGATGTCCGGCTCCAGCCAGGGGATCTGCGGGGCGCCTGAGCGGGACTGGTAGACGAGCTGCCAGGGGTGGTCGACGCCGGTGCGCTCGCGGACGGCGTCGGCGATCAGCCGGGCCACGTCCAGGTGCTGGCGGACGTATGCCCCGCCGTCGCCGTCCCCGGCCGGGCCGGAGGTGTCGGCGGCGGTGAGCGGGATGGAGTGGGTGGAGAAGGCGATGTGGGCCCGGTCGCGCACGTCCTCGGGGAGGTCGGCGAGGGCACGCAGCACACCGTCGGTCATGGGCTCGACGAAGCCGGGGTGGTTGAAGTAGTGCCGCAGCTTGTCGATCTTCGGCAGGTCGAGGCCCTCGGCCTCCAGGGTGGCCAGCGCGTCGGCGAGGTTCTCGCGGTACTGGCGGCAGCCCGAGTAGGAGGCGTAGGCGCTGGTGGCCAGGACGAGGACGCGGCGGCGGCCGTCGGCGACCATCTCACGCAGCGTGTCCGTGAGGTACGGCGCCCAGTTGCGGTTGCCCCAGTAGACCGGGAGGTCCAGGCCGTGGTCCGCGAAGTCCTTGCGCAGGGCGTCGAGCAGCGCACGGTTCTGGTCGTTGATGGGGCTGACCCCGCCGAACAGGAAGTAGTGCTGTCCGACTTCCTTGAGGCGTTCCTTGGGGATGCCGCGTCCCCTGGTCACGTTCTCCAGGAACGGGACCACGTCGTCGGGGCCCTCGGGGCCGCCGAACGAGAGCAGGAGCAGGGCGTCGTAGGGGCTGGGATCGAGCGCGTCTGGCATGTGTCGATCCTCCCACCCGGCACCGACGGCCGGGGAACGGCGTGGCGACCGGCACGGTTCGGGATATTTCGTCCCGCCGCACACCCGGTGCGCCGGGGTCGCCTCACTCGTAAGCTGTATCAGCCGCGTTCACGCCTTACCGGATCCCGGAGACCCCCGTGCCCAGCCCGTACCGCGCCCTCTTCGCCGCCCCCGGCACCAGGGTCTTCTCCGCCGCGGGTCTCCTCGGCCGGATGCCGCTGTCGATGATGGGCATCGGCGTGGTCACGATGGTCTCCCAGCTGACCGGCCGCTACGGGCTCGCGGGCGCGCTGACCGCGACCCTCGCGCTGGCCGCCGCGGTGTGCGGACCGCAGATCTCGCGGCTGGTCGACCTGCACGGGCAGCGCCGGGTGCTGCGCCCCGCGACACTGGTGTCGCTCACCGCGGCGGCCGGGCTGCTGCTCGCCGTGCGTCTGCGGTGGCCCGACTGGGTGCTGTTCGTGTGCGCGGCCGGGATCGGCACGGTGCCCAGCCTGGGCGCGATGGTCCGGGCCCGCTGGGCGGCGCTGTACCGGGGCACTCCCCACCTGCACACCGCCTACTCGTTCGAGTCGGTGGTCGACGAGGTGTGCTTCATCTTCGGGCCGATCCTCTCCATCGGCCTGTCCACCGTCTGGTTCCCCGAGGCCGGACCGCTGCTGGCCGCCTGCTTCCTGGCCGCCGGCGTCTTCTGGCTGACCTCGCAGCGGGCCACCGAGCCCGAGCCGCACCCGCGCGAGCACCACGGCGGCGGTACGGCGCTGCGCTCCCCCGCGCTCCAGGTGCTGGTGGCGACGTTCGCGGCCACGGGCGCGATCTTCGGGGCGGTCGACGTGGTCACCGTCGCCTTCGCGGACGAGCGCGGCCACAAGGGCGCGGCGAGCCTGGTCCTCGCGCTGTACGCGGCGGGTTCCTGCGCGGCCGGGGTGGTCTTCGGGTTGCAGCGCTTCGCCGGGGCGCCGGAACGCCGGTGGCTACTGGGCGTCTGCACCATGGCCGTGAGTATGATCCCCCTCCTACTGGTCGGAGGCCTTCCGCTCCTGGCCGTGGCGCTGTTCGTTGCGGGCCTGTCCATCGCACCGACGATGATCACGACGATGTCCCTCATCGAAGAGCACGTACCTCGCGCGCGGCTCACCGAGGGTATGACCTGGGTGAGCACCGGCCTCGCGGTCGGCGTCGCGGTCGGCTCCTCCGTGGCCGGCCGGGTGATCGACGCCGCCGGTGCGCGCGCCGGGTACGGGGTTCCGGTGGTGTCCGGGGCCGTCGCGGTGGCGGTCGGTCTCCTCGGGTACCGCCGGCTCGGCAGGCCGGCCACGGGTCGGGGAGGCATCGTTGAGCATCACAGCGAGCGGAAAGAACGGCACGTGGCGTAACTGGGGCGGCAACGTGGCCGCCCGTCCCGCGCGGGAGGTGACCCCCGCCTCCGTGGACGAGCTGGCCGCGGCCGTGCGCCGGGCCGCCGAGGACGGGCTGCGGGTGAAGGCGGTCGGCACCGGGCACTCCTTCACCTCCATCGCCGCCACCGACGGGCTCCTGATCCGCCCCCAGTTGCTCACGGGCATCCGCCGCGTCGACCGCAGGGCCATGACGGTCACGGTCGAGGCGGGCACCCCGCTCAAGCGGCTGAACACCGCCCTGGCGCGCGAGGGCCTGTCGCTCGCCAACATGGGCGACATCATGGAGCAGACGGTCTCCGGGGCCACCAGCACCGGCACCCACGGCACCGGCCGCGACTCCGGTTCGATCGCCGCCCAGCTCAGGGGCCTGGAGCTGGTCACCGCCGACGGTTCGGTCCTCACCTGCTCCGCGACGGAGAACCCGGAGGTCTTCGCCGCCGCCCGCATCGGCCTGGGCGCCCTGGGCATCGTCACCGCGCTCACCTTCGCGGTCGAACCGGTCTTCCTGCTGACGGCCCGTGAGGAGCCCATGCCCTTCACGCGGGTGCTCGACCGGTTCGACGAACTCTGGGCCGAGAACGAGCACTTCGAGTTCTACTGGTTCCCGCACACCGGCAACACCAACACCAAGCGCAACAACCGCAGCGCGGGCCCGGAGCGGCCGGTGGGCCGGCTGTCGGGCTGGTACGAGGACGAGTTCCTCTCCAACGGCGTGTTCCAGGCGGCCCAGTGGGTCGGCCGGGCCGCACCCGGGACGGTGCCGACGATCGCCCGGATCTCCAGCCGCGCCCTGTCCGCCCGTACGTACACGGACATCCCCTACAAGGTCTTCACATCACCGCGCCGCGTGCGCTTCGTGGAGATGGAGTACGCCGTGCCGCGCGAGGCGGTGGCGGACACCCTGCGCGAACTGAAGGCCATGGTCGACCGCTCGCGGCTGAGGGTCAGCTTCCCGGTGGAGGTGCGCACGGCACCGGCCGACGACATCACGCTGTCCACCGCGTCCGGCCGCGACAGCGCCTACATCGCCGTCCACATGTTCCGGGGCACGCCCTACCAGGCGTACTTCACCGCCGCCGAGCGGATCTTCACGGCGCACGAGGGCCGCCCGCACTGGGGCAAGGTGCACACTCGGGACGCCGAGTACTTCGCCGGGGTCTACCCCCGCTTCGGCGAGTTCACCTCTTTGAGGGACCGGCTCGATCCGGACAGGCTCTTCCAGAACGACTACCTCCGCAGGGTGTTGGGCGCCTAGCCGGACCGGAGGAGGACGCACGACAGGCGCCCACAAGAGCGAAACGTTTCGCTCCGGTTCCGGTGATTACGTGAAGTACACCACCACCATGATCATCGACCCCGTCAACAGGCGGCCGAGGAGCACTCCTTGCCAGAAGTTGGGCGGCGTGCCAATCCACGCACGTGGTCCGAATGGAGTACTGTTGCGAGCCCTGGGTCCGGTCTCCCGCCAGGGGTGTCCGGGGCCTTGCTGGACCGCCGGGAGGGGGCTAGTTGCACAGGGTGACAGATTTGGTCACTTAGCGTTGCGAATAGGTAACCGTGCCATAACGGCGATCCAGGGCCTGTGCCCGACACGCCGGGCAACTCGGCAAGGTTGTGGCAGGCTGCACCCGGGCAGGCCACACTCGACTAGCGGAAGCAGCGACGCACGTGACGTCGGCAGGCACCACCCGGGAGGTCCCCATGCCCGAACTGCGTGTCGTGGCCGTCTCGAATGACGGCACACGGCTGGTGCTCAAGGCTGCCGACTCAACGGAGTACACCCTTCCGATCGACGAGCGGCTGAGGGCCGCCGTCCGTGGCGACCGCCCCCGCCTGGGTCAGATCGAGATCGAGGTGGAGAGCCATCTCCGCCCCCGTGACATCCAGGCGCGGATACGAGCCGGTGCCACCGCGGAGGAGGTCGCGCAGCTCGCGGGCATCCCCGTCGACCGGGTGCGGCGCTTCGAGGGTCCGGTGCTCGCCGAGCGCGCCTTCATGGCGGAGCGGGCCCGCAAGACGCCCGTCCGCAGACCCGGCGAGAACTCCGGTCCGCCCCTCGGCGAAGCCGTCCAGGAGCGGCTGTTGCTGCGCGGCGCCGAGAAGGACACCGTCCAGTGGGACTCGTGGCGCCGCGACGACGGCACCTGGGAGGTCCTGCTGGTCTACCGCGTCGCGGGCGAACCGCACGCGGCGAGCTGGACGTACGACCCGCCCCGGCGGCTGGTCCAGGCCGTCGACGACGAGGCGCGCTCGCTGATCGGCGAGTCCGACGACCTCGCCGTGCCGGAGCCCAGCTTTCCGTTCGTGCCGCGCATCGCCCGGCTGCCGCGTGACCGTGCGCTGGACCGGGCGCTCGACCGGGAGCGGCCGGGCCTGCCCGCGCCGGCGGTGGAGCCCGTCGACGAGGGTGCGGGCGAACGTGACTCGCTGACCAGCCTGTTGGAGGCCGTGCCGAGCTTCCGGGGCGACCTGGTGGTCCCGGAGCGCCCGACGGCGGAGCCCTCCGTGGAGGAGGAGCCCGCCGAGCCGGCGTCGGAGGAGCCGCCCGCCCCGGCGGCCTCGGCCGGTTCCGCCTACGCCGACGTGCTGATGCCGCGTTCCGTCGGCGCCCACCGCGACCGTCTCATCGGGGCCACCGACCGCCAGGCCGAGGCCGACGGGGTGCGCCCCGGGCGCCGGGCCGCCGTCCCGAGCTGGGACGAGATCGTCTTCGGGACCCGGCGCAAGAAGCAGGAGTGACGGCCGTACGACCGTACCGAGGGGGCCCGTTCGCGGGCCCCCTCCGCATGTCGTCCCCCGTGCCCTACTGCGGGTCGGGGCCGGTGGCGACCGGACGGGACGGGTCGGCGGACCACTCCGACCACGAACCCACGTACAGCGCCGCCGGGATGCCCGCGACCGCGAGGGCCAGGACCTCGTGGGCGGCGGAGACTCCCGAGCCGCAGTACACGCCGACCTCCGTCCCCTCCGCCGCGCCGAGCGAGGTGAAGCGCTCCCGCAGCTCCGCCGCGGACCGGAACCGGCCGTCCGGGCCCACGTTCTCGGTGGTCGGCGCGGACACGGCACCCGGGATGTGGCCGCCGATCCGGTCGATGGGCTCGACGTCGCCCTGGTACCGCTCCCCCGCGCGGGCGTCGAACAGCACTCCGGAGCGCGCCAGTCCGGCGGCGCCGTCCGCGTCGAGCAGCCCGGCCGCGGCCGGCGCCGGCGTGAAGTCGCCCTCGGCGGGGGCGGGTACGTCGGTCGACAGCGGTTCCTCCCACGCCGGCAACCCGCCGTCGAGGACTCGCACGTCCGGGTGACCCGTCCACCGCAACAGCCACCAGGCGCGGGCCGCCGCCCAGCCCTGTCCGCCGTCGTACACGACGACCGGACGGGCGGCCGAGACGCCCGCGCGGCGCATCGCGGCGCCGAACTCGCCCGTCTCCGGCAGCGGATGGCGGCCCCGCTCCCCGGGGGCCGCGGCCAGCTCTTTGTCCAGGTCGACGTGGACGGCGCCCGGGATGTGCCCCTTCGCGTATTCCGTGCGGCCGTCGAACTCCGGTACTCCCGCCGCGTTCGGGACGCTCAGCCGCCAGCGGACGTCGAGCAGCACGGGCGGGGCGTCCCCGCTCAAGCGGCGCGCTAGTTCGGTTGCGGTGATGATGGCTTTCATGGCCCCATGCATACGTCAGGGGTGGCCGGGTCGTCCAGGTACGGCTACTCTGCTCGGCCGGACAGTCTCGATCACGAGGCGTACGGGACCGGGCACATGCCGTGCAACTGATGGACACCCCGTGGCCATGGCCCTGCTACGGGCGCGAAACGGTGGACCAGGCATCCTCGCGGCGGAGCCGCCGTGAGCGGCGCGGCCGTGACGTGAGGGGCCGGGGTGGGTGCGAGCATCGGCACGGGGGTGCCGACTGCGGCACACCGGGTGCGTTGAGCGTTGACGACACGGCCACCGCGAGGGGCCGGGGAGAGAGTGACGATGACCGAGGCACGGGGGTCGGCCGGACCGAACGGCGGCGCGCACACCCGGCACACGCCCGGGACACCCTGCTGGGTGAGCCTGATGGTGCACGGACTGGCGGCGACCGAGGAGTTCTACGGAGCCCTGTTCGGCTGGGAGTTCGTGCCCGGACCGCAGCAGCTCGGCCCCAATGTGCGGGCCCAGCTCGGCGGCCGTGACGTGGCCGGCATCGGGCAACTGCCGCCCGACCGTCAACTGCCGGTCGCCTGGACGCCCTACCTCGCCTCGGACGACGTGGACCAGACGGCCGACACGGTGCGGCTGTGCGGCGGCACGGTGGGCGTGGGCCCGCTGACCGCGGCCGACGCGGGCCGTCTCGCGGTCGGTTCCGACCCGACCGGCGCGATCTTCGGCATCTGGCAGGCGGCGGCCCACATCGGCACGGGCATCGCCGGTGTGCACGGCACCCCTGCCTGGAACGAACTGCTCACGTTCGAGACGGCGAACGTCACCAAGTTCTACGAGACGGTGTTCGGTCACGAGGGAGAGCCGGTGGTCTCCGCCGACCTCGACTACGTGACCCTCCACATCGGCGGCCGCCCGGTCGCGGGAGTCCACGGCGTCGGGCACGCGCTGACCCGCGACCGGGGGCCGCACTGGCTGACGTACTTCCAGGTCGACGACGCGGACGAGGCGGTGCGCCTGGTCCCGGAGCTCGGCGGGCGGGTCCTGGAACCGGCCCACGACGGCGCCCGCGGGCGGGTCGCCACGGTCGTGGACCCGGAGGGCGCGGTCTTCTGCGTGCTCGAAGGGCCGCGCTGAGAACGCCGGTTCAGGCGGGCGGGACGGGCAGCACGTCCGGGGACAGGGCCGCGGCGCGCGCCGAAGCGGCGGTCATCCGGCGCCGGTGGTGACGGCGGCACAGCACCTCGTAACCGACCTCGTCCGCCGACTGGTTGACGTCCCCGACGACCACCTGGGCACCCTCGACGACCATGTCGCCGCCTATCGTGCGGGCGTTGTGGGTGGCGCGGGCGCCGCACCAGCACAGGGCCTCGACCTGGAGCACCTCGACCCGGTCGGCCAGCTCCACCAGCCGCTGGGAGCCGGGGAACAGCTTGGAGCGGAAGTCGGTCGTGATGCCGAACGCGTAGACGTCGACGTCCAGGTCGTCCACCACGCGCGCCAGTTGGTCGACCTGTTCCGGGCCGAGGAACTGGGCCTCGTCCGCGATGACGTAGTCCGCCCGGCCGCCCTGCGAGAGGTGGTCGACGAGGAACGCGTACAGGTCCTGGCCCTCCTCGACCTCCACGGCGTCGGTGACCAGGCCGAGCCGGGAGGACAGTTTGCCCTGGCCGGCCCGGTCGTTCCGGGTGAAGATCACACCGGCGAGGCCGCGCGCCGAGCGGTTGTGCTCGATCTGGAGAGCCAGCGTCGACTTCCCGCAGTCCATCGTTCCGGAGAAGAACACCAGCTCGGGCATGGCAGGTCGAGCACCTTTCGGCGTGAGTGGGGATGGCGGGGGGGACGGCGATCGGGGGACGGTCAGGAGCGTACTTCGAGCAGGGGGACGAACTGCTCGGCAGGGGTCAGCGAACCGTGGTTGCCGACCATCGCCGACTCCTTGGGCTCCCGCTCCGACGCGATGATCAGGACGTCGTCGTGGGCCGCCGCGACGACGTCGCCGAGGCGGGCGTACACCCGGTCGTCGATGCGCGGGCCGAACCAGCCCGCCTCGATCGCCTCGTCCCGCGAGGCCACCCAGAACCGCTCGCCCAGCACCTCGCGCCAGCAGGTCAGGACGTCGTCCGCGGCGCCCGGCAGCGCGTAGACGTGGCGGGCGCGGCCCTCGCCGCCCAGCAGGGAGACGCCGGCGCGCAGTTCCCAGTCCTCGTCGAAGTCGATCCGGTGGTCCTCGTCGAAGGGCACGTCGACCATGCCGTGGTCGGCGGTGACGTAGAGCGCGGTACGCGGCGGGAGTTGTTCGGCCAGACGCTGGACGAGCCGGTCGACGTACATGAGCTGGCCGCGCCAGGTGTCGGACGCGACGCCGTGGCGGTGGCCCGCGCCGTCGAGCTCGGCGTAGTACGTGTAGACCAGGGAGCGGTCACCGGCGGCCAGCTGTTCGGCGGCGAGGTCCACGCGGTCCTCACCGCTCAGCTTCCCGCGGAAGGTCCCGCCGCTGAGCGCGATCTTGGTGAGCGGGGTGTGCTCGAAGGCGGGCGAGGACACCTGGGCCGTGTGCACACCTGCCTCGTGGGCGAGCCGGAAGACGGTGGGGTACGGCTGCCAGGCGCCCGGGTCGGTGTACGGCTGCCAGCGGAGCTGGTTCATCAGCCCGCCGGTGGCCGGGTCGCGGACCGCGTACCCGGGCAGGCCGTGCGCGCCCGGGGGCAGGCCGGTGCCGACGGAGGCGAGGGAGGTCGCGGTGGTCGCCGGGTAGCCGGCGGTGATCGGCCGGCCGGTGCCGCCGCGCGAGCTGCCGAGCAGCGAGGTCAGGAAGGGGGCCTCGTCCGGGTGCGCCCTGAGCTGCTCCCAGCCCAGCCCGTCGATCAGGAAGACGCAGTTGCGGTCGGCGGCGGTCAGCTCCGGGATGGCCGCGGTCATGCCCGGTACGGACATTCCGGCGGCCAGGGTGGGCAGGAGGTCGGCGAGGGAACCGGTTCCGTACTCGGGCAGGGGCGCGGAGCCGAGGGCGAGGGGTTCCGGGTGGTCGTCCCAGGTGGTGAGCTGGGACATCAGCGGGTGACGTCCGCTGTCGCCTCGGAGATGGCCTGGGCGAAGACGAGCGCCTGGCGCACCGTCTCCGGGCCGTCGCCCGCCTCGCTGACGCGCAGGCTGAGGTCGTCCGCCGTGGAGTTGCCCGTGTAGCCGTGGTCGGCGTCGCAGTTGGGGTCGCCGCACGCGGCGGGCTCCAGGTCGATCCGGGAGACCGCGCCCCAGCCGATGGTGAGGACGACCTCGCGGGGCAGGGTGCCCGGGGTGTACTGCTCGGGGTTGGCGACGACGCGGCTCACCACGACCGACGAGATCCGGTCGAGCTTCACGGACTCGGTGGACGTCGTGGCGTAGGGCGTCGGGGAGGTGGTGTCGGCGGCCTGCTCGTCGGTGTGGCTGACGATGAAGCGGTTGCCGGTGAGGACCAGCACGGTGACGTGCCGGCGCACCTCGTTCTGGTCGAAGGTGGTCTCCTGGTGGACCAGGTACGACCGGACGGGCTCGCCGCCCACCGCGGCCTCCACCGCCTCGGCCACGAGTGCCGGGTAGTAGCCGCTGCGTTCGATCGCCGTCCGCAGGCCCTGGGTCGTCGTACTGGTCTTGGCCATGGCGTCCATCCTAGTCGTGGGCGGGCCTGGTTCGGGCCAGTCAGGAGCGCGGGGAACGGGCTCGCGCGAGGTGTTCGCCGGGTGTTTCCCGGGCGCCGTCCGGCTCAGTACGCCGGGAGCGTACGGGGTCCGAGGTCGTCGCGGGCGGGCGGGGGCGCGAGCCGGACGGTGGCGCCGAGGACACTGAGGCCGTGCGGGGCGACGACGACCGGCTCCAGGGTGACGGCGACGACCTCGGGATGGTCGTCGACCAGGCGGGACACCCTGAGGAGCAGTTCCTCCAGGGCGGGCGTGTCCACCGGGGTGGAGCCCCGCCAGCCGAACAGGAGGGGGGCCGTCCGGATGGACCGCACCAGGGAGTGGGCCTCCCGGTCGGTGACGGGGACCAGGCGGTGGGCCATGTCGTCGAGCAGTTGGGAGGCGGCCCCGGCCAGCCCGAAGGACAGCACGGCGCCGGCCGCCGGATCGATGACCGCCCGTACGACGGTGTCCACGCCCCGGGGCGCCATGGCCTGCACCACCAGCCGCAGTTCCTCCGGCTTGCCGAACAGCTCCGTCAACTCGGCGTAGGAGCGGCGCAGTTGTTCCTCGTCCGCGAGGTCGAGGCGGACGCCGCCGAGGTCCGCTCGGTGGCGCAGGTGCGGGGCGGTGGCCTTGAGGGCGACCGGGTAGCCGAGGGTCCCGGCGGCCTCGGCCGCGGCGTCGGGGCCGGGGGCGGGCAGCGCGCGGCGCACGGGGACGCCGTAGCGGGCGAGCAGGTCGCACGTCTCCTCGGCGTCCGGGGTGAAGCCCCGGCCGCGCGCGAGGAGGCCCTGGATCAGGTCGGCGGCGCCCTTCTCGTCGATGTCCTCGTACGCGGGCACCTTCCCGGGGTCGAGCGCGTCGCGCCGCCACTGTCCGTACCGCACGGCCTCCCCGAGGGCGCGCACGGCCCGCTCGGCCGCGGGGTAGGCGGGGATGAGCCGCGAGCCGCCGGGCTCACCGTCCGGGACGGGCCGCGGGGGCCGCGCGGGGAGGGAACCGTTCGGGGCCGGGGGCGAGGGCGCGCCTGCCGCCGTCGCCTCCCGCGGCGCGGCGGCAGGCGTGGGGGCGGGGGGCGTGGGGTCCGCCGTCGCCTCTCGCGGTGGCGCGGCCTCCGTCCGTCCCCGCGGGACCGCGCCGTCCGGCGCGCCCTGCGGGGCCGTGCTCGTCGCCGCCGACAGGGCCTCGGCCAGGCCGCCCAGTTCCACGTGGACCACGAGGACCGGCTTGGCGGGGGCCGCCGCGGCGGCGGAGCGCAGGGCCTCGGCCAGTTCCGCGTCGTCCGGGGAGCCCTCGCCGATCGCCGGTATGACCGTGACGACCACCGCGTCGTGCGCGTCGTCCGCCAGGGCGGCGGACAGCGCGCGGTGGAAGTCCTCCGCCGTGGCCCCGGTCGTCAGGTCCAGCGGGCGGGCGGGCCGCAGCCCTTCCGCGAGGCACTGGTCGTACGTCAGCAGCCCCAGCGACTCCGAGTTGCCGAGGATCGCCACGCGCGGCCCGGTCGGCAGCGGCTGGCGGGCGAGCAGCAGGCCCGCGTCCACCAGTTCGGTGATCGTGTCGACGCGGATCACGCCGGCCTGGCGCAGCAGCGCGGACACGGTGGCGTGCGGCAGCCGGGTGGCCCGTACCGCGTGCCCCTGCGGCGCGGTGCCCGAGCCCTGCACGACGACCAGGGGCTTCGCCGCGGCCGTGCGCCGGGCGAGGCGGGTGAACTTGCGGGGGTTGCCGATGGACTCCAGGTACATGAGGACGACGTCCGTGTCCGGGTCGTCGTACCAGTACTGGATGAGGTCGTTGCCGGAGACGTCCGCGCGGTTGCCGGAGGAGACGAAGGTGGACACGCCCGTGACACCGGTGACACCTCCCCCGCGCCGGTGCAGCCGGGACAGCAGGGCGATGCCGATGGCGCCGGACTGGGCGAACATGCCGATGCGGCCGGGGCGCGGCGCCTGCGGCGCGAGCGAGGCGTTGAGCCGCACCGTCCGGGAGGTGTTGATGATCCCGAAGGCGTTCGGCCCGATGATCCGCATGCCGTACGTGCGTGCCCGTCGGACGAGTTCGCGCTGCCGCTCGCGTCCCTCGGGGCCGCTCTCCGCGTAGCCGGCGGAGACCACCACGAGTCCCTGCACCCCGTGCTCGCCGCACTCGGTGACCACCTCGGGCACCTGGTCGACCGGTACGGCGACCACCGCGAGGTCGACCGGTCCTTCGACGTCCCGCACCGAGCGGCGGGCCGGCACCCCGTCGGCCTCCGTCATGTCCTCGGGGAACGCCTTGTTGACCGCGTACAGGCTCCCGGTGAACCCGGCGTCGCGGATGTTGGCGAGGAGGTCGCGGCCCACCCCGCCGGGCGCGCGGCCGACGCCGATCACGGCGACGGAGCCGGGGGCCAGCAGCCGGCGCACCGACCGGGCCTCGGCGCGCTGCTCCCGCGCGCGTTGCACGGCGAGCGAGCGGTCGGTGGGTTCGAGGTCGAACTCCAGGCGGACGACGCCGTCCTCGAAGCTGCGCTTCTGGGTGTACCCGGCGTCCGTGAACACCTTGATCATCTTGGTGTTGGCGGGGAGCACCTCCGCGGCGAACCGGCGGATGCCGCGCTCGCGGGCGACGGCCGCGATGTGCTCCAGGAGGGCGGAGGCGACCCCGCGCCCCTGGTGGGCGTCCTGCACCAGGAAGGCGACCTCGGCCTCGTCGGCGGGGGCGGAGGCGGGCATGCCGTCGGCGCCGATGCGGTCGTACCGTACGGTGGCGATGAACTCGCCGCCGATGGTGGCCGCGAGTCCGACCCGGTCCACGAAGTCGTGGTGGGTGAAGCGGTGGACGTCCTTCGCGGACAGGCGGGGGTAGGGCGCGAAGAAGCGGAAGTACTTCGACTCGTCCGAGACCTGCTCGTAGAAGCTGACCAGGCGGTCGGCGTCGTCGGCCGTGATGGGCCGGACGCGTGCGGTGCCGCCGTCGCGCAGCACCACGTCCGCCTCCCAGTGGGCGGGGTACTCGTGCCGGTCCTGCCGGTCCGCCGGGGTCTGCATGGGCCCCAGAGTACGGCTCGCGCACGACAGCGGCGCGGGGCCGTCGGCGGAGGTCTCGCGATGTGGAAAACTGGTCTAGACAACCTTGAACAGCGAAGGGCAGCAACACATGGCTGAGCGCCGCGTCAACGTCGGCTGGGCCGAGGGTCTCCACGCCCGCCCCGCCTCCATCTTCGTCCGGGCCACCACGGCCACCGGCGTCCCCGTGACGATCGCCAAGGCCGACGGCGCCCCCGTCAACGCGGGCTCCATGCTGGCCGTGCTCGGCCTGGGCGCCCGGGGCGGCGAGGAGATCGTCCTCGCCTCCGACGCCGAGGGCGCGGACGCGGCCCTGAACCGGCTGGCCAAGCTGGTCGCCGAAGGGCTCGAGGAACTGCCCGAGACCGCCTGAACCACGCCGGAAAAGCCGCGCCGTCCGCAGGGACGACGCGGCTTCGGCGTTTCCGCGGCCGTGCGATCGAATTCACTGAGGGCATGCGGAAGGACGTGTGCCCGGGAATTCACAGCACACGCGAAAAAGGGCAGCGGAAATACCCGCCACCCGAATGCTCCTCTTTGTATACGGCCCCCGTGTTAATGCCGCAGGCTCGGCGTGTTTACGGGATGTTGCGGGTTCCTCACACGCTCCGCGCCGGCGGCGAACCGCAGCCGGTGCGCGGCCGTCGCCCGCTCGGTGTGCAGCGCCGTGACCGCCCGCGCGCGTTCGCCGTCGCCACGCGCGACGGCGTCCACGATCGCGCCGTGCTCCACCCAGGACTCCACGGGACTGGCGGGCGCCTCCACCGCGTACATCCACGCGATCTTGTGCCGCAGCTGGGTGAGCACCGACGTCAGGGACTGGCTGCCGGACGCCTGGGCGAGCGTCTCATGGAACCAGCCGCCCAGGGAGCGCAGGTCGTCGCTGTTGCCCCGCCTGGCCCGCTCCTGGCCCAGCCTGACCAGGCCGCGCAGCACCTTTAGGTGAGCCTCGGTGCGCCGCTGCGCGGCCCGGGATGCGCCGAGCGGCTCCAGGAGCATGCGCATCTCCAGCAGGTCGGCGGCCTCCTGCTCGGTGGGCTCGGCGACACACGCGCCCGCGTGCCGCCGGGTCACCACGAAGCCCTCGGCCTCCAGGGTGCGCAGCGCCTCGCGGACGGGGACGCGGGAGACGCCGTAGCGGCGGGCCAGGACTTCCTCGGTGAGCCGGGCGCCGCGCTCGTAGACACCGGCGACGATGTCGTCCCGGATGGCCGTGCACACCGAGTGCGCCGGAATACGCATGACCGACCTCCGCCTTAATCCCCGTGAAACGTCTAGGTGGACGCGTGTTCCGTGACTCTATTGCAATGAGCCGGAATTTCCGACGGCGGGCCGGAATCCATGGATATTTTTTGGACAGCGGGGCGGCCGAAACAGGGAAAACCCCGGCTCATGGAGCCGGGGTCCGGACGTCTCGACGGCGGTCCCGTCAGACGTTCACGCCGTGACCGCGGAGATAGGCGACGGGGTCGACGTCCGAGCCGTACTCGGGGGTCGTGCGCGCCTCGAAGTGCAGATGCGGCCCGGTCACGTTGCCGGTGGCGCCGGACAGGGCTATCCGCTGGCCCGGCACGACGGTCTGGCCCACCGAGACGCCGATCGAGGACAGATGGCCGTACTGGGTGTACATGCCGTCCGCCATCCTGATCACCACCTCGTTGCCGTACGCCCCGCCCCAGCCGGTCGACACGACGGTTCCGGAGCCGACCGCGTGGACCGGGGTGCCGCTCGCGGCGTGGAAGTCGATGCCGGTGTGGGAGCCGGAGGACCACAGGGAGCCGCCGGTCTTGTAGCCGGTGGAGACGTACGAGTGGGCGACGGGCGCGACGAAGGCGCTCAGGCGCTTACGCTCGGCCTCACGGGCGGCGCGCACCTTGACCGCGCGCTCCTCCACGGCCTCCTCGGCCGCGGCCCTGCGTGCGGCGGCCTGCCGCTGGGCGGTGGCCTGGGCGTCGATCTGCCGGGCGACCGCGTCCCCCATGGTGACGACGGGAACGAGTCCCGTCGTCTCGGCGGGAGCGTCGGCGGCGAGCGCGGGGGTGGCCGCGAGGGTGCCCATGACGCCGGTGGTGGTGAGGGCCGCGAAGCCTGCGGCGCGGGCGGTGGTGCGGTGCGTCCGGCCGGCACGGCGGTGCTTCCCGGTGGCGCGCGTGAACGCCATGGAGTGGCTGGTCCTTTCCTTCCCTCTCGCCTACCGGGTTAGCTGGGGGTCCCCCCAGGCTTTTTGGGCTCTGGGGGAGGGTTCGGAGCAGGAAGGTCTCCTACGGGCTCCCCGCCGTGTGCGGGGGCGCCCGATTCACCCCAGGGACTGTGTGGGCCCCTCCAGCCGCGAAGGCGGCGACAGGAGGGCGGGTCCCCGGCTCCCCTGGCTCGCGCCGTACGGGGACTCGGCGATGACTGTCCGGTGCCGCGGGCGCGGCGCACTGCCTGACGAACAGCCCGGACGACGCTAAGCGGGACATCTTTCAATCCCCAAACCGATCCGGGCTTTTGTAGCGCATGCCACAGGGCAGAAAGGCAGCCTCCGCCCCAATTCGGACATCCGGAAAAACACATGGGGCCCCTGACGACCCGTCGGTCACCGGGGCCCCACACGCGGACGCGCTAGTCGGCGGAGACGACGCTCACTTCGCCGATGCCGAGCGCCTCGACGGGCTCCTTGATCTGCGCGGCGTCCCCGACGAGGATCGTCACCAGCCGGTCCACCGGGAAGGCGTTGACGACCGCGGCGGTGGCCTCCACGGTGCCCGTGGCGGCGAGCTCCCGGTACAGCGTCGCCTGGTAGTCGTCGGGCAGGTGCTGCTCGACCTGGTCGGCGAGAGTGCCGGCGACGGCCGCCGCCGTCTCGTACTTCAGCGGCGCCACGCCCACCAGGTTCTGCACGGCGACGTCGCGCTCGGCGTCCGTGAGCCCCTCCTGCGCGAGCGTGCGCAGCACGGTCCACAGGTCCTGGAGCGCGGGACCCGTGTTCGGGGTGTCCACGGAGCCGCTGACGGCGAGCAGCGAGGCGCCGCTGCCGTCCGGGGCGGACCGCAGGACCTGCCCGAAGGCCCGCACCCCGTAGGTGTAGCCCTTCTCCTCGCGCAGGACGCGGTCGAGACGGGACGTCAGGGTGCCGCCGAGGCAGTAGGTGCCGAGCACCTGCGCGGGCCACACGCGGTCGTGCCGGTCGGCGCCGACCCGGCCGATGAGCAGCTGGGTCTGGACGGCTCCGGGACGGTCCACGATGACGACCCGTCCGGTGTCGTCGGCGCTGACCGGCGGCACCGGACGCGGCTGCGCCTTCGAGCCGGTCCACTCGCCCACGGTCTCGCCGAGCAGGTCGTCCAGGTCGGTGCCGGAGAGGTCGCCGACGACCACGGCGGTGGCGGTCGCGGGCCGCACGTGCCGCTCGTAGAACGCGCGGACGGCCGCCTCGTCGATCTTCTCGACCGTGTCCTCGGTGCCCTGGCGCGGGCGCGACATGCGCGAACCGGCCGCGAACAGCTCCTTGGACAGCTCCTTGGCCGCGCGCCGCGAGGGGTTGGCCAGCTCGTGCGGGATCTCGTCGAGCCGGTTGCGGACCAGCCGCTCGATCTCCGTGTCGACGAACGCGGGCGCGCGCAGGGCGTCGGCGAGCAGGCCGAGGGCCTTGCCGAGGCGGGAGACGGGAACCTCCAGGCTCAGCCGGACGCCGGGGTGGTCGGCGTGCGCGTCGAGGGTGGCGCCGCAGCGCTCCAGCTCGGCGGCGAACTCCTCGGCGGAGTGCTTGTCGGTGCCCTCGGAGAAGGCCCGCGCCATGATCGTGGCGACACCGTCGAAGCCGGCCGGTTCGGCGTCCAGGGGCGCGTCGAGCAGCACCTCGACGGCGACGACCTGCTGGCCGGGGCGGTGGCAGCGCAGGACGGTCAGGCCGTTGTCCAGTGTGCCGCGCTCGGGGGCCGGGAAGGCCCACGGCTTCGCGTCGCCCGCGTGGGGGCGGGGGTGGAACTCCATCGCGGCGAGCTCGGTCACTTGGCAGCCTCCTTGTTGTCGTCGTTGCCGTCGTGGTCGGCACCGGCTTCGACGGTGGCCTCCGACTCCGGGTCCTCGGGGATGCCGGGGTCCTCGGTGTGCTCGGCGGCCTCGGCGGACAGCGGCTCGTAGACCAGGACCGCGCGGTTGTCGGGGCGCAGCCGGGCCCGCGCGGCCTCCTTGACCTCGTCGGCGGTGACGGCGAGGACGCGCTGCACGGCGGTGAGGGCGAGCTGCGGGTCGCCGAACAGCACGGCGTAGCGGCACAGTTCGTCGGCGCGGCCCGCGACCGTGCCGAGCCGGTCGAGCCACTCGCGCTCCAGCTGGGCCTGCGCGCGCTCCATCTCCTCGGGCGTGGGGCCCTCCTCGGCGAAGCGGGCCAGCTCCTCGTCGATGGCGGTCTCGATGACGGGGACCTCCACGTCGCCGGAGGTCTTCACGTCGAGCCAGCCCAGCGAGGGCGCCCCGGCCAGCCGCAGCAGCCCGAAGCCGGCGGCGACGGCCGTGCGGTCGCGCCGTACGAGCCGGTTGTAGAGGCGGGAGGACTCGCCGCCGCCGAGGACGGTCAGCGCCACGTCGGCCGCGTCCGCCGCGCGCGTGCCGTCCTGCGGGAGCCGGTAGGCGGCCATCAGGGCGCGGGCCGGGACCTCCTCCACGACGACCTCGCGCAGCTGTTCGCCGATGACGTCCGGCAGGGTGCCGTCGCGCGGCGCGGGCTTGCCGTCGTGGGAGGGGATCGAGCCGAAGTACTTCTCGACCCAGGCGAGGGTCTGCTTCGGGTCGATGTCGCCGACCACGGACAGCACCGCGTTGTTGGGCGCGTAGTAGGTGCGGAAGAACGCGCGGGCGTCCTCCAGCGTGGCCGCGTCCAGGTCGGCCATCGAGCCGATCGGCGTGTGGTGGTAGGGGTGGCCCTCCGGGTAGGCGAGCGCGGTCAGCCTCTCGAAGGCCGTGCCGTAGGGCACGTTGTCGTAGCGCTGGCGGCGCTCGTTCTTGACGACGTCGCGCTGGTTCTCCATGGACTCGTCGTCCAGGGCGGTGAGCAGGGAGCCCATGCGGTCGGCCTCCAGCCAGAGCGCGAGCTCCAACTGGTGGGCGGGCATGGTCTCGAAGTAGTTGGTGCGCTCGAAGCTCGTGGTGCCGTTGAGCGAGCCGCCGGCGCCCTGGACCAGCTCGAAGTGGCCGTTGCCCTGCACCTGGGCGGAGCCCTGGAACATCAGGTGCTCGAAGAGGTGAGCCAGACCGGTGCGGCCCTCGACCTCGTGCCGGGAGCCGACGTCGTACCAGAGGCACACCGCCGCGACCGGGGTCAGGTGATCCTCGGAGAGCACCACGCGCAGGCCGTTGGCCAGGCGGTGCTCGGTCGCTGTCAGGCCCCCGGAGCCTGCCTCGGCTGTGGCCGTGTGACCCATGGGCATGTACGTCCCTTCGATCGCTGATGCGGTCCTGGAAACCGCCTGCGTCCTGCCAGTCCTGCCACTGTATGCAGCGTGCGGACCCCCGGCGAAGTTCCCGGCGGGACGTACGCCCACAGCGGATCGCGTAGCCTGCGGTGGTCGTGCCGCGCGGCGGCCCCCGCGACGGCCTCCCACGCCGGGACGGACCGCCGGGCACCGGGTCCCGGCCCGGGCTGTCGGTGCCACGGTCCACAATGGTCCCCGTCAGACCGCGTTCACGTTCACGCTTTCACGCTTCAGCAAGAGCCTCAGCAAGAGTGAGCCGCCCCGTAGGCGGGCGACCCGAACACAGGAGGAGCCGGCAGCGATGGCCCGCCGCAGCACGAAGACCCCGCCGCCCGACGACGCGTTCGAGGAGCGGATCCTCGACATCGACGTCGTGGACGAGATGCAGGGTTCGTACCTCGAGTACGCGTATTCGGTCATCTACTCCCGTGCCCTGCCCGACGCCCGTGACGGCCTCAAGCCGGTGCACCGGCGGATCGTCTACCAGATGAACGAAATGGGCCTGCGCCCCGAGCGCGGCTACGTGAAGTGCGCCCGTGTCGTCGGCGACGTCATGGGCAAGCTCCACCCGCACGGTGACGCGTCGATCTACGACGCCCTGGTGCGCATGGCCCAACCATTCTCCATGCGCGTCCCGCTGGTCGACGGCCACGGCAACTTCGGCTCGCTGGGCAACGACGACCCACCGGCCGCCATGCGGTACACCGAGTGCCGCATGGCCGAGGCGACGAGCCTGATGACCGAGTCGATCGACGAGGACACGGTCGACTTCGCGCCCAACTACGACGGCCAGGAGCAGGAGCCGGTGGCCCTGCCGGCCGCCTTCCCGAACCTGCTGGTCAACGGCACCTCGGGCATCGCGGTCGGCATGGCGACCAACATGCCGCCGCACAACCTCGGCGAGGTCGTCGCGGCGGCCCGGCACCTGATCCGCCACCCGAACGCGGACCTGGACGCGCTGATGAAGTTCGTGCCCGGTCCCGACCTGCCCACCGGCGGCCGCATCGTCGGCCTCTCCGGAGTCCGCGACGCCTACGAGACGGGCCGCGGCACGTTCCGCATCCGCGCGACGGTGTCGGTGGAGACCGTGACCGCGCGCCGCAAGGGCCTCGTGGTCACCGAGCTGCCGTTCACGGTCGGCCCGGAGAAGGTCATCACGAAGATCAAGGACCTGGTCGGCTCCAAGAAGCTCCAGGGCATCGCGGACGTCAAGGACCTCACGGACCGCGAGCACGGGCTGCGCCTGGTCATCGAGATCAAGAACGGCTTCGTGCCCGAGGCCGTCCTGGAGCAGCTCTACAAGCTGACGCCGATGGAGGAGTCCTTCGGCATCAACAACGTCGCCCTGGTCGACGGCCAGCCGCTCACCCTGGGCCTCAAGGAACTGCTGGAGGTCTACCTCGACCACCGCTTCGACGTCGTGCGGCGCCGCTCGGAGTTCCGGCGCAGCAAGCGGCGCGACCGGCTGCACCTGGTGGAGGGCCTGCTCACGGCCCTGATCGACATCGACGAGGTCATCCGGCTGATCCGCTCCAGCGAGAACAGCGCGCAGGCCAAGCGGCTCCTGATGGAACGCTTCTCGCTGTCGGAGATCCAGACGCAGTACATCCTCGACACGCCGCTGCGCCGGCTCACCAAGTTCGACCGCATCGAGCTGGAGTCGGAGAAGGAGCGGCTCAACACGGAGATCGCCGAGCTGACCCGGATCCTGGAGTCCGACGCCGAGCTGCGCAAGCTGGTCTCGGCCGAACTGGCCTCGGTGGCGAAGAAGTTCGGCACCGAGCGGCGCACGGTGCTGCTGGAGGCCACGGGCGCCCCGGCGGCCGTGCCGCTCCAGGTGGCGGACGACCCGTGCCGGGTGCTGCTGTCGACGACGGGCCTGCTGGCCCGCACGGCGAACGGCGGGCCCTTCCCCGAGGACACCGGGGGCAGGCACGCCAAGCACGACCCGATCGTCTCCGCGGTGCCGGCCACCGCGCGCGGCGAGATCGGCGTGGTGACGTCGGCCGGACGGCTGCTGCGGGTGAACGTGGTGGACCTGCCGCAGCTGCCGGAGGCGACGGGGGCGCCGAACCTGTCGGGCGGCGCACCGCTGTCCGAGTTCGTCTCCCTGGACGAGGGCGAGACGGTGGTGTGCCTGAGCACGCTCGACGAGTCCTCCCCCGGTCTCGCGCTGGGCACGGAGCAGGGCGTGGTCAAGCGTGTGGTGCCCGACTACCCGTCCAACAAGGAGGAGTTGGAGGTCATCACGCTCAAGGAGGGCGACCGGATCGTCGGCGCGGTGGAGCTGCGCACCGGCGAGGAGGACCTGGTCTTCATCACGGACGACGCGCAACTGCTGCGCTACCAGGCGTCCCAGGTCCGTCCGCAGGGCCGGCCCGCCGGCGGCATGGCGGGCATCAAGCTCACCGAGGGTGCGAAGGTGATCTCCTTCACAGCCGTCGACCCGGCGGTGGACGCGGTGGTGTTCACGGTGGCGGGCTCGCGCGGCACGCTGGACGACTCCGTCCAGACGACGGCCAAGCTGACCCCGTTCGACCAGTACCCGCGCAAGGGCCGGGCCACGGGCGGGGTGCGCTGCCAGCGGTTCCTGAAGGGCGAGGACTGCCTGTCCCTGGCGTGGGCGGGCCCGACCCCGGTGCGCGCGGCACAGCGCAACGGCGCGCCGGTCGACCTGCCGGAGCTGGACCCGCGCCGGGACGGCTCGGGCACGTCGCTGGCGAAGACGGTGTCGGTGGTGACGGGCCCGGTGCTCTAGACCGGCTCGTCCCCGTCGGACCCCTCGAATCCGTCGGGCCCGTCGGGTCCGTCGGATCCCTCAGGTCCGTCAGGTTCTTCGGGATCGCCAGGTCCCTCGGGATCGTGCACATAGCGCAGGACGCCCCACATGCCGTGCTCGTCGGCGTGCGGGGCGTCCTTCGTCGTGGCCTCCAGCTCCTTGGCGAGGGCGGCGGTGTCGAGGCCGGAGCCGATCAGGACGAGCTCGGTGCGGCGGTCCCCGGCGGCCGGCCAGGGCTCCGGGTAGAAGCGCAGGAAGCGGCCGACGGCGTGCACGGCGTAGCGGTTGCGGGGGTCGTGGGGTCCGAAGTCGACGTACCCCTTGATTCGGTAGAGCCCCTCGGGCCGGCTGTCCAGGAAGGCCATCAACCGGCGCGGGTCGAGGGGGACTTCGCCGACGTAGGACAGGCTGTCGTAGGCGGTGTGCGGATGGCCCGCGTGGGTGTCGTGGTCGTGGAGGTCGTCGAAGGAGAGCTGCCCGAGGCGTTCTCCGACGGGACGGCGGTCGAAGAGGAACTCGGGGTCGATACGGCCGTAGGTGGCGGGCACGACGGCGGCCCGGTCGGTGAGCGAGCCGACGAGGTCGAGCACGCGTTCGGGGTCTGACACGCGGTCCAGCTTGTTGACGACCACGAGGTCGGCGAGGGCGAGATGCCGGTCGATCTCGGGGTGGCGCGCGCGGGTGGCGTCGAACTCGGCGGCGTCGACGACCTCGACGAGCCCGCCGTAGACGGTCCCGGGGTGTTCGCTGGCGAGCAGCATGCGCACGATCTCCTGGGGTTCGGCGAGCCCGCTGGCCTCGACGACGATGACGTCGACGCCCGTGCCGGGCCGGGCGAGCCGCGCCAGGTAGGTGTCCAGTTCGCTCGCGTCCACGGCGCAGCACAGGCATCCGTTGCCGAGCGAGACCGTGGAGTCGCCGAGGGCCCCGGCGACGGCCATCGCATCGATCTCGACGGCTCCGAAGTCGTTGACGATCGCCCCGATGCGGCTGCCTCCGCCGCGGTGGAGGAGGTGGTTGAGGAGCGTCGTCTTCCCGGAACCGAGAAATCCGGCCAGGACGACGACGGGGATCTCGTGCGGGGTCCCGCTCGGATCCGCAGCGGGGCTCGGGTCCGTACCGGGGCTCGGCTGACTCACCGTGCGACCTCTCTCACGCCGACGCGCGCACCGGCGCGCGTCCGCGGTGCACGTACGAGAACTGAATGCCGGACCAGGATACGAGCCGCGGGAATCATCGTTGGTGGAACGATTCTTGGTCCCCTCCGCTGGGCAGACGTCTGGCACGGCGCCCGGCCATGCGACCCTTCGTTCCCTCCGTGCGCCTCTTCTCCGCCTTCCGCCGAGCGGAGCCGCTCGGCACCCTGGAAGACGGCAAGGGCCGCCCACCGCTCGCCGGTTTCCGTCAACCACCCGCATCCGACGACCGGCGGACGGCCGCCTGATCGGGGGTTGTTTGACATGGCCACACAGACCTTGGGGTCTCGGGGGTGCGGCGCCGTCGCCGCGGCGGGGCTCGCCGTGGCGGCGGCGGTCGCCACGTTCGCCGCCCATCGCCGGCGCGCCGGACAACTCGAAAAGGCACGCGAACGCGCCCAGCAGCAGACGAATTTGGCGAGTCAGCAGCGGCTTCAGTGGGAACTGCTGAGCAAGGCGATGGAAGATCCGGCACTGGCCGCCGTACTGGACACCCACGGCGGCGCCATCCCGCCCGAGAAGTACCGCCAGTTCCTCTTCGCCAACGCGCTCTACACCAATGCCCTGCTCGCCTATCGCATAGGGAACGTCAACAGGGCGGAACTCTTTGGTCACCTGCGTGGGACTGTGCAGAACCCGATCTTCCGCGAATACTGGGAAGCGACCCGCACCGCTCGCGCCAGCCTGGAGCAGCGTTCGGTGGAGGCGCAGGTGGGGCGCATGCTGGACAAGCTCATCCAGGATCTGGACGAGGCGGACACGGAGGAATGGTGGGTCGTCGGCGAACCCCCCGAATAACGTGGCCCGGTACCGCGGCGGGGCTGCCGGAGGGCGGGCGGACGCGAGCCCCATGTTTATCCGAGCCTCCGCGGACCCGAGCCAGCCAGCCTGTCCGCCGCCCCATTCCTCCGACTTACAGGACCATCATTTTGAAGATCATTCGTCGCCTGGGTGTTTCTCCCCGCGAACGCGGAAGCATGACCGGCGACACCTGTCCCGACATCTTCGAACTCAGCGACGGCAACTTCGCGGTCATCGGTGTGGAGGCGACGGAAGAACTCGACGCCGAACTGCCCCCCGACGCGGCGCGCGGCGACCGGGAACGGATCGTCGTCATCTCCCGCGAGACACTGCTGCGCGCCAGGGACGACATTCCGTCGGCGTAGCGCTCTTGTGCTCCTTTGTGACCGAAATCCATCCCCATGGAGGGAGGTGTTTCGGCCAATATCACGCGCGCCGGTAGTCTTCGGCAGTGACTACACCAGACATCGTCCGCCGCATCGGCGCCTCTCCACGTCAGCGTGGAAGTCTTGACGGCAACACGTGCCCCGACATCTTCGAGCTCGCCGACGGCAGCTTCGCGGTCATCGGCACCGACAAGACCGAGGCACTGGACGGGAAACTCCCCGCCGACGCGGGCAGGGCGGACTACGAGCGGATCGTCGTGATCACGCGCGAGACATTGCTTCGCGCCAAGGTCGACATCCCGGACGCCTGACCGTTTCCGGCACACGGACCGAACCATCCGTCCAGGTGCCCTCCGGGGGACACCATCCCCGATCGACGACTCCAGTGGCGGTCCATCGGCCGCCACTGCCGCCTCGGGCGACCCGAGTGACGCGTCCGGGCGACCCGGGACCCGATCCGAGCGGTCCGAAAATCGCCGCCCGCTCGCCCTCCCGCCCTTCCGGTCCGGCCCTTCCCCTCCTGCCCTTCCACTCCGGGCCCTCCCGCTGCGAGCCTTCCCACTCCGGGCCCTCCGCTCCGTCCGGCATCTCGACTCCGCCCCCCTCGGCTTCCGCCCCTCCGCTTCCGTCGGCCTCGGCTCCGCCGGTCTCCGCTTCCGCCGCCTCGGCTTCTCCTGGCCGCCCCCGGCGCGGCGACGATGACTCCTCGGATCCTCCCGGCCGACATCACGCGTCAGTCGCCCCTCGGCGTCCACCGGCGAACCCCGCGCCCCGGTCGCCCCTTCGACGGAAGACCTCTCCGTCACCCGAACGGCGGGCCGTACCGCGCCCGTCCGCGGTCGACGACGGCAGGCCGGAACGCGCCCGTGCATGGCGCGACGCCCGCAGACCCGAGCAGCGCCCCCGGCCCAGCCGTCTCCGTCTCCCCTCGCGTCCGGCTCGACCGTCGCCGGAGCGGAACACGAGTGAGGCTGGAAGTCACCCCGAGGAAGTCAGGTTAGGCTCACCTCTGTGAGTAGGTGTGCGACCGTCTCCCGGAGCCTCGACGAGCCCGTTTCCGGAACCGCGGCCACGGCGACGACGTGGCTGCTGCTGGAACAACCCGGGCCGTGGGGCGCCGAAGCGCTGACTTCGAGCCACTTGGACCGCGAGCTGGGCCGCGCCCTGAAGCGGGCCGCCGAGGGGACGGGCGTGCGCATCGCGCTGATCCGCCGTCCCGGCCGCCACGCGGACTCCGGAGCGCCACCCCTGCGCCGGGTGTACGCCGCCCACACCGTCCCCGGCGATGTATGGCTGCACAGCGCCACCACCCGCGACCCGCGCCGTCTGCTCGACCTCGACTTCACGGCCCTGGGCGCGGGTGACCACCGGACGTTCGGGACGGCCCTCGGCGGCGAACCGCACGTGGGCGCCCCCCTCGCCCTCGTCTGCACCAACGGCAAGCGCGACCGCTGCTGCGCCCTGCTCGGCAGGCCCCTCGCGGCCGAACTCGCCGCGTCCGGCGTCCCGGGTGTCTGGGAGGTCACCCATCTCGGCGGTCACCGCTTCTCCCCCACGGTGCTCGTCCTGCCGTACGGCTACGCGTACGGCCGCGCCGAGGCCCACGCCGTCAAGGAGGTGCTGCACGGCGTCCAGGAGGGCCGGGTGGTCGTCGAGGGGTGCCGGGGCAACTCGGCCTGGGAAAGGCCCGGTCAGGCGGCCGAACTGGCCGTCCGCACGGCCGTGGACGAGTACACGACGGGCGTGCTGAGCGTGCTGCGCACCGAGGGCACGGCACCGCGCTGGACGGTGACCGTCGCCCACGTGGACGGCCGCCGCTGGCGCGTGGTCGTGGCCCAAGGCGCCTCCCTGCCGCCGCGGCCGGAGAGCTGCGGCGCGTCGGTGCTCGGCACTCCGGGCCGGATGGACGTGGTGTCGGTGCGGGAGACGACGCCGGCCGCCCTGGCGAGTTGAGCCGCACACCCCCGTACGCCCCCCTCTCCCGCGATCGGGCCGGAAGATGTACCGAACCCCCTACGGACGCGCACACCCACCGACGTACCGTCAGGGGCATGAGTACCACCGCTCCCCCGCGCCGTCCGCGTCCCGGACTGCGCCTCGGCCTGCCCCGACGGGTCTTCTCGCAGGTCCTGTTGATGCAGGTGGCGATCGCCGCCGGAGTCGCGGTGCTCGCCACCGGACTGTTCCTGGCGCCCCTGAGCAAGCAGCTGGACCAGGAGGCGATGCGCCGGGCGCTGGCGATCGCGCAGACCACGGCGCAGGACCCGGCGATCGCCGAGGGCCTGACCACCACTCCGCCCACGGTCGGTGGCCCGGTGCAGCGGGAGGCGGAGCGGATCCGGCGCTCCACGCAGGCGGAATACATCGTGGTGATGGACCGCCGTGGAGTGCGCTGGTCGCACACCACGCCCGCCGAGGTCGGCGAGCACGTCTCGACCGATCCGAGCGCGGCCCTGGCCGGTCGGCAGATCATGGAGATCGACCGCGGCACCCTGGGCCGCTCCGCGCGCGGCAAGGTGCCGCTGTACGACGCCGACCACCGGATCGTCGGCGCGGTCTCGGTGGGCATCGCCTACGACAGCGTCCGCGCGCGGCTGCTGAGCGCGATCCCCGGCCTGCTCGCGTACGCGGGCGGCGCCCTGGCCGTCGGCGCGCTGGCCGCCTGGCTGGTCGCGCGCCGGGTCCAGCGGCAGACCCGGGACCTGGCCTTCTCGGACATCTCGGCGCTGCTGGCCGAGCGGGAGGCGATGCTGCACGGCATCCGCGAGGGTGTGGTCGCGCTCGACCGGACGGGCCGGATCCGGCTGCTCAACGACGAGGCGCGGCGGCTGCTCGGCATCGGGGACGAGGCGATGAGCCGCACCCCGGACGAGGCGCTGGGCGAGGGACGGACCACGGACGTGCTGGCCGGCCGGGTGACCGGCACCGATCTGCTCACCGTGCGCGGACAGCGGGTGCTGGTCGCCAACCGGATGCCGACGGACGACGGCGGCGCCGTGGCCACCCTGCGCGACCGGACCGAACTGGAGCAGCTCGGCCGCGAGCTCGACTCCACGCATGGGCTGATCGACGCCCTGCGCGCCCAGGACCACGAGCACGCCAACCGCATGCACACGCTGCTGGGGCTGCTCGAACTGGAGATGTACGACGACGCCGTGGAGTTCGTCGGGGAGGTCGTCGGCGACCACCGGGTCACCTCGGAACAGATCACCGAGAAGATCCAGGACCCGTTGCTGGCGGCCCTGCTGGTCGGCAAGGCGACCGTGGCGGCCGAGCGTGGTGTCGCCCTGTGGGTGTCGGACCGCACCCGGCTGCCGGACCGGCTGATCGACCCGAGAGGGCTGGTCACGGTCGTGGGCAACCTGGTGGACAACGCGCTCGACGCCGTCGCCGGCACCCCGCACGCGCACGTGGAGGTCGAGTTGCGCACGGAGGGCCGTACGGCCGTCCTCCGGGTACGGGACACCGGTCCCGGAATCCCGGCCGAGCAGCGGGAGTTGATCTTCACCGAGGGGTGGTCCACCAAGGAGCCGCCCGCGCACGGCAAGCGCGGCCTCGGACTGTCCCTGGTGCGCAGGCTCGCCGAACGGCAGGGCGGCGGCGTGCGGGTGGGCGAAGCGCTCGGCCGGGGCGCGGAGTTCACGGTGGTACTGCCCGACGCGCTCAGCGAGCCGGAACCTGAGCCCGCGCCGGCTCTGCGCGGTGCGGGCGACACGTGTGCGGTGGCCGACGGGGGCCCGCTGCCCGACGCTCGTCCGGCGTCCGGCACCCATGTGCCCTCGGATGCGGGTACGGTGCCCGACGCGCGGGTGACGCCCGGCGGGCGTACGGCGGCGGAGGGGCGGGGGCCCGCCGACGGGCGCGTGACGGCGGCTCGGGGGCGGGAGGAGGAGGTGTGATGATCGAGGTCCTGGTCGTGGACGACGACATCCGGGTCGCCCGGGTCAACGCCGCCTACGTCGAGAAGGTGCCGGGTTTCCACGTGGCCGGCGAGGCGCACAGCGCGGCCGAGGCGCTGGGCCGTCTCGAGACGCTGCCGCGTGTCGACCTGGTCCTGATGGACCACTACCTGCCCGACGAGACCGGCATCTCGGTGGTACGGGAGATGCGCCGCCGCGGCCATCAGACCGACGTGATCATGGTGACGGCGGCCCGGGACGTGTCGACCGTCCAGGCGGCCATGCGCAACGGTGTCCTCCAGTACCTGGTGAAACCGTTCGCCTTCGCGGGGCTGAGCACCAAGCTGGAGGCGTACGCCCGGCTGCGGCGCACCCTGGACGCCGGCGGCGAGGCCGAACAGGCCGAGGTGGACCGGATCTTCGGCGCGCTGTCCACACCGACGGAGCCGGAGCTGCCCAAGGGGCACTCGCCCACCACGGCCGAACTGGTGCGCCAGTCGCTGCTGAAGGCCGGACGCCCGCTGTCGGCCCAGGAGATCGCCGAACTGACCGGGGTGAGCCGGCAGACCGCGCAGCGCTATCTCAAGTTCCTGGAGCGCACGGGACGGGCGAGACTGACCCTCAAGTACGGCGACGCGGGCCGCCCCGAACACCGTTACGAGTGGGCGACCCGCGTCTGACGCGGCACGGCGCGTCCGTCAGCCGGCGGCCTTCTCCACGAACTCCGTCGTGTACGTCTTGGCGAGGTCCACGTCGGCGTTCTTGATGTTGGGGTTGAACGCCTTGAGGACCTTCTCGACGGTCTCCGGACCGCCCTGGGGCATCACACCGTCGTCGGTGAACATCGGCAGCGTGCTCTTGATCGACTCCGCGTAGAGCTTCTTGTCGCCCTGGGAGTAGTCGGCGGGCATCTTGGCCGCGATCGCGTCGGCGTCGTGGGTGGACATCCACTTGAGCGTCTTGACGAACGCGTTGGCCAGCTTCTGGACGGTGTCCTTGTGGCCGTTCACCCAGTCCGTCTGCATGTACAGGCTCGACGACGGATAGGGGCCGCCCAGCGCCTGCTGCGAGCCCTCAGGGGTGCGCATGTCGAGCAGGATCGTGCCCGCCTTCTTGTCCAGGATCGTCGCGACGGTCGGATCGGTCGTCATACCGCCGTCGATCGCGCCCTTCTGGAGGGCGGCGATGAACGTGGGTCCGGCGCCCACCGCGACGGGCGTGAACTCGTGCACCTGCACCCCGTTCTTGACCGCGAGGTACTTGGTCAGGAAGTCGGTGGAGGAGCCGAGTCCGGTGACACCGAGCTTCTTGCCCTTGAAGTCCCCGGGCGACTTGATGCCGCCCTTGGCCGAGACGATCTCGACCTCGCCCGGCGCGTGCGAGAACTGCACGACCGACTCCACCGACTTGCCCTTCACCTGGAGGTCGAGGGTGTGGTCGTAGAAGCCGACGGCGCCCTGCACCTGGCCGGAGACGAGCGCGGTCTCGGCCTGCACGCCCGCGGGCTCGGTGAGCAGCTCCACGTCGAGGCCCTCGGCGTCGAAGTAACCGAGCCGCTGGGTGAGGATGGCGGGCATGTAGATGACCTTGTCCAGGCCACCGACCATGATCTTGACCTTCTCGCCCTTGCCGTCGCCCTTGCCCGCGGAGCCGCTGGACGCGGTGCTCGCGGCGTCGTTGGCACAGGCGGTGAGCGAGGTGAGGGCGAGCAGGCCGGCGGCGGCCAGCGACGCGTATCTGGCGGTCTTGCGCATGACGGTTCACGTCCTTGTGAGAGGGCGGTGCGGGGAGTGGCTGGGGGGCTGGGAGCCGGGAGCCGGGGCGGAGCCGCGGGCAGCCGCTCGTGGGCTGGTCGGGCTCGGTCGGCCCGCGCGGGTTCGGTCCGCCGTGGGGGTTCGGTCGGCCGCGCGGGCTCGGTCAGCTGTCCGAACCGGTCGGCTTCCAGCGGAAGATGCGGCGCTCGGCGAAGGTCAGCAGGCCCTCGGCGACGAGTGCGACGGCCGCGAGGATGACCATGGCGGCGTAGACACCGGCCGCGTTGAAGGTGCCCTGGGACTGGGCGACGAGCAGGCCGATGCCCTTGGTGGCGCCGATGTACTCACCGACGATGGCACCGATCAGGGCGAACCCGAAGCTGACGTGGAGACTGGTGAAGATCCAGGACGTGGCCGAGGGGATGACCACCTGGAGGGTGACCCTGCGGTCGCTGGCGCCCAGGATGCGGGCGTTCGCCACGAGGTTGCGGTCGACCTCCCGCGCGCCCTGGAAGGCGTTGAAGAACACCGGGAAGAAGACGAGCACCACGGCCGAGGCGACCTTGGACGCCGGTCCGAGCCCGAACCAGATCACGAAGATCGGCGCGAGGACGATCCTGGGAACCGAGTTGAGGATCTTGATGTACGGACCGAGGACGTCGGCGAGGAAGGTGATCCGCCCGAGGGCGATGCCGAAGACGACACCGACGATCACACCGATGATCCAGCCCACCAGCGCCTCGTACAGCGTGTACCAGATCTGCTCCCCCAGGGAGCCGAGGGCGGTGCCGTGCGTCACCCAGGTGTAGATCTGGTCCCAGATCTTCGAGGGCATCGAGAAGTTGAAGGAGTCGATGGCCCCGGTCCGGGAGAGCACCTCCCACAGCCCGAGCACACCCACCAGGACCAGCACGCGCACCGCGTTGACCACCAGCTTGCGTCTGCGGGCGGCCTGGGCCCGCGACCGCGCGCGGTCCGGTGCCTTGGCCGTGTCGACGACCGGGGTGCTGAGGACGTCATGCGACATCGGCGACACCCCTCTCACGCGTGATGCGGACCTCTTCGCCGAGGGACTCCCAGATCTCGCGGTAGATCTCGATGAACCGCGGCTCCAGGCGCACCGACTCGACCTTGCGCGGCCGGGGCAGGTCGATGTCGAAGACCTGCTTCACGGTCGCGGGCCCGGCGGTCATCACGACGACCTTGTCGGCCAGCGCGATGGACTCCTCCAGGTCGTGGGTGACGAAGACGACCGAGGCTCCCGTGCCCTCCCACAGCTCCAGGAGTTCGTCGGACATCAACGCCCTGGTCTGGACGTCGAGCGCCGAGAACGGCTCGTCCATCAACAGGATCTCGGGGTCGTTGACGAAGGTCGCGGCGAGGGCGACCCGCTTGCGCTGGCCGCCGGAGAGCTGGTGCGGATAGCGGTCCTCGAAGGCGGAGAGGCCCACCCGGGCCAGCCACTCGCGGGCCTTCTCCTTGGCCTCGGCCTTCGGCACACCGCGGAAGCGGGGACCGGCCATCACGTTGGACAGCACCGACCGCCAGGGGAAGGTGGCGTCCTGCTGGAAGACAAAGCCGACCTTGTCGCCGACGCCGGAGACCGGCCGGCCGGCCACCAGCACCTCGCCGTCGCTGGGCTCCTCCAGACCGCTGACGAGGGTCAGGGTGGTGGACTTGCCGCAGCCGGTGGGGCCGACGACGGCCACGAACTCACCGCGTCCCACGGTGAGGTCCAGGCCCCGGACGGCCGTGTGCAGACCCCCCGACGGGGTCCTGAAGGTCTTGCTCGCGCCCCGCAGTTCGATGGCGGGGCCGGTGTCTGCGCTCATGGCCCGGACGGTAGGTGTGGCGCCCGCCACAGCAGCAGTCTTCTGGGCGCAAGCCGTTCTTTTGCTCGCAAGAGCCTGTTGTGCTCTTTTAGCTCGGGTTACAACTGCGGAGCCGAAACATGGCCTTAACCCCGGCCTGGCCTTGAGGAAATGAGGCCCCATGATCGAAGTCCTGGTGGTGGACGACGACTTCCGCGTCGCCGAGATCAACGCCCGGTACGTGGAGAAGGTTCCCGGCTTCCGGGTCGCCGCCCGCGCGCACAGCGCTGCCCAGGCCCTGGCCGCCGTGGAACGCGAAGCCATCGACCTGGTCCTGCTCGACCAGTATCTGCCGGACCGGACCGGCCTCGACCTGATCCACCGTATGCGGGAACAGGGCCACGGCACCGACGTCATCATGATCACGGCGGCCGGCGACGTGACGACCGTGCAGAAGGCCATGCGCATGGGCGCCCTGCACTACCTGGTCAAACCTTTCACCTTCGCCGCGCTGCGCACCCGCCTGGACTCCTACGCCGCCCTGCGCCGCACCGTCGACCGCGTCGGCGGCCGGGGCCTGGCCGGCCAGGAGCAGGTGGACCGGATCTTCGGCGCACTGCGCACCGCGCCCCCGCCGAGTTCCCCCGGGTTGCCGAGCGGCCACTCGGAACCCACCACGGACCTCATATGCGGCGTCCTGCACCGCTCCGACGAACCGCTGTCCGCCCATGAGGTGGCCGCCCGCACCGGCCTGAGCCGCTCCACCGCCCAGCGCTACCTGCGCCACCTGGAACAGGCCGGCCGGCTGCGCCTCACCCTCAAGTACGGCGACACCGGCCGCCCCGAACACCGGTACGCCTGGGTGGCGCCGTGACGCCACCCCTCCCGGACGCACCGCCGATCGCACGCACGGTCCGTCTACACGGCCCCCGCCCCCGTCAGCGACCGCACCTCGGTCTCCGCGTGCTTGGCCTCGTCCGGGGCCTCGGCCGAGGTGACAGTGCCCAGCCAGCCGGCGAGGAAGCCCAGCGGAATGGAGACGAGCCCGGGGTTCTGGAGCGGGAAGTACTGGAAGTCCACCCCCGGGAACAGCGACTCCGGACTGCCCGACACCACAGGTGACAGCAGCACCAGCCCCAGCGCCGGCACCAGCCCGCCGTACACCGACCACACCGCGCCCCGTGTCGTGAAACCGCTCCAGAACAGCGAGTAGAGCAGCACCGGCAGGTTCGCCGACGCGGCCACGGCGAACGCCAGGCCCACCAGGAAGGCGACGTTGAGGTCCCGCGCGAGCAGGCCGAGCGCGATGGCGACCACACCGATGCCGACCGCCGCCACCCTCGCCACGGCCACCTCACTGCGCGGCTCCCCGCGCCGGCGCCGCAACGAGGCGTACAGGTCGTGCGCCACGGACGCCGAGGAGGCGAGCGTGATCCCGGCGACCACCGCGAGGATCGTCGCGAACGCCACCGCCGCGACGATCGCGAACAGCACCGTCCCCCCGGTGGACTCCACACCGCCGCCCAGATCGAGCGCGAGCAGCGGAACGGCCGTGTTCCCGGCCTCGTTCGACTTGCGCACCTCCTCCGGACCCACGATCGCCGCGGCCCCGAAGCCGAGCACGATCGTCATCAGGTAGAACCCGCCGATCAGCCCGATCGACCACACCACCGAACGACGCGCGGCCCGCGCGGTCGGCACCGTGTAGAAGCGGGACAGGATGTGCGGCAGACCCGCCGTGCCCAGGACGAGCGCCAGGCCCAGACTGATGAAGTCGAAGCGGGCCGTCCAGTCCCCGCCGTACTTCAGCCCCGGCGCCAGGAACGCGTCCCCGTGCCCGCTGCGCTCCGCCGCCGTGAACAGCAGATCGTCCAGGTTCCCGCGGAAGCGCACCAGCACCAGCACCGTCAGCAGGATCGTCCCGGCGAGCAGCAGCACCGCCTTCACGATCTGGATCCAGGTGGTGGCCCGCATCCCGCCGAAGGACACATAGATCACCATGAGCGCGCCGACCCCGATGACGGTCCAGGTCTGCGCCGCCCCGCCCGTCCGGCCGAGCAGCAGCCCGACCAGGCTGCCCGCGCCGACCATCTGCGCCACCAGATAGAGCACGGACACCGTGACGGACGACGTTCCCGCCGCGACCCGCACCGGCCGCTCGCTCATCCTCGCCGCCACCACGTCGGCGAGCGTGAACCGGCCGCAGTTGCGCACCAGTTCCGCCACCAGGAACAGCACCACGAGCCACGCCACGAGGAACCCCACCCCGTACAGCAGCCCGTCGTACCCGAACAGCGCGATCAGCCCGGCCACTCCGAGGAAGGACGCGGCCGACATGTAGTCACCCGCGATGGCGAAGCCGTTCTCCATCGGGGAGAACAACCTGCTCCCCGCGTAGAACTCCTCCGCCGAACCGTGCCGCTTACGGCTCACCCATGTCGTGATCCCCAGCGTCACGGCCACGAACACACTGAACAGCGCCAACGCCAACGTCTGATGAGTCTCCGTCATGACACACCGCCTCGGGCTCCACGCGTCATCTCCTGGGTGTCCCACCGCAGTTCGAGCGCCGCCCGGTCCCTGCGCAGCCGCGCGTGCCGCGAGTAGGCCCAGGTGAGCAGGAAGGTGCTGAGGAACTGTCCGAGCCCCGCCACCATCGCCACGTTCACCGCGCCCGCCACGGGCCGGGCCATGAACCCTGGTGCCGTCGTCGCGGTGATCACATATCCCACGTACCAGGCGAAGAACACGGCCACCCCGGGCACCACGAACCTGCGATACCTGCTGCGCACCTCCCGGAACGCCGCGCTGCGCTGCACCTCGACGTAGACGTCACGCGCCCGTGCGCCCGTCCCCTCCGGCTCCTCCCGTGCCGCCGGCACTACCGGGGCGGGCACTCCCGTGCCGTCCGGTTCGCCCCAGCCGGAGGCCAGCGCGTCGTACCAGGGATCGTCGTATCTCACTTCGTCATGAGGGCCGTGGTCCTCGTGCCGGCGTGCCGCACTCTCGGGACCGCCCCCGCCGCCGTGGGGGCGACCATAACTTGACTGCATGCCCAAGGATGGACAGAACGGGAGCTTCCCTGACTCTTCTTCCCAGACCACTTCACCCCATCAGGTGACTCAATTCCCCGGTGGCCGCACCAGCCCCTTCCCGTACGCGTAACGCACCGCCTGCGCACGGTCCTTGAGCCCCGTCTTGGCGAAGAGATTGTTGATGTGGGTCTTCACCGTCGCCGTGGAGACGTGCAGCCTGCGGGCGATCTCCTGGTTGGTCAGTCCCTCGGCGATCAGCACCAGGACCTCCATCTCCCGCCCGGTGAGCCCGTCGGGCGGCTCGACGCGCGCGGAGGGCGGTTCGGGCTCCGACAGCCGCTCCAGCAGCCGCCGTTGGACGCTGGGCGACAGCCCCGCCTCCCCGGACAGCACGCTGTGCACCGCGCGCACGATCTCGTCACCGCCTGCGTCCTTGGTGAGATATCCGCGCGCCCCCGCTCTCAGTGCGGGGAACAGCGAGTCGTCGTCCGCGAACGTGGTGAGCACCACGACCTGGGTGCCCGGATACTCCGCCCTGATCCGCCGGGTCGCCTCCACCCCGTCGCAGCGGGGCATCCGCAGGTCCATCAGGACCACGTCCGGGGAGAGTTCGGCGACCAGCTTCACCGCCTCCTCGCCGTCACCGGCCGCACCGACCACCTCGATGCCGGGCAGCAGCCCCAGCAGCATCACGATGCCTTCGCGGACCACGGTCTGATCGTCGGCGACCACGACCCGCGCCGTCCTCCCGCCCGCCTCCTCCGTCATGCGGGCACCTTCAACGTCACCACGAACCCCTCTTCACCCGGCCCGGCCTCCAGCGAGCCGCCCAGCAGCTCGGCACGCTCCCGCATGCCCAGCAGACCGTACCCGGCGCCCGCTCCCGTCAGCTCCTCCGCCGCACCTCCCGAATCCCTCACGTCCAGCGTCACTTCGTGCTCCCCGTAGTCGAGCAGAACCCTGACCTTGGCCCCGTACGCGTGCTTGCGGGCGTTCGTCAGCGCCTCCTGGGCGACCCGTCGCACCGCCTGCGACGCCTCGGCGGGCAGTGCTCTACGCTCACCCCTCACGGTGACCTCGGCGCCGTCCGTCGCGCTGACCAGCCCGCTCAGGAACTCCTCCAGCGGGGTCAGCTCGCCGCGCAGCGCGGAGAGGGCCTGCCGGGTCTCCTCCAGCCCGTCCCGCGCCATGCCCCTCGCCGCGACGACCCGTTGGAGTATCTGCTCCCGGTCCGCGCCCCGCTCGATCAGCAGCCGGGCCGCCTCCAGGTGCACGAGCTGGGCCGAGAGGCTGTGCGCGAGCACGTCGTGGATCTCCCGCGCGATCCTGGCCCGCTCGGCCAGGGCCGCCGACTCCGCCTCCGCCGCTCTCGCGGCCCGCTCCTGTGCCAGCAGGCGCTGCGCGCCTCCTCGGGCCTCGGCGTCGAGTCGCAGCACGTATCCGGCGAGCGCCAGGCCCACCACCGTGGCAGCGGTGGTCAGCCAGTCGTCGTTGGTGACCACCGCGAACGAGGCGAGGCCCACGGTGGTGACGGGCAGCGCCGCGCGGAGCGGCAGCCGCTCCAGCGACGAGACGGCACAGCCGCACCACAGGACCAGCGCCGGTGCGCGGAACCCGGTGGTCTGAGCGACGACCGCCATGCCCAGCAGCAGGGCGACCAGCAGGAGGGACGGCCACAGGCGGTGTTCGTAGGTGGTCCGGAAGAAGGCCCAGCCGAGAGCGCCGGCCGCCAGGACCCCCACCACGGCACCGGCCGTGCCCCAGCCGTGCGCCTGGTGGGCCTGGAAGCTGCTCCACAGCAGCAGCCCGAGGACCAGCAGACGCACGGCCCAGGCGAGCAGACGCCGCGGCCGTGAGACCCCCTCCCGGCCGAGCGCCTCCCGTGAGGGCCAGCGCGTCCAGGCGTTCTCCGTCACGCGCCCTCCTTCCACGCCGACGGGCGCATGGCGTCACCGTACGCCGTGGCCGCGGCGGGCGCCCCGGGCAGGGACTGCGCACGCCAGACCAGGATTCCCGAGCGGACCAGCAGGGTCCCTGCGAGGGCGAGGAGCAGCGCGGAGCTGTCCTGGTGGACGCCGATCGCCGCGCCGAGGGCGAAGAGACCGACGCGCAGGGCGATGCCGACGATCCAGACGACGACGCTCGCCTTGGTGCTCCTGGTCCACACGACGCCGTCCGGCTCGGTCCACACGCGGGTGGTCCAGGCCCAGCCGGCACCGGTGGCCAGACCTATGAGCAGCTCGACGGCGAGGAGGAGAGCGGACTCGGTGTGGTGGTGGGCGTCGAGTATGCCGGGCTCGCGCAGGGCGATGACGACCAGGACCACGGGCACGAGCCACCAGCGCCTGCCGGCGCCGATCGGACGGGCGCGGAACTGGCGGACGATCACCAGCGCGACCACGGCGACGATCACCAACGCGTTGACCAGCCCGGGCATCGGAGCCTCCGTGAGCGGAAGGGAGAGACCGGCAGCGGTTGCCGCCGACACCCAGAACGCTACGGAAATCCGCAGGTCAGCAGATCGGAGCCCGGGTGGACCGAGGGTGGAACCTTCCGCCGGGCACCCATCCACCCATGGGTGGAGAGCCCGGCGATGCCCCGTCCACTCCCCCGGGCCGTCGTCAGACCCGTTTGCCGGGGATACCGCCCAGCGCCTCCGGCCGAGGCACGATCCGGCCGGAAGCATCGTCCGAGATCACGCCGTCCGGTGCACATGGGCAAGCCGCGCCGTTCCCCCGTACTCCGCGTCGGACCGCCTCCACCCGTGCGGTTCGTGCGGCCCGACCGCCCCGGCCCGTTCAACCGGGCCCGCCAACCCGCCGGGCCCCGGCACCGTAAGTACCCGGCCAGGGCCCAGCGCAGCTCGGCGCAGCGCCTACGCGTCGATCCGCGACCGGTCCAACGTGGCCGCCGAGCTGGAGATGAACTCCTTGCGCGGAGCCACGTCGTTGCCCATCAGCAGGTCGAACACCTGCTCGGCGGCATCGAGGTCGGACAGGTTGATCCGGCGAAGAGTGCGGTGGCGCGGGTCCATCGTCGTCTCGGCCAGCTGGTCGGCGTCCATCTCGCCCAGGCCCTTGTAGCGCTGGATGGACTCCTTGTACCGGACGCCCTTGCTCTGGAACTCCATGAGCTTGTCGCGCAGCTCGCGGTCCGAGTACGTGTAGACGTACTTGTCCTGGCCCCGCTTGGGCTGGGTCAGCTCGATGCGGTGCAGCGGCGGCACCGCGGCGAAGACCCGGCCGGCCTCGACCATCGGCCGCATGTAGCGCTGGAACAGCGTCAGCAGCAGACAGCGGATGTGGGAGCCGTCGACGTCGGCGTCCGTCATCATGATGATCTTGCCGTAGCGCGCCGCGTCGAGGTCGAAGGTCCGGCCCGAGCCGGCTCCTATGACCTGGATGATCGCGCCGCACTCGGCGTTCTTCAGCATGTCCGTGACGGACGACTTCTGGACGTTGAGGATCTTGCCGCGGATCGGCAGCAGTGCCTGGAACTCGGAGTTCCGGGCCAGCTTGGCCGTACCGAGCGCGGAGTCACCCTCGACGATGAACAGCTCGCTGCGCTCGACGTCGTCGCTGCGGCAGTCGGCGAGCTTGGCGGGCAGCGACGACGACTCCAGGGCCGTCTTGCGGCGCTGCGCGTCCTTGTGCTGGCGGGCCGCGATCCGGGTGCGGGCGGCGGCGACCGCCTTCTCCATGACCACGCGCGCCTGCGCGGCGTCGTCGCGCTTCGTGGAGGTCAGGAACGCCTTGAGTTCCTTGGAGATCACGGTGTTCACGATGCGGCGGGCCGCGGACGTGCCGAGGACCTCCTTGGTCTGCCCCTCGAACTGGGGCTCGGCCAGGCGCACGGTGACGACTGCGGTGAGACCCTCCAGGGCGTCGTCCTTGACGATGTCGTCCTCGGCGACACGCAGCAGCTTCTTGGCGCGCAGCACCTCGTTCATGGTGCTGGTCACGGCTGTCTCGAAGCCGGCGACGTGGGTGCCGCCCTTGGGGGTGGCGATGATGTTCACGAACGACCTGAGGTTCGTGTCGTAGCCGGTGCCCCAGCGCATGGCGACGTCGACGGTGAGCTCACGGGTGACCTGGGTGGGAGTCATCTGGCCGTGCTCGTCGAGCACCGGCACGGTCTCCCTGAAGGTCCCCTGGCCGGAGAAGCGGAGGACGTCGCAGACCGGCCTGTCGGTGGCCAGGTACTCGCAGAACTCGCTGATGCCGCCGTCGAAGCGGAAGGACTCCTCGCCCTTGCTGCCGCCCTCGCCGAGGCCGAACTCGTCGCGCACGACGATGGTCAGGCCGGGCACCAGGAAGGCGGTCTGGCGGGCGCGCTGGTGGAGGTTGTCCAGCGAGAGCTTGGCGTCCTTGAGGAAGATCTGCCGGTCGGCCCAGTAGCGCACGCGCGTGCCGACGCGGGTCTTGGGGATCTTCTTGGTCTTGCGCAGACCGCTCCGCGCCTCGAACTTGTCGTTCGGGCCGTCGCTCGCGAAGACGCCCGGCACACCGCGCCGGAAGCTGATGGTGTGCACCTGGCCGTCGCGGTCGACCTCGACGTCGAGCCGCGCGGAGAGCGCGTTGACGACGGACGCGCCGACGCCGTGCAGACCGCCGGAGGCCGCGTAGGAGCCGCCGCCGAACTTGCCGCCCGCGTGGAGCTTGGTCATCACGACTTCGACGCCGGACAGGCCGGTCTTGGGCTCGACGTCCACGGGGATGCCGCGGCCGTTGTCGCGCACCTCCACCGAGCCGTCCTCGTGGAGGATCACCTCGATGTGGTCGCAGTAGCCACCGAGGGCCTCGTCCACGGAGTTGTCGATGATCTCCCACAGGCAGTGCATCAGACCGCGGCTGTCGGTCGATCCGATGTACATGCCCGGACGCTTGCGCACGGCCTCGAGACCCTCGAGAACGAGGAGGTGCCGCGCGGTGTAGTTGGAACCGTCCCGGTCTGCTCCTGCCAGCAGCGCTGTGGACGGCACGGACGTATCGGCGGTCACGCGGTTCGCTCCTCGCTGAATTTCAGGTGGGGCCCTTCTGGGTAAGGGCGCGGCTTCGTTCGCCGCCATGAGGGTACCGATGCCTGGTAGAGCCGTTGTAACGCCACCCTCGTCTCCACGTCACCCTAGTCCAGGGTCGTATGGGTGTTCGATCCCTCGATGGAGTGAAGTACATATCACGTTCCCTTCGAGGCATGAACCATTTAGGCTCCGGGCACGTCCTCATGCACAACCGGCAAGCCAGCCGGGGGGACGACAACCGATGGAACCGATGGACCGAGCGAACCCGTAAGACACGAAGACACGTAATACGGCACATTCGCCGCCAACCGGCAGCAAACAGCCGACCCGGAAAGATTTTTTTCGCGGAAAGGCCACGAGCGGGAACGTTTTCGGGCTGGTTGGATGTTGACCCTGGTACGACAGCTCGTCGAGCTAGAGAAGAGGCGACGTGACTACTGTTCTGACCCCCGCGAGCCCCCTGACGGCCGCCGACCGCTGCGACCGTTGTGGCGCTCAGGCATACCTGCGCGTCGTCCTGCTCAGCGGCGGTGAACTGCTCTTCTGCGCCCATCACGGCCGCAAGTTCGAGCCGGAACTCAAGAAGATCGCCGCTGAGATACAGGACGAGACGGAGCGGCTGACGTCCGTTCCGGCATCTGCCTCCGAAGAAGAGCGCTGACACCTCGCATCCACGACGAGCCAGTTCCGGCACAGGCCGGCAACGGGCGGTCGCCCCTCCGGGGACGGCCGCCCGTCGTCGTATTCGTATCCCTACAGGCCGTGAAGCGGCCTCAGAAGCCCTGCCGGGCCCCCGCGGTACTCGTGGTGCCCCTCGCGCCTTCGAGGGCGCGTACGACCTCGGAGATCCGCGTGTAGACGCCGGGGCTCGCCGCGCGTCCGCAGCCGTTCCCCCATGACACGAGCCCGATCAGCCGGCCCCTCGCGATCAGCGGCCCACCGCTGTCGCCCTGGCAGGCGTCCGGCCCGCCGGCGGCCTCACCGGCGCACAGCATGGAGTCCGCCCGGTACGCGCCCTCGGGCCCGCCCGGATACGCCTGCCGGCACGTCTCGTCGGGCAGCACATGAATACGTGCCGCGCGCAGCCGCTTCGTGTAGTCGCCCGCGCCGGTCGTGTCGCCCCACCCGTAGACGGTGGCACTCGTTCCGGGGGCGTAGGCCGGGTCGCCCGCGGCGGCCATGGTGATGACGGCGTTCCGCGGCAGGGATTCGGCGAGTGTGATCACGGCGAAGTCCCCGGCATTGGTCGTCGCGTCGTAACCGGGATTGACCGTGACATCGCTCACGCGGATCTCGTGCCCTCGCGTCGACAGGAGGTCCGTGCGGCCCGCAATCACCCTGAGGTCGCGCACCTGGTCCGGCGGTGCCCCCAGCACCTCCTCGGCCATGCAGTGGGCCGCGGTGACGACGGTCGTACGGTCGACGGCCACCCCTCCGCAGAACTGTCCCGCCCGCGTACCCCCGAACCGGTCACGGCTGGCCAGGGCGACCGTCCAGGGGCTCTGGGATACGTCGACGGGAAATCCGCCGACGACAACGCTGTCGGCGGCTGCGGGAACCGCCGTGGCCAGCGGTATGACGGCGGTCACGGCCGCCGCGACCAGCGGCCCGATCAGCGCGGACTTCACAGGACGACGCATGCACGTTCCTCACTCTGAGTACCGTTGGGACACCCAGAGTGATCCACGGCGCTGCCTCCCGCAGCACGAAGGCCCGGCTCCCCGAGGGGAGCCGGGCCTTCGACGCCGTACGACCGTGACCTAGTCGAGGTAATCGCGCAGCACCTGGGAGCGCGACGGGTGGCGGAGCTTCGACATGGTCTTGGACTCGATCTGGCGGATGCGCTCACGCGTCACGCCGTACACCTTGCCGATCTCGTCGAGGGTCTTCGGCTGACCGTCGGTGAGACCGAAGCGCATGGAGACGACACCCGCCTCGCGCTCGGACAGGGTGTCGAGGACCGAGTGCAGCTGCTCCTGGAGGAGCGTGAAGCTGACCGCGTCGGCCGGGACGACGGCCTCGGAGTCCTCGATGAGGTCTCCGAACTCGCTGTCGCCGTCCTCACCCAGCGGGGTGTGCAGGGAGATGGGCTCGCGGCCGTACTTCTGGACCTCGATGACCTTCTCCGGGGTCATGTCGAGTTCCTTGGCCAGCTCCTCCGGGGTGGGCTCGCGGCCCAGGTCCTGGAGCATCTGGCGCTGCACGCGCGCGAGCTTGTTGATGACCTCGACCATGTGCACCGGGATACGGATGGTGCGGGCCTGGTCGGCCATCGCGCGGGTGATCGCCTGACGGATCCACCAGGTGGCGTACGTGGAGAACTTGTAGCCCTTGGTGTAGTCGAACTTCTCGACCGCGCGGATCAGACCGAGGTTGCCCTCCTGGATGAGGTCCAGGAAGAGCATGCCGCGGCCGGTGTAGCGCTTGGCCAGGGAGACCACCAGACGGAGGTTGGCCTCCAGGAGGTGGTTCTTGGCTCGGCGGCCGTCCTCGGCGATGATCTCCAGCTCGCGCTTCAGCTTCGGCGCCAGCTTGTCGGCGTTGGCCAGCTTGTCCTCGGCGAACAGACCCGCCTCGATGCGCTTGGCCAGCTCGACCTCCTGCTCGGCGTTGAGCAGGGGGACCTTGCCGATCTGCTTGAGGTAGTCCTTGACGGGGTCGGCGGTGGCACCCGCGGCGGCGACCTGCTGCGCGGGCGCGTCGTCCTCGTCCTCGTCGGACAGGACGAAGCCCGCGCTCTCGGTGCCCTCGGGCTCGTCGCCGCCCTTGGCCTCCTCGAGCACCTCTTCCTCGAGGAGTTCGGCGTCGTCCTTCTTGGCGGTGGTCTTCTTGGCCGTGGCCGTCGTCTTCTTGGCGACGGCCTTCTTCGCCGTCGCCTTCTTGGCAGGCGCGGCCTTCTTGGCCACGGCCTTCCTGGCGGACGAGGCTTCCTCGGCCGGGTCGACGGCAACGGGTTCGGTGGGCGCTGCCGGGGCCGCGGTGGTGGCGGTGGCCTTGCGGGTGGTCACCGTCTTCGCCGCGACCGTCTTGGTGGCGGTGCGCTTGGCCGGACTCTTCGCTGCGACGCTCTTTCGGGTGCGCTTGGGCTCCGCGGCACTGACCATCAGCGTCACACCCTCTTCCTCGAGGATCTGGTTGAGGCTGCGCAGTACGTTCTTCCACTGAGTGGCCGGAATCTGGTCAGCTTCGAAGGCCCGACGCACATCGTCGCCGGCGATCTGCCCCTCAGCCTTTCCCCGCTCAATGAGCGCCATGACAGAGACGGACTCGGCGATCTCCGGCGGGAGCGTACGGGATGTGCTGGCCGACACGAACAACCTCTCGGAACGTTGGAAAACGGCTTCCGGCCCCGTCCACGAAGGACAGGAGCCGACCACCGGCCTGGGGACGGGCCGACGGCGCGGGCGGGAACCGGGAGGATTCACAGCGCCTTTTACGGCGTCCGTATTCCCTCCGCGGCTGTCACCTCTTAGGTCATCGCACTGGCCCCAAGAGCGTTACGCCCAATCTTCGTGGCCCGAGTCACACCCCGTAAGCGCTCAAAAACGGTCAGACACGGGCAGACCTTAGCGCCGCGGGCGCTGACCAGGGTCGCTCCGCCGGTCGGTCCGCGTCGTCGCGCCGCCGTACCCCGCCGGACCGACTGTCGTCCGGCGGGGTACGGCGGCAGACGGTTCGCCGGCCCGGCGTCGCCGCGGGAACGCGACGCACTCCGACCGCACCGCCCGCGATACAGGTCAGTGCTCGCGCGGTGCGGGAACCACGCGCTCCACCTCGGGGTGGACGGTGAGCAGTTGGCGCATGGCGCTCTCGGCGGCCGCCCCGTCGCCGGCGCCCAGCGCGTCGACGATGCGTCCGTGCTGGGCGAGGGACGCGTCGGTGGGCCGGTCACAGCCCGTGACCGGACCGCCGGAGACCTGGAGCGCCGCGGACACGATGCCGGAGAGGTGCTCCAGCATGCGGTTGCCGGCGATCTGGATGAGCAGCGAGTGGAACTCGGCGTCGGCGCGGGAGAACGTGAGCGCGTCGCCCTGCCCCATGGCGTGGCTCATGATGTCGACCATGTCGCCGAGCCGCTGCTGGACCTCGTCGCGCCCGTGCCCGGCGGCGAGGCGCGCGGCGAGGGGCTCGATGGTCCAGCGCAGCTCGCTCAGCTCGCGGCGCTGGTCGTCGCGCTGCGGTCCGAAGGCGCGCCACTCGATGATGTCCGGGTCGAGGAGGTTCCAGTCGCTGACGGGGCGCACGCGCGTGCCGACGTTGGGACGGGCACTGACCAGGCCCTTGGCCTCCAGGACACGCAGGGACTCGCGGACGACGGTGCGGGAGACCTCGAAGCGCTGGCCGATCTCCTCGGGCACGAGGGGGCGGTCCGCGCCCAGGTCGCCCGAGACGATCATCTGGCCGAGCTGCTGGACGAGTTGGCCGTGCAGACCGCGGCCGCGACTGCCCGCGGCGCGCCGGCCCACACGGCCCAGCTCGGGGTCCGCGCCGTCCCAGGAGGGCGCCCCGACACGGTCGGGGAGGCCGGCCTCGGGGTAGGAGTAGCGGTCGAGATCGCCCGGGCCGGCGAGGCCGGAGTCGGCGGAGCGGGCGGCGGTCATCATGGTGTGCGCAAGGGTACTCACGCATCCTTTGTCGGCGCCGCCTCCAACTCCCTTGAGGGCTTTGGTGAAAAGCACACGAAAGGGTGATCGCTCACCCCGTCGCAATTGACGCCTTATCGGAAGGAAACGTCCTCTCTCCGGGGAGTTGTGCTCAGAGGTGGTGCCGAAGCGTACGGACGGTCGTCATCGAACCCTGCTGCGCAGGGTGGTGAGCACATACGCGCACAGCAGGGCGGTCAGCGACAACGTCATTGCGCCGCCGACGGGTTGGGCCAGCACACGGGTCGCCGCCACGAGGTAGTGCTCGCCCCCGAAGGGCCACTGGAGCAGCAGGACTTCCCTCATGCGCATCGGAAACCCGGCCGCCGTGTGCACGGTTGCCCCTTCAAGGGCCTTCTGCACAAGGGGAACCACGACGACGGGTACGGCGACCACGGCGGCGAAACCGCCGGACGTGGACCGGAAGACGCCCGCGGCCAGGACGCCCGCCCAGGCGCAGCCCACCACGAGCCCGAACCAACTCGCGCTCAGCGGGAACCAGTCCGCGGGAACCTGCGCGAGGTCCCGCCCGTACACGACATAGAGCAGTTCGGCGTCGCAGCCCAGGGTCAGGAAGGCCAGCAGCACAGCGGTGCCGCCGGAGACGAGCAGCTTCGCGGTGAGCAGCCCCAGCCGGCGGGGCACGGTGCCGCTGTCCGTCGCCAGGGCGGGGTGGCGGAACTCGTCCCCGAACGCCAGCGCCCCGAGCAACCCGGCGCCGAGCGCCGCGGGCGGCAGCGGCATCTCCCGCGGCCACGCCGCGAACAGCCGCGCCTGCGGGGTGTGCCCGATCCGGGCGAGCAGTACGGCGATGATCGCGGAAAGCACGATCGAGGCGCCGCAGATGAGGAACCCGGAGCCGATGCCGGTGGACCGGCGGATCTCGTAGCGGAGGGGGCGGAGAGGGCTGGGGGCGGGGCGGACGGAGATGGCGGGCGGGAGGGGGGAGGGGGCCCCGGAACCGAGAACGCTCCCCGCTCGCGCGTCGGCGGTGTGCCACAGGCGGACGACCCGCGCGCCGCGCGCCGGTGAGGAGGGTGTGGACGTGGTCGAGGCGGGCGCGGTGCCGTCCTCCGTCTCGGTGGCCCGGGCCGTGGTGGGTGAAGGCTCGGTCGCCGGTGCGGTGTTGGCGGCCTCGGGACCGTCACCGGCCGCCTGCGCACCGCCGGTCAGGACGGTGGAGCGCGATCGTGCCCCCTGGGCGGGGAACGTGCCGGTGAACTGCGACCCGTCCGTCCCCGACGCGCCGTCCACGAGTCGGTCGTGTGTGGACCGCGGGTGTTCCTCCGAGGACGGCTCCTGATCGGTCTGCGACTGGTCCTGTTCGGACACATCGGTGGTGACCGATCGGTGCTGCGTTACCTCCGACCGGTCGGAGGAGTGCGGCTCCCCCGTGGGCATGACTCCCGCGCCGGGCCCCATGTCACCGATCTCGTCGGCGAGTTGGTGGACGAGGATGCTGTGCCGGTAGGCGGTCTCGCCGATGTCGGCGGTGGAACTCCCGTACACCGAGAGCCGGTTGCCGTCCTCCCGCACCACTTCGATGGAGCGCCGCTCGGTACGCGCCTCCTTGGTCAGGACCGCGGCGAGGCGGGTGGCATAGGGGCTGCGCACGGCCACGCGCGGGCGCAGCCGGGTGCGGGCGAACTCCTTGACCTCCTGGTCGGCGACGAGCCTGCCCCGGTCCAGCGTGACGACCTGATCGGCGGCGCGTGCGGCCTCCTTGGGGTCGGCCGTGGCGAACAGCACGGTGCCGCCCTGGGCCGCGTGCGCGCGCATCATGCCGTGCAGCCAGCGGCCTTCACCACCGGACAGCCCTCGCGCGGGGTCATCGAGCACAAGCGTGTGCGGGTCGGGCAACAGGGCACAGGCAAGTCCCAGCCGACGGTCCATGCCGCGCGACAGCGTGCCGAGCCGTTCCTCACGGAGGCTCACGAGGCCGACCGCTTCGAGCACTTCGTCGGCGCGCCGCACCGGGACCCCGGCGGCGGCGCAGAGCATGCCGAGATGGCTGCGGACGGTGCGGGCCGGATGCCCGGGCACGTCGCCCAGGAGCACGCCGACCTCACGTGACGGATGGGACACACGGTGCAGGGGACGGCCTCTGAAGTAGGCGATGCCCCGGCCCTGTTGGAGTTCGAGCATCAGTCTCAGCGCCGTGGTCTTGCCCGCGCCGGATGCTCCCAGGAGCACGGTGACACAACCGGCGCGTGCCTCGAAGGAGACGTCGTCGAGGGCGGGCCGGTGCGACTTACGGGGGGTGCTGGTCAGTCCGAGGGCCTGGATCACCTGAAGCAAGATAGCGCTCGGCGTCCCTTTTTTCGGGTATCAGCCCGTCTGGTCCGCAAGAGTGCGCCTTGGTCGGACTTCTGTTCGCCGCTCGGGAGTTCAGAACGTCGCCCGCTCGCCCGGCCGGGACCTCCGCCGACCCGGCGTCACACCTCGGGACGCAGCATCGGCGGATTGAGCAGAGTGGCACCGCCGGCGCGGAAGAGCTGTGCCGGACGGCCGCCCTGCCGCGTGGTCGTCCCACCGGTCGGCACAAGGAATCCGGGCGTGCCGGTCACCTTGCGGTGGAAGTTGCGCGGGTCGAGCGCGACACCCCACACCGCTTCGTAGACACGGCGCAGCTCGCCCACGGTGAACTCGGCCGGGCAGAACGCGGTGGCCAGCGACGAGTACTCGATCTTGGAGCGCGCCCGCTCCACCCCGTCGGCCAGGATCTGCGCGTGGTCGAAGGCGAGCGGTGCCACCGGTTCACCGGCCCGCCCGTGACCACCCTGCTGGAGCAGTTCCTCGACCGGTGCCCAGCGGGCGTTGCTCGCGTCGCCGCCCGCCCGGGGTGCCGGCAGGTCGGGGGCGAGCGCGAGGTGCGCCACACTGACCACACGCATCCGAGGGTCGCGTTTGGGATCACCGTAGGTCGCGAGCTGTTCGAGGTGCGCGCCGTTGTCCTGGGCAAGGGCCGCGGGGTCGTGGGCACGCAGCCCGGTCTCCTCGGCGAGTTCACGTGCCGCCGCCTGCGCCAGGTCCTCGTCGGCCCGCACGAATCCCCCGGGCAGTGCCCAGCACCCCTGGAACGGGGGCTCGCCCCTGCGTACCGCCAGCGCGCAGAGCGCATGGCGACGCACGGTCAGCACGACCAGGTCAACGGTGACGGCGAACGGCGGAAATGCTGACGGGTCGTAGGGCATGCCGCGATCATAGTCGTCTGCCTGACGATAAACACTCCCTTCGATGGCTGATCCACTGACGTCCGGTATGCCCTCCGTGATCACCGCCCGTTCACGGTCCTTGTCGCGTCGTACGAGGTCACGTGCGTGGTCACCGCCCCTTGGGCACCTGTTCGATCATCTGCGATTCGAGCCGCCCGGCCGCTCGCCGAGGGGTGTCGCCGACGCCGGTCACACCTCCCCTTCCGCTGCGCCGCTTCCCGATTGCGTGCCTTCCGCGGCCGTGGTCTCACGCCGTGTGTCGCCCCGTCGTGTCGTCCGAGCGCGGGGGTCGCCCGGCTTGGGGGTGCTGGGCCGCGTACGGCCGGGGTCCGTGGCCCCCGCGCGGGAGGCGTCGGGACGTGATCGCCGGCCCTCCGCCCGAACGGAACGAGGGTGGGTGTCCGGGCCGTCGCCGGAACGTGTACGGCGGCGCCGCCGTGGGCCGGACTGGCTGGATCCGTCGAGGGGTGCCATGTCAGGCTCGCCCTCGCCCGCATCCGCCGCCACTTCCTCCTCCTGCTTCTCTTCCTCCTCCTGGGATTCGTCCCGCTCCTCGGCTTCGGTCCGCTCCTGGCTTTCGGTTCGCGCCCCGGCTCCGCCTTCCGTGCGCAGGCAGCGGCGGATGGCCTCCGGGTCCAGGCCCTCGTTGCACGCCTGGTGCAGCAGACGTGCGAACAGGTAGTCCTGGTCCGCGCCGAGCGCCATGGCGAGGGCTTCCCGGGCCTCCAGGTCGTCGCCGCTCGACCAGGCCACCCAGCCGGCGAGGGTGAGCGGAGCGGCAGCGTGTTCGCCGTACGGTCCCACGCAGCGGCGGGCGAGTGCTCGCCACAGGCGCAGTGCGGGTCCGGCGTCGTCGCCCTCCATCCAGGCCGCGGCCCGGTCGCGCGTCGTACGGTCCTGGAGACCGAGGATCAGGACGGCCGCTTCCTCGTGCGTGAGCAGTTCGTCGTCGCGCAGGTCGGCCGGGAGGGTGCCGGACACGGGCGGGGTCTCGGCGAACCGGCCGAGGACGTGTTCGGCCAGGTCGAGCGTCTCCCGGGCCACCTCGGCGCGGCTCACCTCGTCGAGGATGCGGGGCACGAGGCTCATGCCCATGGCGTCGAGGGCGATCTCCTGTTCCAGAGCCGCCGAGGTCTCCCAGGGGAGGAGCCGGGCACGCAGTTCGCGCAGGGTTCCGCGGACCTGGATTCCGGCGTAGGTCGCCGCGGCGGCGAGGACGGAGGTGCCGGGCAGGCCCATGGGCGATCCGTTGTCGGGGCAGCAGTCCTCGCTGGGGCAGCAGTAGGACCAGAAGCGGCCGTCGGAGATGCACAGGGCCTCGATGACAGGTACGTCGAGGCGGCCGCACTCCGTCCTGAGCAGTTGGGCGAGCGGCCGCAGGCGTGTCATCACGTCACGGCCGGACTCGCCCTTGGCCGGTTCCTGGCAGACGTACGCGACCATCTGCTCGGGCCGGACTCCCCTGCGTTCGCTCCCGGCGACCAGGCCCTGGGCCAGCTGGCGCGCGGCCGATTCCCAGTCGTCCTTGCCGGTGGGAATGCCCAGTCGGGCCCGGCCGCCGAACCGGCCTCGTCCGTCCCGGTCGTTGAGGGCCACCAGGACGATGCTGTCCTCGGGGCGGTATCCGAGCAGATACGGCAGGGCGTCCGCGAGTTCGGCGGGGGTGCGCAGGGTGACCTGGTTGTCGTGGGCGGTGCGCACGCCGGGCAGGTTCCCGCCCGCGACTCCGTCGTTCGAGATGCCGTCCTTCGCGATGCCGTCGTTTTCGGAGGGTCCGGTCGTTTCGCTATGATTCGTCATGCGCAGACGATCTCGCGGATCTCATGATTCCGCTTGGGCCTGTGGACAAGTCCGGGCAGGGACACGACATGCGGGTCCCCGCGAACCCCGCTTCGTCCACAGGCGGCCGCCGATGTCGCCGCCGTCCTGTTGTATGGACGCATGGAGCACACGAGCAACGCGGATCTCCGGGCGCAGGCCGACACCGTCCTGGCCCGTCTCGTCGGGGACACCACGGGCACGGCCCGGCTGCGCGAGGACCAGTGGCGCGCGATCGAGGCACTGGTCGCCGACGGCCGCAGAGCCCTGGTGGTGCAGCGGACGGGGTGGGGCAAGTCCGCCGTGTACTTCGTGGCGACCTCGCTGCTGCGGGCCCGGGGCAGCGGCCCAACCGTGATCGTCTCCCCGCTCCTCGCCCTCATGCGCAACCAGGTGGACGCCGCGGCGCGGGCCGGCATCCACGCCCGCACGATCAATTCGGCGAACACGGAGGAGTGGGACGCCGTCCAGGACGAGATCGCGTCGGGTGAGGTCGACGTCCTGCTCGTGAGTCCGGAGCGTCTCAACAACCCCGACTTCCGCGACCAGGTACTGCCCAAGCTGTCCGCCGCGACCGGGCTGCTCGTGGTGGACGAGGCGCACTGCATCTCCGACTGGGGCCACGACTTCCGGCCCGACTACCGGCGGCTGCGCACCATGCTCGCCGACCTCCCGCCCGGCGTGCCCGTCCTGGCCACCACCGCCACGGCCAACGCCCGCGTGACCGCCGACGTCGCGGAACAGCTCGGCACCGGGGGCGGGTCCGACGCCCTGGTGCTGCGCGGCCCCCTCGACCGGGAGAGCCTGACGCTCGGTGTGCTTCGCCTGCCGGACGCGGCGCACCGGATGGCCTGGCTGGCCGATCACCTCGACGACCTGCCGGGCTCGGGCATCATCTACACACTCACCGTGGCCACCGCCGAGGAGGTGACCGCCTTCCTCCGCCAGCGCGGCCACGCCGTCGCCTCGTACACGGGGAAGACGGAGAACACCGAGCGTCAGCAGGCGGAGGACGATCTCCTCGCCAACCGGGTCAAGGCGCTGGTGGCCACGTCCGCGCTCGGGATGGGCTTCGACAAGCCGGACCTGGGCTTCGTGGTCCACCTCGGCTCGCCGTCCTCCCCCATCGCCTACTACCAGCAGGTCGGCCGCGCGGGCCGCGGTGTCGAGCACGCCGAGGTGCTGCTGCTGCCGGGCAAGGAGGACGAGGCGATCTGGGAGTACTTCGCGTCGCTGGCCTTCCCGTCCGAGGAACTGGTGCGCCGCACGCTGGACGTCCTCGCCGGTGCGGACCGCCCCCTGTCGCTGCCGGCCCTTGAGCCCCTGGTCGAACTGCGCCGCTCCCGGCTGGAAACGATGCTGAAGGTCCTCGACGTGGACGGGGCGGTCAAGAGGGTCAAGGGCGGCTGGATCGCCACGGGCCGCCCGTGGACCTATGACGCCGAACGCTACGACTGGGTGGCGCGACAGCGGAAGGCCGAGCAGCAGGCCATGCGCGAGTACGCGTCCACCACGGGCTGCCGGATGGAATATCTGCAACGGCAGCTGGACGACGAGGGCGCCAAGCCCTGCGGCCGCTGCGACAACTGCGCGGGCGCCCGCTTCACCGCGGACACCTCGGGGGCCGCGCTGGACGCCGCGCGTGTCGATCTGGGGCGCGCGGGCGTGGAGGTGGAGCCGCGGCGCATGTGGCCGACAGGGCTGCCTGCCATCGGCATCGACCTCAAGGGACGCATCTCCCCCTCCGAACAAGCGGCCCCCGGGCGCGCGTTGGGGCGGCTGTCGGACATCGGCTGGGGCAACCGCCTGCGGCCGATGCTCGCACCACAGGCGCACGACGGGGCCGTGCCCGACGACGTGGCGAAGGCCGTGGTCGGTGTGCTGGCCGACTGGGCGAAGGGGCCGGGGGGCTGGGCGCCCGGCGCTCCCGACGGACAGCCCCGCCCGGTGGGTGTAGTGACCCTGCCCTCCCGGACCCGGCCGGACCTGATCCGGTCCCTCGGCGCGCGTATCGCGGAGATCGGCCGCCTGCCCCTGCTGGGCTCCCTGGAATACGCCGGGGACGAGGTACGGGTCCCCCGCAGCAACAGCGCCCAGCGGCTCAAGGCCCTCGACGGCGCCCTGGCCGTACCGCCGCCCCTCGCCGACGCCCTCGTCCAAGCACAGGGACCCGTACTGCTCGTGGACGACAGCACCGAGACCGGCTGGACGCTGGCGGTCGCGGCGAGGCTGCTCAGAAAAGCGGGCGCGCAGGGGGTGCTGCCGTTGGTGCTGGCGGTTCAGGGCTGAGCCTCCGGTTCGCCGGGGCCTTACCTCGTGCGTGACGTGTGAATGTGTGGTGCCGGAACACCCCAGCGGTCACCGGGCGCCCTCCGGAGCAGGGATATAAGCCGCGCACCACCAGATAGCAGGCGGTGACTTCAATTGCTCGTTGCCGCATCCAAGTTCGACAGGAAGAATTGAAGTCCGCTCCCCGCACGGCTCGTCCGTGATCCGGTTGGGCTTTGCTGCGGTGTGCGCTCCCCCGAATCCGACCCCGCCCGCAGTGTGGGCGCGTAGCCGAAGGGAGGAACGTGACCTTCGGATTCGCTCCGTCCTCGGCGGCATCGTTGTCCACGTCCGCGTCCACCGCTTCCGCCAGTCGCCTGCTCGAACCGGCGGAGTGGGCAGCCGCCGGAATACCGCTGCTGCGCAATCCGCGTGAGGTCGTCAGCGGGTTGCACACCCGGCACCGCCCGAGACCGTCGACCGCGGTCGTGGCCGTCCTCGACCCGGAGGAACGGCTGCTGGCGAGTGCCTCGTTCACGCGCCGCCAGACGTCGGCCGACGGCTGGCAGTCCCGCAACGCGCTCCTGGCGCATCTGCGCCGGGTCATCCCGCACGACCTGCGCCGCCGCACCCCGGTGCGTACCGCGGTGTTGCTCTACTGCCGTGAGGGGGACGCGCGTTGGACGGAGGAGGACGGTGCCTGGATGTGGGGGCTGCGTGACGCCTGTACCTTGCACGGGCTGCGCTGCGGGGCGTACATCACCCTGACCCGCGACGGCTGGCAGGTGCTCGGCGAGGGGCGCGGCGGCCGCCGTCCGCACTCGACCTCGACGCCGGAGCCCTTCGCCACCTCGGAGGTCCCGCCCCCTGTGCCCCTGACGGGCGGCGTCGCCTCCGAGGTGCTGCGCCGGGCGGCGGCTCGCTGAGACGGCCGGTTCGGCGTCGTGCCGACGGCCGTGTGCGTCATGTCCGTGTGCCGGCTGCCGTGATCGAGTGGGTCCTGACCACTGGAACATGGCAGCCCGCCGGCCGCACCGGAAACGGCGACTGCCGCAACCGCTCATCTCCCCGAGCCGCTCGTCCGCCACGCGGAAACGGTGAGCACCACTGGTCCGGGCATGCCAAAAGCACCGCTGTGCCGTGTGCGGCGACAGCGGCGCCCTCGTCACGCCCGGTGCCCCGGACGTGCCGGGCGCGGTTCAGACGCCCGTGCCCAGCACCGAGTTGATCTGCTGCGGGTCGCCGCAGACGATCAGCAGGGCACCGGCCCTGGCATGGGCCAGCGGAAGAACGGTGGCAGCAGCGGTGGCGGGACCACCGTTGACGGCGACCACGACCACGGGACGGGACGCGGCACGGGAGGCCACGGTGGCGTCCGTGTAGAAGACGTCGTCGCCGGCGTCGTGCTGCGCCCAGTAGGAGGCTTCGCCGAAGGACATCTCGTGCTCGGCCCACGGGTGTGTCGTACCGGTGGTGAGCACCAGTACGTCACCGGGGGCGCGGCCCGACTCCAGGAGCATGTCCACCGCCTCGTCGGCGGCGTCGAGGGCGCCCTCGGCCGAAGCGGGGATCAGCTGGATCTGGGGGGACGCCGCAGGAGCGGCGGGAGCGGCCGGACCCTGGGGGCCCGGCTTGGCGGCGGCCGTGTCACGCGGTGTGCGTTGCACCGGCGACGCGGGCCGGAGAGGCCCGGGACGACCGGGACGCGACGGAGCCGCGGGGCGGGGGCCGGGTACGGGACGGGGGGTCGGCGCGGTGCGGCCACTGGCCGGCGTGGCGCGGGGACCCTGGGCACTCTCGTGAATCTGAGGCTCCTCGGGAATGAGAGGCATGAGCTGATATTTATCAAACATTGGTGCGGCCGGCGGAGCCGGGGGGCACATCAGTGCGAACAGAACCGTCAGAAGTCGAAGCCGAGCTGGCCCTCGATCTCCGGAACGTTTCCATCCGCCCAGCTGCGGGCCTTCTTGAGGTGCCGCCACTGGGGCAGCGCATCAAGATACGCCCACGACAATCGGTGGTACGGGGTGGGGCCCTGCAACTCCAGCGCGGCCTTGTGCACGGGTGACGGATACCCGGCATTGTCCGCAAAACCGAAGTCTGCATGGTCGATACCCAGTTCGGCCATCATTTTGTCGCGCTGAACCTTGGCGATCACGGACGCCGCCGCCACGGCGACGCAGGAGCGGTCTCCCTTGATCACCGTACGGACCTGCCAGGGTGTTCCGAGGTAGTCGTGCTTCCCGTCGAGGATCACGGCTTCGGGACGGACGGGCAGCGCCTCCAGAGCGCGGCTCGCCGCGAGTCGGAGCGCCGCCGTCATCCCCAGGCCGTCGATCTCCTCGGGGGAGGCATGCCCGAGGGCGTAGGCCGTCACCCACGTCCGCAGGATTCCGGCGAGTTCGGTACGCCGCTTGATGGTGAGGAGTTTGGAGTCGGTGAGGCCCTCGGGCGGCCGGCGGAGGCCGGTGACCGCCGCGCAGACGGTGACGGGTCCGGCCCAGGCGCCGCGCCCCACCTCGTCGACACCGGCAATGACCTTCGCTCCGGTCGTGGCTCTGAGGGAGCGCTCGACAGTGTGAGTAGGTGGTTCGTACAGCATGGCGCCCTTAGCGTACGCCGCCCGGATCCCCGAGCGACACCCCGCCCATCGCTTCCGACCTCGGGATCTCCCGGCCCCGGAATCAGGCCGCGCCGAACCGCAGCAGCGGGACCATCAACTGGTCAATCATCTGCTCCAGGTCCTGGTCGTCCCATTCGCTGGCGCACACCTTGGAGCGGTACATCATCATCGCCGGAATCGCGTCGAAGACATAGCCGTTGGCGGCGTCGGGACGCACCTCACCCCGCTCTATTCCACGGGTGATGATGACGCGGAGCAGCTCGATCACCGGCTCGATGACACTGCCGAAGATCAGGTTATGGAAGCGCTCGACCTGGAACGGGTCGCATTCGTGAATGATGGAGCGGAGGGCGGATCCCGGGCGCGAGTACATGGCCTCCCGCGCCTGGCGGCACAATTCCAGGAGGTCGTCCCGCACGTTCCCGAGGTCGGGCACCTCTTCCATCTGCGGCAGCCCCGCCTGCAGGGCGTCGGCGACAAGCGCCTCCTTCGAGGGCCAGCGGCGATAGACGGCGGCCTTGCCGGTCTGTGCGCCGGCGGCGACACCCTCCATGGTCAGGGCGTTCCAGCCGACCGTACTGAGCTGATCCAGCGCGGCGTCCAGGATCGCGCGTTCGAGCACCGCGCCGCGCCGGCGGGGAGCGGCCGTCTGAGCGGGGGCGGCCGTCCAGCGCGAGGTAACCATCGAGTCTCTCCAGCGAGCAGTGGAATCGGGGATTCCGGTACAGGGCAATTCGGCAAGCGGAATCGGTGGGGAATCCGACACACAGCCAGGACTTAAGTGAACGCTTGCGTTCTCTGTCGGGGACTCACTACGGTGGGCGTGACAGTGAACGCGAGCGTTCACTAACGCCTTTGTGGGGGACCCATAGTGACAACCTCTCAGCTGATCAAAGACGACATACCAGGAGCGGCACGCCGACAGGGCCATCCCGGCATCGCGCTCGCCGTCATCGCGGCCTGCCAACTCATGGTGGTACTCGACGCGACGATTGTGAACATCGCGCTCCCGCACATTCAAGAAGCGCTCCGGTTCAGCACGACGGACCTCACCTGGGTGGTCAGCGCCTACACGCTCACCTTCGGCGGTCTGCTCCTGCTCGGCGCGCGGGCCGGTGACATCCTCGGCCGACGCCGGGTGTTCATGGCCGGCATCCTGCTGTTCTCGGTCGCCTCGCTGCTCGGCGGTCTCGCCCAGGAGCCCTGGCAACTGCTCGCCGCGCGCGCCCTCCAGGGGGTGGGCGGCGCCATCGCGTCGCCGACGTCGCTGGCGCTCATCACCACCACGTTCCCCGAAGGCCCTGAGCGCAACCGGGCGTTCGGCGTCTTCGCCGCGGTGTCCGCGGGCGGCGGCGCCGTCGGCCTGCTCGCCGGCGGCATGCTGACCGACTGGCTGGACTGGCGCTGGGTGCTCTTCGTCAACGTCCCGATCGGCCTGCTGATCGTCGTGCTGACACCGCTCTACATCGGCGAGTCCGAACGGCACCCGGGGCGCTTCGACATCGCCGGAGCGGTGACCTCCACGCTGGGCATGGCGGCCCTCGTCTACGGCTTCATCCGGGCCGCCGAGAAGGGCTGGAGCAACGGTCTGACCCTCGGTTCCTTCGGCGCCGCCGTGGTCCTGCTGGTGGCCTTCGTCTTCACGGAGATGCGGGCGAAGGAGCCGATCACCCCGCTGAAGATGTTCGCCGACCGCAACCGCTCCGGCACCTATGTGATCATGCTGAGCCTGGCCGCGGCGATGTTCGGCATGTTCTTCTACATCGTGCTGTTCGTGCAGAACGTGCTCGGCTACAGCGCGATCAAGGCCGGTCTCGCCTTCCTGCCGGTGACCTTCGCCATCGCCGTGGGCGCGGGCCTGTCGCAGCGCTTCCTGCCCACGCTCGGCCCCAAGCCCTTCATGCTGGCCGGTTCGGCGCTCGCCGCGATCGGACTCACCTGGCAGGCCTTCATCAATCCCGACAGCTCCTACGTCGGGGGCATCCTCGGCCCGATGCTCGTGTTCAGTTTCGGGATGGGCCTCAACTTCGTGACCGTGACCGTCACCGCGGTCTCCGGAGTGGCCCAGCACGAGGCGGGCGCGGCGTCCGGACTGCTCAACGCCACGCAGCAGGTGGGCGGTTCGCTCGGCCTGTCCATCCTGACGACCGTCTTCGGCACGGCCAGCAAGGACGAGGCGAAGAACCAGCTGCCCAAGTTCCTCGCGGGCGGCACGGCGGAGCAGAAGGCGGAGTTCGCCAAGACCCACCAGTTGCCGGGGCCCTGGGGGCACGAGGTGCTGGCGCACGGCATCTCGACCGCCTTCGTCCCGGCGGCCGCGATGGCCGTGCTCGCCCTGGCCACGGCCTGGCTGGTGATCAAGGTCCGCAAGAGCGACCTCGATGCCCTGTCCGGCGTGGCGGGCCCGGGGATCGGCTGAGCCGACAGGCTCCGCACCAGACCGCGGATGGCCGGATCGCACCCGGGGGACGGACGGCAAGGGTGCCGGTCCGGCCATCCGCGCCTCGACCACGATCATCAGGGTCGCGAGCACGAGCAGCGTCAGTGCCAGCGGCATCGCTCCACCCCCTGTCATCGGTCTGACCTCCGGTCCATGCGCACCCATGCGTCGCACGGCTGATGACAGGACAACGCGCCGCGGTCACGCACAGTTCCCGTCGGACACGGAGAGTTTCAGTCCGGCCGGAACATCGGCCTCCCGTGGCCGACTTCGTCGAGCGGAAGCCCTCCGGCACCACACTCCGCGGGCCGTCAGCCGGCCGTGTGCACCCACTCCGGCAGCGACTCCGTGCGGTCCGTCCACGCCGTCGGCGGCGCGCCCGCCCGTGCCGCCGCGAGTACGCCGCCCACGATGGCGCAGGTGGTGTCCACGTCCCCGCCGACCTCGGCGGTCGTCCAGAACGCCGTCTCGTAGTCGCCGAGGGCCCGTGCCGCCGACCAGAGGGCGAAGGGGACGGTGTCATGGGCGCTGGTGCGCCGTCCGCAGCCGAGCACGGCCGCGACGGTGCCCGCGTCGTCGTAGTCCAGCATGTCCCGCGCCCGTCGCAGTCCCGCGCCCACGGCGCTCCTGGGCACCAGCGCGACGACGCCGTCGATCAGTGCCTCGGGACTCGGCGGGCCGCCCGGGGCGGCGGCGAGCGCGGCGGCCGCGGCGACGGCCATGGCGCCGACCACCGCCTCGCGGTGCTGGTGCGTGGGGTACGCCGAGATCTCCGCCTGGTGCGTCGCCTGCTCCGGGTCGTCCGCGTACCAGGCCCCGAGCGGCGCGATCCGCATGGCGGCACCGTTGCCCCAGGACCCCTGCCCGTTGAAGAGGGCGGACGCCAGTTCGCGCCAGTCGCCGCCCTCCCGGACGAGGCGCAGCAGCCGGTTGACCGCCGGGCCGTAGCCGCGGTCGAAGTCGTGGCGCTCGGCGAAGGAGCGCGCGAGGGCGTCCTGGTCGATGCGCCGGTGGGCGGCGAGGACGGCGACCACCGAGCAGGCCATCTCCGTGTCGTCCGTCCACTGCCAGGAACCCGGCGGCAGTTCGCGGCGCTTCAGCAGCGGGCGGTTGGCCGGGACGAAGAACTGGGAGCCCAGCGCGTCTCCCACGGACAGTCCGCGCAGGCTGCTCAGCGCGCGGTCCAGGCGCCCGGAAAATGAGGATTCAGCGGTCATCGCCCTGCCACCTTAACCGGTGGCCCGGTGCGTCAACCGGTGATCCAGTTCGGCTCGGGGTCCCGCCAGCGATCGAAGGGCCGGTCGAGCGTGTACCTGCCGTCGTCGCCGAGGACGAGCATCCGCATCTCGGCGTTGTCCGGGTTGGAGAGCGACTCGAACTCCGCGACCGTCCAGTGGAACCAGCGCATGCAGAACAGCCGCATGGCCAGGCCGTGGGTGACCAGAAGCACGTTCGGGGGGTGGTCGGGCGCCTCGAAGCTGCGGAACAGGCTCTCCAGGAAGCCGCCGACCCGGTCGTACACGTCGGCGCCGGACTCGCCCTGCGGGAAGCGGAAGAAGAAGTGCCCGTACGCGTCCCTGTACGCCTTCTGGAGGCGTACGTCGTCGCGGTCCTGCCAGTTGCCCCAGTCCTGTTCGCGCAGCCGGGGCTCCTCGCGCACCCGTATCCGCTCGGGGTCGAGGTGGAAGGCGCGAAGGGTCTCGTGGGTGCGGCGGTACGGGGAGACGTACACGCTCACGGGCTCGCGCCCGAACACCTCCCGGACGCGTTTTCCGGTCTCCTCCGCCTGCTGCCACCCACGCGCGGTGAGGGCGAGGGCATGGTCGGGTTCCCGCTCGTACACGGAGTCATCAACATTGCCCGTTGACTCGCCGTGCCGGACAAGGACGATGCGCCGTGGTCGTGCCATGCCAAAACCCTAGATCGGGTGACGGTCGTACGCGGAGCCGTACGGGGTCCATACGGCGTAGATCACACGAATCCTGCACCTGAGACCACAATAGGGCGCACGATCGGCGGGTCCGGAGCCGAACTCGCGGATCCGGTCGTCACACCGTCCAGGTGGGTTCCAGGTCCACGATGTCGCCCGTGAGCCGTGCCACGTCGGCTTCGGTCTGGGCGCGCAGGGCAAGCCGTTCGATGCGTTCCGTGCGGTACTTGCCGTGCTCGGCGGCGGCCCGCCACATCGACAGGACGAGGAACTCGTGCTCGGGCGCCTCGCCGAACATGCCGCGGATCATGCCGGGCGAGCCGGCCATCGCGGGGTTCCAGACCTTCTCCTGCATCAGCGTGAAGTGCTCGACGCGCTCCTCGTGGATGCGGCAGTGGGCCACGCGGATCAGGTCGGAGTCGGTGAACCGGGGCTCGAATCCCGTCTTCACGTCGAAGCGGTACTCGAACAGCTTGACCTGGCTGTCCTTGAAGGTGCCCGACTGGGCCGCGGCGAGCCGGTCGTGCGAGCGGGCCATGAAGGAGTCGTAGAAGGCACGGCTCTCCCAGAAGGCGAAGACGTGGGCGACACCGGGACGCTGCCTGCTCCAGCCCCCGCCCTGTCCACGAAACCCCGGCTCCCCCAGAAGCCCCGCCCACTTTCGCTGCCCCCGCTCGAAGCCTCGGCGGTCCACCACGGTGCAGCGAATCCACTTGACCAGCACCGCGCCATCGTAAGGCCACCGGGCGTGGCGCCGGTCACGCTCCGGCGGAGATCGCGTGCGCATATGCCGCCGTGTACGTGGCACGATGGACAACGAGCCCCGACTGTCCAGGAGTTGGGACCATGGAGAGATCAGGGGGAAGGGGAGACCTGGTGACCGGCTTCAGCAAGGGGATCCGCAAGGCCGAGATCGGGTTGAAGTGGGACCCGAGTCCGACGGGACAGCCGCCGACCGATCTGGACCTGGTCGCCGCGACCTACGGGGCGGGTGATCCGTACGGGAGGCCCGCGTATCTGGTGCACTTCGACAGCCGTTCGCCCGACGGCACGATCTCCCTCAACCGGGACAGCAAGGACGGCAAGGGCTTCGGCTGGGACGAGGTCATGACCGTCGAACTCGGCCGACTCGACGTCCGCTACACGCGCGTGGTGGTGGGTGTCGTCATCCAGCAGCGGACCGAGGACCGGACGTTCGTCAACGTGCTGAATCCGGCCGTGCGGATATCGGAGGGGTACACCGTGCTCGCCGAGGACGACTTCGGTGCGGTCCTCGGGGCGACGGCGGCGACGGTCGCGGAGTTCGTGCGTGACGAGGAGGACGGCTGGGTGTTCCGGCCCTCCGTGCGCGGCTACGACGACGATCCGGCGACCTTCACGCGGGACATGGGCGGGCTGGGCCGCTCCTGACGTCCGTGCCGTGGGCGCGCGCCGACGGATGAGCACGTAGGACGGACGGCCGGTCCGTCCCGCGTGCTCGCGCCCGAGGCGCGCCGCCACGAGCCCCGGTGGCCGCGGGACTTGCGGTCACCCGGCGTCCCAGCCCGGGATCGTGGGCAGCACCTTTTCGGCCACCCGCAGCAGGACCGCGTCGTCGGGCGGCACATCGTCCTGGCGCCAGACGGCGATCTCGAAGGTGCCGCCGCCGTCCTTCGGGTCCCTGGCCACGACGAGGCCGCGGGCGATGCCGCCCGGACCGCTGTCGGCCTCGCGTCCGTGGAACCGGATGGCGATGGTGCGGTTCGAGTACAGGACCGCGGGGTGCCCCAGAATCGTTCTTTCCTCCGCCCTCGCGCCCAGGATGCCGGTCAGGCCGGCGACCGGGAGATCGTCGTCGGACGCGCTGAGCCTCACGGAGTAGGTCGTCAGCGTGACGGTCGCCTCGGGCGTGGTGATCCTGGTGCCGCCCGCGAGGTCGAACGAGCTCTCGTCGCCGTCGGCGGTCTCGGCGTACTCCTGCGGCGTGCCGAGCAGGGACGGCAGGTCGGGACGGTTCAGGGCGGCGCACAGCCGCGGTCCGGAGACACGCCGGGACGACGGACTGTCGTGCGGCGCCGGGCACACGGCCGGTTCCCGCTCGTCGCCGGTCCCGACGTATTCGTCATGGGCCCACAGCCCGCCCAGGACCCCGCCGACCACCAGTACCGCCGCGAGCACCTGGGCCCCGGTGTTGACGCTCTTCCCCGGCTCGTGCGCCACGTCCGTCATGTCCCCTCCCCCGTGCGCACCCGATGTGCGCCGGGGGAGCGTAACCGGTGATCACCGCGCCGCACACCGGGATTCGCCCCGCCCCCGAAACGCCGGAGGGTGGTGACACCGGAACCCCGGTGCCACCACCCCGACCAGCCGATTCACGCCCGAGGGGCGGAAGGGATACTGGCGGAGAGCACTTATTCCTGACGTGCGCTATTCGCCAGCTCCCTGCTCTTGGTGTGGAAGGGGCCTCAGCTTGAAGGCCGACGCCACAGACTCGACCAACCATGCAAGCCGACCGTCCCGGGCAGCGAGTCCTTCACACACTGCGTCACACCGGCTCCTCCATGTCTGTCCACTACGTGGGGTACACAGTTCGGTGCGTCATAGCACGCCCTCAGACCAGGATCGTCGGGACCCACCGATGCTGATGAATCAGATACCGCAAGATTGGTGTCAGTAGATGTGGCTGTGGCTGTGGCCCTGAGATCCACAGCCACTGGGAGCTGAACTGACCTGTGTGCTCGCTTCATCCCGAGCCGCCGCACTGGTCCTTGTGCGGTCCGGGACGTCAGCGTTTGACGCGGCTACGGACTGCCAGAACCGCGAGGCCGAGGAGAACCGGTTCGGTGAGGCGGGAGAGCATTTCGGTGTAGGTGCCGAAGGTGGTCAAGTCTTGGCCAGAAGAACGGAAGACCACCGAGTTGATCACCACCCGTACCGCCTTATCGAACCGTTCGGTGGTGACCCGTTCACTCAACGGGCCGGTGGGGTTGCGCGGGTCGGGTGTGTCGGTGGTGAGTTTTAGGTTCTGACCGGCACTCACCTGCTGACCGGTGGTCTGCAGTTTCGGGTCGTCGACGGGCAGACCCCACAGCACCATCGCCATGATCGTGGCGGCCATGGCCGTCACCAGCCACGCCAGGGCGCGCGTAGCGCGCAGTCCGTAGCCCGACAGTGCCCAGTAGGCGGTTAGGAGTACCCGTTCACCGAAGGGGCGGGTAGTGTCATGGCGACGCATCTCGCATTCGCCATAGTAGAAGTCGGCAGCGTCCGGTTCGTTCTTACCATCCTCGATGGACTTGCGCAGTTGCCGGTACAAGGCGGCCACCGCCGCTGGCTTCAGCTCGGGCGCGTCCTGTGGCGGGAACATCCAGCCAGGGGCGACGGCCGAGCTGGAGTGGCGGGCGGTGCGCACCCGCCAGTAATGCTCTTCGGTAAGCGTGTTGCGTCGACTCCACCGCCAGGGGAAGCGCCGGCTCCAGCCGGTGGGAGTGGTAGCGAAGGTGCACCAGCCGTCCACCCTCATCTGGTCCAGATGCACAGCGCCCGCCAGGCGGCACCGCTTTAGGTCGATGTCGTGCAGCGCCAGGTAGGCGGCATCCACCCCGCCCACCGATGCCAGGCGCACACCGGGCTTCTCTCCAGACAGCTGCGCCTCCGATAGCGGGGCACCCGATGCAGGGCGAACAAAAGGGTCGGGGCGAGCAGCGACCAGCATCGGATATTCCAAGACCGCATCCCTCAGGTCCAGTTCGGCGTAGCGCAGGTGCAGAGTGGCGGTTGACACCCACCGTGTGCGCGCACAACTCACATGCCGGGCACCGATCTCCACCGTCACCGGCCGCTGGAACACCGCACCGTCCAACACCACCCGCTTTCCGCACATCAGCGGCCCCAAGTGTGGCGCCACTTCAAACCGTGCCCCGCTGAAGTTGAGGTCACCGGAGAACGTGGCCTCGGCGAACCCCGCCATACCTTCGAAGGCCGCCACCTTGAACTCGGTGCCGCCTTCAAACCTCGCCCCGCCAAAGTCGGCCTCACTGCAGAAGGTCACCTCGTTGAACCCAACGCCGGCTTCAAAGGTTGCTCCGCCAAATTCGGCGTCACGGATGAAGGTGGCCGTGCCAAACTGGGCGGGCCCAGAGAACGTCGAACGGTCGAACTCAGCGGTCCCAGAGAACGTCGCCGAACGGAAACGCGCAGTCCCAGAGAACGTGGCCGAACTGAACCTTGCTGGCCCAGAGAACGTTGCCCCGCCGAACAGCGCAGCTCCTGAGAACGTCGCCCCCTTGAATTGGGCGGTCCCTGAGAACGCCGTCAGGCTGAAGCGGGCCTCGCTGGAGAAGACCGCATCACGGAATCCAGCACCGCTGGAGAACGTCGCCTGGTTGAACCGAGTCTCGCCGGAGAACGTCGCCTGGCCGAAGCGGGCAGGCCCGGAGAACGTCGCCCCCTCGAAGTGAGCGGATCCCGAGAACGTCGCCTCACCAAACCGGGCAACACCAGCGAACGTCGCCCCCTCGAACCGGGCCTCACCGGAGAAAAATGCGCTGTAGAACCGTGCGTCGCCCGAAAAGGTCGCCTGCTCGAACCGGGCGTCGCCCACGTGAGGGCTGTTGGTGGTGGGGTCGGCTGCCAGTGCGTCAAGTAGCCGGCTCAGCAGTTCAGGGGTGAAAGAGGTACCGCGGTGGTCTACGTCGGCTCCAGGCGACAGAGCCGCGAAGTAGGCAATGCGATCAGTCTCGGACAAATGGGCCAAGCACGCGGGAAATCCACTGACCTGGATGCCTCGGCAGCCGACCGGGTCGGTGCCGTGGCCGCAGTGCCGCCAGTGCTGCGGAGGTGAGGGCCGGGCAGGGCTTGCTGACGTCATGCATTAAGGACGATCTGCATGCCCAAGCGGTTGCCCAGCCTCCCGTTCGAAGGTGCCGTTCCTCACCGAGATAGAGCTCACCGTCACACGGCAGGGGGCTCGTTCGGCGACAGTCGATGGGTTTGGAGCGCGTGGTCAAAGCCGTCTGACCTCCGCGCAGTCGAACCCAGGTGTCTCGCTCACACGCGAACAGGGGACGCGAAACGCAGTCCCGCATCAGACCCAACCACAAGCCATCAAGAAGCCCGTGAGCAGAAGTGCCGAAATCCCAGATCACCACCTTTGACCAGCATTTTCACAATCTTGACGGCGCCCGGGCGCTAATGCAGAGCGCCTACTGCTGACGCTTCGTTGTCTTCTGCAGATCCTCTGCACGATCGGCCAGGTACCCGGCCCAGTCACGCTTAGCGAAGCGAACCCACCGAACAGCCGTGTTGATATGCATGCCGAAGAGTTCTGCAATCACGGGTGCCGGCAGGTCAGCCGCAAGGGACATTCGAGCAGCGTTGCGAGCACCCGGAGGCGTGATTCCAAATTTCTTCAACCTCCGAGCCAGGGTTCCAGCGGCAAGGTGCATGCCAGCCCGCCTTCCCGGGAACAACCAACGCGACGACCCTACGGTTGCTCCAATCACCGACAAATTCCGGGGAGAGTCAGCGAGTTCCATCACTAGGCATGCGGGCTGCGGAGGTAAAAGCAATGGCTTCTTACCGAGAGAAACGTAAGTCTCCCCATCCGCCCGAATTAGATCGTCGAAAGTCAAGCAAACAATCCGAGCGAGAGTGGCCCCGAAGGCAAGAACCAGTGCTCCGGCCACACGAACGTCCAATGGAATTCCACTGTCACTTACGCATCGGCGAATCTGCTGGATGTGATCGTACTCATCAAGGACGACTTCAGGATTCCCCTGCGGGCGACATGGCACGAATACCGGATCGATCAAATTCCGACTCACAGCCCAACCAATAAAATATCGAACCTGATATCGCATAGTCGAACCTTCTGCGAGCCAGCGGTCGACGTCTCCCTGAGTGATCTCCTCAAAGAGACTACCTCGCCGATCCAGCCAATCCAAAAACTGAAAGGCAATGCTAATCCGTCGCCGAGTCGATTGAGCCGCACCATAACTGAGTTGGTGACGCTGAACCTTACGTCGAGCTCGGAGGATGATATGCCATTGGATGAACGGGCGTAACAAGCGCACGTGATGAGCAGGCTTGCCCACTAGCAGGTTCTTTGACCAAGTCTCAAGGCGTCCGAAGTGTTCCACCCGCTCAGGCAGTACGTGAGAATGGACTAGTGCACTTCGAGCATAATCCGCGGCAGGCCCCAGCGGCATCTCATCCAAGAGTTCATGGCTTACTTTCCTATCCTCTCGGGCGACTTGGACAAGTAACTGCGCAGCACGTCCCTTGGCTAGCCATTGAAGTGTGCGATATGGACGCGGAACGCTTCCTAGCACCTCGATCAGCGGCTGAATTTCCGGCTTGATCAAGCCGTCTTGATCGGAGAATAGGTCACGCAACCTCACTTTAAGGACGCAACGATCACAATTCCCGTCCTCATACGGGAATCCCGCTTCTCCGCAGGTGCAGCAAAGGTAGTCTACCCAACTGCCGCCACAGGGGCCGCACACACGCCTTCCAAATGAATTAGTGGAAATTAGTGCGCGCCGCTTGCCGCATCCCTCGCAATCCCCTGGTTCAGACAGAGTTCGGTTATAGCAAGTATCACAGACTGGTCCGCCAGGCCATCTCGCGTGGATCTGACGGTCTCGACCGCACCACGAGCAGATTCGAGTGGGTCGCTTATAGCACCGCTCACAGACGTATTCGCCTGTAACACGACTGCGCCGGCACTGCCGAAGCAGTCCACAGGTAGCGCAAGTATTTTCCGGTCCGTAATAGCAATAGGCGCATAGATCAACCCTGCCCGAAGATCCTTTGATTTTCGTAGGGCGATTCTTGCCACACTGACCACACGCTCTTTGCGGGGCCCGGTAACAACGCTTGCATACTGCCTGCCCCTCAACACGTGAGTGAGCTGGCGCTCGGTCACCGCATACGCTGCACAAGTGGACCGGCTTGGGAGCACAGTTAGAGCAAAGTACCGCGCCATCAGGGGATCGGTACCTAGGAGCTCGAAGGCGGCTACACGAGGAGCATTCGACCGTAATTTTTGGGTCGGTGCTGTAGCAGCGATAGCAGACCGGCTCCCCTTCCCAGCGAGCGGCGATGCGTTCCAGACGACCACATCGTGCGCAGAGCAGCCGCTTTAAGCGATTGTTGCAAGGAGTACAGACACGTCCTCCCGTCCCTTTTCTTGAAAGATCTACACCCACCGCACCACACTGAGAACAACCGGCCCGCACGACGCCTTCAATCCCAGCGTTGACGAGAACCTCAACCAGCCTGATCAGAACTAAGGGACAGTCTGATGCCCCGGAGCCGAGCGCGTCTGGTACTTCGAGGAAGTGCTCATCTAGCTGTCGCAGCGAGATGCCCTGATCCGCTTTAGCCTTCCGAAGAATCTCCGCCGCTCCCTCTTCACTGAGGCTAGGCAGCGTTGACGAAATATGCTGTAGCACTCGCTGCCAACGCTTCTCGGACAGCTGACGATCGCGGCTACTCATCGTTGGTCAGGGCGACGGATAGTGGTACGCCGCAACTGCGGAACCGGATTGGCGTCAGCCCCAGAAACCTTTCGTACCTCCGAATGAACAACCTCAACGCCAATGAGGTCGTTGGGAGTGCATGCAAGGATGTCACAGAGAGCAGCCAACGTATCCATAGACAATCGCTGCGGTGGTTGAGTCACTAGGCGAAATACCTGCTCGCGAGAGAGGTGGATTCCCCTCTCTGCAAGCAAGGGAACCAAGTCCGTGGTTTGAAACATCTCGCGAGCTGCCATAAGTTGGCGCAGGTTCCATCGGATCCCCATCTTCTTGATCACGACGAGGTCCCCCACAGGTCGGAGTACCTGGATTTCAGGGATCTCTGAACTAGCCGATTCCGATATTCGTCAGATACGCCTGAGTAGATGGCTGTAGTGGAAGCATATTCATGACCCACCTGATCCTGCACGAATCGCTCCGGATAATCGAATTCGATGAGATGCGTGATATAGCTATGCCGAAGGCAGTGGAGATTTAGCTCTTCAGGCAGCCCTGCCATGGTTCGAGCCGTTTCGAATGCCTCGTCCAGTCGGCGCATGGAGATACGGCTTAGACGCTCGGTAATCCACAGGGCGGGGTGCTTACCTGGCGACGCAAGCGGCCGAATCTCTTCAATGTAGTGATCCAGCAATTCAACCACCCAGTCGAACTCGGGAACCGTGAACACGGTTCGCCGCTTCGGCGGACCACCCTTTGAGGATTTACCGTAGCGAATAAAAATCGCCCCGAAACGCCCATACGATGGAGCCTTGGGATTCCTCCTCAGATCATGTAGATCTAGGCGCACAGCCTCCTGCCGACGCAGCCCGTATGCGTATACCGTTTTGAGTAATACGGCATCCCTCATGGCTGCCAAAGCGCCCTTGCGGCGACGGGCTCTGATGTCCTCGACCCGTCCATCCGCTGCGTCGAATAGGGCTTACACCTCGTCATAAGTGAGGGGGCGCCGTTCCGAACCACCTTCATATTCACTAGAGTGGCCGACGGTGTTCCACTCGTGCAGAATCTGCACTGGCGCTTGACCAAAGGAATCGAAGCACTTTACCGGCCAGCCATAACGAGCATCCGTGACGTAACCGCAGAACATTCGCAGCGCGTTCTGATAGCTCCGCCCAGTTGACACCGCGAAGGTTGGTCGCCTATCCCGAAGAAAATTCATGAATGCGTCAACTTCGGCAGGCTGCCATTGCCATGGGTACTCATTGGTGAAGTCGGCAAATCGCCTGATAAGGGCGAGGCGCGGTTTGATCGTTCCATCCCAGTCCAAAAACCTAGCCCGCTGCTGCCGGGCCCACCCCTCCAGCATCGCCTCGAAGACGGCTGTCTCGGGGTCCAGATGCACGACCCCGTCAGCAAGCATCAGGTGCGCAGCACCTGGCAGGCCCACCCCACTGCTCATGTTGCGTCTAACGCATCATCGTTGAGTTGGTTACGCTGGGCCTGCCATGGGTGCCCTTGAGGATTGGGGTGCCCAGGGCGCAGGCCCTGGGCACCTTCAGGTGTTACTTTTTCTTGGACGGCGTCTGCGACAGCGCGCTTGCCGCCGCAGACTTCTCGGCCTTGGTCGACTTCGGGTTGGCCAGGACCTTGGCTGCGGCCGACGCGGCCTTCTTACCTGTCTGACGTGGGTTCTTGGACATGATCACAGTTCCTTTCGTGCCACTTTGCGTTGCAGCTCAGAACGTGATGTCATGCATGCCTGGATGCGGTACAGGACGTCTCGTTCTGGCTGCGGTGATCGTCTGACCCCTCCGAAGGGTCAGCCGATCACCATCCGGCGGGCTCTCCGCCGGAATTCTCAGGTATGAGATTCGAGTTACCCAGCATCACGCTGAGCACCGCCCTCTCGGCTCTCTCGAATCACATCAGCAATCTCGCTGGCGATCTCCTCGACCGTGAACTGAGCGGTGCTTCTCGCCAACTTGTCGGCCAGGGACGGGCTTTGCGCCATAACCTCATCCTTGGTGACGTTGTGCCAGATGGGCAGCAGGTTCTGTTGCCCCGTCACGTACCTCGTCACCAAGCCGTCGAGTTCATACTGCGGCCACCCCTTCTCGAAGAAGTGGCGCGAGAGAATTACGATGCCGAACTGGCTGTTAGCCAACCCGTGGTCGATCTTGCGGCGTAGGCTGTCGCCGATCCTCAGTTCGAGAACGTCGAGCCACACAGAGATGCCGGCTTCTTGCAGATACTGCGCCAGCGGTCGGGCCACGGCTTCTTTGTCTTCACTGGCATGGGAAATGAAGACATCTCGTACGGGCTCACCACGGCCTGCGGAGTAAGGCGGCGGCTCATGCCTGATATCGGCCAGGGAACCAGCGTTGCTCGGGCGGAGCACGGGCAGCGGGGGCGGTTCGACGGAGGCCGAAGACCTCACCTTGCCCTTGAGGCCCAGCAAATCAACGGTCACGTACCAGTGACCGCTACTCGGAATCGCAAGACGTACCGGAGAGGTCCTTGCCAGCCCACCGATACACCTGTGGCCTCGCCCGCTTTTGTACTTCTGATAGTTGCTGGAGTCCATCAGACGCACATTGGCTGCGCTTCCGGACAGATTGATGACTGCGGTCGCACCCTTGGACTGACGACCGAGATCGTGGACTACATAGTCCATGAATTTTCCTCTGTATCACCTTCACCGGGGACCTGGTGGGCGGTTGCGCTGGATGCAACATTATTGCGTGCGCTTCAGCGGCGGGTGTATCCCCAGGCCAGCCGCTACGCGGGAGGGGCGTCAGCAGGAGGCTGACGCCCCTCTCATCAGGGATTACTTGTCAGGTGAGCGTTTGCCGAGTGTTGCACTCGATGCAATTCCGCCCAGTTTCAGCTGCAGCCGCTCGTCGAGCCGCAGCCCTCGCAGATGTAGCAGGAGCCGGCCCGCTGCATCTTCGTGCCGCAGGAGAAGCACAGCGGGGCGTCGGCCTGGATGCCCAGCTGCATCTCCACCAGTTCGGCGCTGGTGTGCGCCTGCCGCGGGGCGGGCGCGGCCGCCTCGATGTCGGCCTTCGGCGTGGCGACGGCCTTCAGCTCCTGGGCGCGCGGCGCCGACTGGGCCAGGCCCTCGACGTCGACCTCGTCCTCGGTGGGCTCGTACGACCCCGTCTCCAGGTGGCGCTGGCGCTCCTCGGCGGAGTGGATGCCGAGCGCGGAACGCGTCTCGAAGGGCAGGAAGTCCAGCGCCAGGCGGCGGAAGATGTAGTCGACGATCGACTGCGCCATCCGCACGTCCGGGTCGTCGGTCATACCGGCCGGCTCGAAGCGCATGTTGGTGAACTTCGAGACGTACGTCTCCAGCGGCACGCCGTACTGGAGGCCGACCGAGACGGCGATGGAGAAGGCGTCCATCATGCCGGCGAGGGTGGAGCCCTGCTTGGACATCTTCAGGAAGACCTCGCCGAGACCGTCGTCCGGGTAGGAGTTGGCGGTCATGTACCCCTCGGCACCGCCGACCGTGAAGGACGTGGTGATGCCGGGACGACCCTTCGGGAGGCGCTTGCGGACCGGGCGGTACTCGACGACCTTCTCGACCGTCTCACGGATGGTGGCCTCGGCCTTCTCCGTGATCTCGGTCTTCTCCTTCTCCTTGGTCTTGGCGGAGAGGGGCTGGCCGACCTTGCAGTTGTCGCGGTAGATCGCGAGCGCCTTGACGCCCAGCTTCCACGCCTCGAAGTAGATCTCTTCGACCTCTTCGACGGTCGCCGTCTCCGGCATGTTGACCGTCTTGGAGATGGCGCCGGAGATCCACGGCTGGATGGCCGCCATCATGCGGACGTGGCCCATCGGGGAGATGGCGCGCTCGCCCATGGCGCAGTCGAAGACCTCGTAGTGCGCGTGCTTGAGGCCGGGCGCGTCGATCACATTGCCGTGCTCGCCGATGTGGGCGACGATCGCCTCGATCTGCTCCTCCTGGTAGCCCAGGCGGCGCAGGGCCTGCGGCACGGTGCCGTTGACGATCTGCATCGAACCGCCGCCGACCAGCTTCTTGAACTTGACCAGTGCCAGGTCCGGCTCGACACCGGTGGTGTCGCAGGACATCGCGAGACCGATGGTGCCGGTCGGCGCGAGGACGGACGCCTGGGAGTTGCGGAAGCCGTTCTTCTCGCCGAGGCGCAGCACGTCCTGCCAGGCCTCGGTGGCGGCGGCCCACACCGGGGTGTCCAGGTCGTCCATGCGGACGGCCGTGGTGTTGGCGTCGGCGTGCTGCTTCATCACGCGCAGGTGCGGCTGCTCGTTGCGGGCGTAGCCGTCGTACGGGCCGACGACCGCGGCGAGTTCGGCGGAGCGCTTGTACGCCGTGCCGGTCGTCAGGGAGGTGATGGCACCGGCGAGGGCGCGGCCGCCGTTGGAGTCGTACGCGTGACCGGTCGCCATCAGCAGGGCGCCGAGGTTGGCGTAGCCGATGCCGAGCTGGCGGTACGCGCGCGTGTTGTCACCGATCTTCTGGGTCGGGAAGTCCGCGAAGCAGATCGAGATGTCCATCGCGGTGATGACCATCTCGACGACCTTGGCGAAGCGCTCGACCTCGAAGGACTGGTGGCCCTTGCCGTCGTCCTTGAGGAACTTCATCAGGTTCAGCGAGGCGAGGTTGCAGGACGTGTTGTCCAGGTGCATGTACTCGCTGCACGGGTTCGAGCCGTTGATGCGGCCGGACTCCGGGCACGTGTGCCAGTGGTTGATGACGTCGTCGTACTGGATGCCGGGGTCGGCGCAGGCCCAGGCGGCCTCGGCCATCCTGCGGAACAGCGACTTGGCCTGGACCTCCTCGATGACCTCGCCGGTCATCCGCGCGCGGAGGCCGAACGTGCCGCCCTGCTCGACGGCCTTCATGAACTCGTCGTTCACGCGGACCGAGTTGTTGGCGTTCTGGTACTGGACGGAGGTGATGTCGTCCCCGCCCAGGTCCATGTCGAAGCCCGCGTCGCGCAGGGCGCGGATCTTCTCCTCCTCCTTGACCTTGGTCTCGATGAAGTCCTCGATGTCGGGGTGGTCGACGTCGAGGATGACCATCTTCGCGGCACGGCGGGTGGCACCGCCGGACTTGATGGTTCCGGCCGAGGCGTCGGCACCGCGCATGAAGGAGACCGGGCCGGAGGCGTTGCCGCCGGAGGAGAGCAGTTCCTTGGAGGAGCGGATGCGGGAGAGGTTCAGGCCGGCGCCGGAGCCGCCCTTGAAGATCATGCCCTCTTCCTTGTACCAGTCGAGGATCGACTCCATGGAGTCGTCGACGGACAGGATGAAGCAGGCCGAGACCTGCTGGGGCTGCGGGGTGCCCACGTTGAACCACACGGGGCTGTTGAAGCTGAAGATCTGGTGCAGGAGGGCGTACGCCAGCTCGTGCTCGAAGATCTCGGCGTCGGCGGGCGAGGCAAAATACTTGTAGTCCTCACCGGCCTTCCGGTACGTCTTCACGATGCGGTCGATCAGCTGCCGGAGGCTGGTCTCGCGCTGCGGGGTGCCCACGGCACCGCGGAAGTACTTGCTGGTGACGATGTTGACCGCGTTCACCGACCAGAAGTCGGGGAACTCGACGCCGCGCTGCTCGAAGTTGATCGAGCCGTCGCGCCAGTTCGTCATGACGACGTCACGGCTCTCCCAGGCCACCTCGTCGTACGGGTGCACGCCGGGAGTGGTGTGGATGCGCTCGACACGCAGCCCCTTGGCCGCCTTGGTGCCCCTGGCGCGGGAACTCCGTGCCGGACCACTCGCCGTCTCTGTCATGCCGCCTCCCTGTACGGGCTAAAACGCCCTGAAGTGCCCCGTTGTTCCGAGACACGTTGTTCTGTCTGGTGTTGCGGGCGCCCTCACGCTGCCGCCCGCAACAGGTCCTGATCGCCGCCGCTCGGCCGGAACCGGGTCCTCCGACCGGTTCTTGCCCCCTGATCAGTCGGCGGCGTGGGCGGGCACGGGGACCTGCTCGGTCCCACCGCGTCCGCCGTCGTCCTCCTGGCTCCCCGCTCCCGCGTCCTCGTCGTCGCCGGCGGGGTCCCGCGTCGCTTCCCTCAGTTCGGCGATGGCCGCCTCGAAGTCCTCGAGCGAGTCGAACGCCCGGTACACGGAGGCGAATCGCAGATAGGCGACGAGGTCGAGTTCCTGCAACGGGCCGAGTATGGCCAGTCCCACGTCGTGGGTGGTCAGCTCGGCGCTCCCGGTGGCCCGCACCGCCTCCTCGACCCGCTGGCCGAGTTGCGCGAGCGCGTCCTCGGTGACAGGCCGCCCCTGGCACGCCTTGCGCACACCATTGATGACCTTGGTACGGCTGAAGGGCTCGGTGACTCCGGACCGCTTCACCACCATGAGCGAACACGTCTCCACGGTCGTGAAACGACGGGAGCAGTCGGGGCACTGGCGGCGCCTGCGGATGGACGTGCCGTCGTCGGTCGTACGGCTGTCGACCACACGGCTGTCGGGGTGCCTGCAGAAGGGGCAGTGCATGTCTCCAACCCTCCTCACAGCAGACTCAACAGCACCAGGAGACCTCTTGGGCCCCTCGGAGCAGCCCCAAGCATAGGCGATGGTCGGGACACCGGAGACCGGGGGGACCACAACTTGTGGGCTGCTACCGCAATCCAACCACTACATGTGGGGATTGGCTCATACATCAAGGCCACACGCGTGTCGCGCGCGCGGATCGCCACGGCGGGGCGGCCCGTCACCCGCGCGCGGGACCCCGGCGCCACCTGGCCGGAAGCCGCACCCGCACGGCCGTATCGCCGTGGCGCATACGGAGATAGCGTGAGCGCGTCACGGAGGACGCGTGCGACTCCGACAGGGAAGGGGACCGGCTCCCGACCTGCGGAAGCCCGGATGGCAGACTGAGGGCACAACCCGTGAGGTCGCCTCCCGGCGGTGAAGAGTACAACCAGGAACCCTTCCGCCCGCCAGGTGCAGCGTCAGCCATACACCCAGACACATCATCGCGTCTGGTGAAACGCAGTTTTTCACTCGAACGTGTGTTTGGCGCAACCTTTCGAAAGCAACTACCGTTGTCCAGCAGGGAGACCATCGAGAGGGGCCGACGTGACCACCACCGCAGACAGCGCCACCATCACTGCCCAGGACCGCTCCCAGGGCCGACTCGAGCCGGTGCATGCGATGAACGAAGCCGCGAATCCCGAGGCGCACAAGCGCTCCCTACCTGGCCGACCTCCAGGGATCAGGGCCGACAGCTCGGGACTGACCGACCGGCAGCGCCGAGTGATCGAGGTCATCCGGGACTCCGTGCAGCGGCGTGGCTACCCGCCGTCGATGCGGGAGATCGGTCAGGCGGTCGGCCTGTCGAGCACGTCCTCGGTGGCGCACCAGCTGATGGCCCTGGAGCGCAAGGGGTTCCTGCGTCGCGACCCGCACCGCCCGCGCGCGTACGAGGTGCGCGGCTCGGACCAGGCGGTCTCGGTGCAGCCCACGGACACCGCAGGCAAGCCCGCCGCGTCGTACGTCCCGCTGGTCGGCCGTATCGCCGCCGGTGGCCCGATCCTCGCCGAGGAGTCGGTGGAGGACGTCTTCCCGCTCCCCCGCCAGCTCGTCGGTGACGGTGAGCTCTTCGTCCTGAAGGTCGTCGGCGACTCCATGATCGAGGCCGCGATCTGCGACGGCGACTGGGTGACCGTCCGCCGTCAGCCCGTCGCCGAGAACGGTGACATCGTGGCCGCGATGCTGGACGGCGAGGCCACGGTCAAGCGGTTCAAGCGCGAGGACGGCCATGTCTGGCTGCTCCCGCACAACTCCGCCTACGAGCCGATCCCGGGGGACGACGCGACCATCCTGGGCAAGGTCGTCGCGGTGCTGCGCCGCGTGTGACGGCTGCGGCGGGCGGGCCTCCCGCCCCGCCCGCCCCCTGACCGGGCCCCGGGACCTCTGCGCCGGTTCCGGGGCCCCGTGCTGTACGGCCGACCCCGTGCCGCACGCTCGCGGCACCAGCGGGATTCCCTCATGAGCATCGGCCCGTCCCGGCGAGGGACGGGCCGATCTCGGGTCACTTCACTTCGCCTCGGCCTGCTGCGCCACGGCGTCGATGGCGGCCAGCGACCTGCGGACCTGATTACGGTCCGTCGTGTACCAGAAGTCGGGCAGTGACGCCTTGAGATAACTGCCGTACCTCGCGGTCGCCAACCGCTGGTCGAGTACGGCGACCACCCCGCGGTCCCCCGAGGCCCGCACGAGACGGCCGGCGCCCTGGGCCATGAGCAGCGCAGCGTGGGTGGCGGCGACAGCCATGAAGCCATTGCCGCCGGCGTCCTCGACCGCCTTCTGCCGGGCGCTCATCAACGGGTCGTCGGGGCGCGGGAACGGGATCTTGTCCATGACGACGAGCTGGCAGCTCGGACCGGGGACGTCGACGCCCTGCCAGAGCGACAGCGTCCCGAAGAGACAGGTCTTCGGATCCGCCGCGAAGTTCTTGATCAGCTCGCCCAGGGTCTCCTCGCCCTGGAGCAGGATCGGGAACTCGGGAATCCGGGAGCGCAACTCCTCCGCGGCGAGCTGGGCGCCCCGCATGGAGGAGAACAGCCCGAGCGTGCGACCGCCGGCCGACTGGATCAGCTCGGTCAGTTCGTCCAGCATGTCGGTGCGGTCCCCGTCGCGCGCGGGGCGCGACAGATGCTTGGCGACATAGAGGATGCCCTGCTTGGGGTAGTCGAAGGGCGAGCCGACGTCGACGCCCTTCCACTGCGGCACGTCCTCCCCCTCCGTGCCCTCCGGAGCGAGGCCAAGGGACGCGCCGACGCCGTTGAAGTCACCGCCGAGCTTCAGGGTCGCCGAGGTAAGGACGACGGAGCGGTCCGCGAAGAGCTTCTCGCGGAGCAGGCCCGAGACGGACATGGGGGCGACACGCAGGGAGGCACCGAAGCGGTCGTGCCGCTCGTACCAGACGACGTCCCACTCCGAGCCTCCCACCACGCGCTCCGCGACGTCGTGGACGGACTCCACGGAGGCCAGGGCCTGCTTGCGGACCGCGTCCTCGTCCTGGACCGACTTGTCGCGGGTCGCGCCGATCGCGGAGATCACCGTGCGGGCCGCGTCCCGCAGCGCCATCAGGGCGTAGGAGAGGTCCTCCGGGATCTCCTCCAGACGGCCCGGGAGGGCCAGTTCCATCAGCCGCTCGAAGCCCTCGGCGGCGGTCTGGAGCTGGTCGGCGGCCTTCTCGTTGACCAGCTTCGCCGCGCGGCGCACCGCGCGGTTGACCTGACCGGGAGTGAGTTCGCCGGTCGCGACGCCGGTGACCCGGGAGACCAGTTCGTGCGCCTCGTCGACGATCAGCACCTCGTGCTGCGGGAGCACCGGGGCGCCCTCGATCGCGTCGATGGCGAGCAGCGCGTGGTTGGTGACGACGACCTCGGCGAGCTTGGCCCGCTCCCGGGCCATCTCGGCGAAGCACTCCGCGCCGTACGCGCACTTCGAGGCGCCGAGGCATTCCCGGGAGGACACCGACACCTGCGCCCAGGCACGGTCGGAGACGCCGGGGGTGAGGTCGTCGCGGTCGCCGCTCTCGGTCTCGTCCGACCAGTCGCGCAGCCGCAGCAGGTCCTGGCCCAGTTTGCTGGTGAGTGCCGCGGCCTCGAACTGGTCGAAGAGGCCCTCCTCCTCGTCCTGCGGCACACCCTCGTGCAGCCGGTGCAGGCACAGGTAGTTCGACCGGCCCTTGAGCATCGCGAACTCCGGGCGGCGACGCAGCAGCGGGTGCAGGGCCTCGACCGTGCGCGGAAGGTCGCGCTCCACGAGCTGGCGTTGCAGGGCGAGGGTGGCGGTCGCCACGACGACACGCTCCCCGTGCGCGAGCGCGGGCACGAGATAACCGAGTGACTTTCCGGTGCCGGTGCCGGCCTGGATCAGCAGATGGGATCCGTCGTCGATCGCTCCGGCGACCGATTCGGCCATGGTCACCTGGCCGGGGCGCTCCGTGCCGCCGACGGCTGTGACAGCGGCGTGCAGGAGTTCAGGGAGTGAGGGCTTCGTCATAGCCCGACCACCCTACGGCCCGGCACTGACAAAGAGGTGATCAACGCCGGGACCGGCGAAGAGACCGACGGCCGGACCGGGGGAGAGACCGGTGGAGGAACCGGTCGGTGGACGGGTGAGGTGACCGGTGGGTGGACCGGCAAGGGCACCGGTCGTCGGACCGGTGAGGTGACCGGTGGCACGGACACGGGTGGGGCTCCTGGCGTCTGAGAAATCCGGGATGTCGTGGAGAAAAGCGGGAACTGCGTCGACCCGGTCTTCGTTCCCCCATGTGACAGCGCAATCACTCAGCGCTACATCAGGTGTCGGAGGGTGCGGTCCCGGACCATGAGGGCGGCTCGCTTGCCGGGCAGGTCGACCTCGGCGGCGAACCGGAACCCGGCGGAGAGGAACGCACAGAGGGAGGGGGTGTTGCGAAGGTCGGGTTCGGCGACGACCCGGGCACAGGCGGGACGCCGGTCCAGGACCAGGTCGGCCACGGCTCTCAGGAGCGTGGAGCCGAGTCCGCGGCCCCGGTCCGCCACTCCCCCGACGAGGAGGTGGACGCCGGTGTCGTGGGGGCGTGCCGGGTAGTGGCGGGCCAGTGGATCCAGGTCCGCCCGGTAGATCTCCCAGTAACTCATCGGGGTGCCGTCCAGCACGCCGACGCACGGGACGCTGCGGCCGTCGCCCGTGAGTTGGGTGCGGAGATGTTCCTCGGTGCGCGAGGGAGGGCCGGACAGTTCCCAGAAGGCCGCCACGGCCGGGTCGTTCATCCAGCGGGTGATGAGCGGCAGGTCGCGGTCCGGACGGGCCGGGACGAGTTGGAGGACGCCGACCGGGGTGACCACGGGACCCCAGGCCCCAACGTGGTCGAGCAGGTCGTCGGCCACCGCGACCGTGGCGTCGGACCTCTCCCCGGCGGCGAGCGCGAGGAGTTCGTCGGGGAGTCGCAGGTCGAGCGTGTCCTGACCGTCCCCGCTCGGGCCAGGGCGTCTCGGGTGCGCGGAGGCCGGGACGAATACGGGGCCGGCGTCGGCGCTCGCGTCGGTGGGAGGCACGGCGCGCTCCTCTCAGGAGCCGAGGTGGGTCGTCTTCCTCGGGAGTGGACGAAGTCGTCGGTGTGCGGTTCAGAGGTGTCGGAGGTGAAGGGGGTTGGCGATGGTGACGTAGACGGACTGGGTGTCGACCGGTCCGACCAGTTCGTCGAGTCCGTGCAGCCGCGTCAGGAGGTTGGCCTTGCAGCGCAGCACGGGCGAGTCGAGCAGACGGCCGGGGAGGCTGGTACGCAGGCGGGCGGGGCCCGAGGCGACGTCGGTGAGGAAGCGGCGGAACGCGGCGAGCAGCAGCGTCTCGTCGGCGAGGCGCTGGGAGCCGAACGCGCCGATCAGGCCGAGGACGTTGTTGACGGCGAGGTAGTAGGCGAAGCGCTCGTCGGCGACCTCGTCGGTGACGAAGGTGTCGCTTCGCTCGCCGATGCCGGGCAGGCGGGCGTCGAGTTCGGCGCGGCGGGACTCGCGGAAGTAGTAGCCCTGGTTGTCGCGGTACCGGCCGCCCGTGGGCCAGCCGTCGGGGTCCAGCAGGACCAGGGTGTTCTGTTGGTGGGCTTCGAGGGCGATGCCGGCCTCGGCGTCCAGCCACAGCACCGGACGCACGACCTGTTCCAGGTAGCGCAGGAACCACTCCGTGGCGACGGCGCCCAGGGAGCGGCCGGTCCGCTCGGCGAGCCGGGTGACGAGCAGGGCGAGCCGGGAACGGCAGGGCGGGGTTTCGAGGGTGGTGGGGCCCGGTTCGGCGATGGGCCGGGGCGAGACCAGACCGGCGACGCAGGAGGCGTCGTCGGACGGGAGGAAGGGGTTGTGCCGGATGACGACGTCAAGTCCCGTGACGGGCAGGCCGTCCGGGCCGTCGACCGCGAGCCAGGCGGGGTCGCGGACGATGTCGAAGCCGGGGTGCGCCGCCTGCCAGTCCATGGCCAGGCCGCTGCGGAGCAGACGGTGGACCTCGACACCTCGGTGGAGTTCCTTGCGGAGGTTCTCGCGGCGGGAGTTGGTGATCCGCAGGCCGAGCGACAGTTTGAGCATGGCGGGCGCACCGGACCGGTGGACGGTCCGCACGGAGGAGGTGGGGTGCCAGGGAAGACCGTGAGGTCCGAGGTCCCTCAGCAGTCCGGCGTCGAACAGGGCCGCGATCTCGTCGCGGTGCCGAACCTCTCGGGCCTGCCAGGGGTGCAGGGGCAGGGCCGCGTAACCCTCGGGCAGCGGCAGACCGGGGCCGGCGAGCTGGGCGACCAGGTGCTCCGCGGGAACGGGACGGCCGCGGTCCGTCCAGGCGGAGTCGGTGGCCAGCAGGGAGGGAGCGACAGCGATCCAGTGCAGGGGGAAGGAGGCACGCGACTCGGGTGAGTACAGGCGGGTTTCGGTGTCGGAGAGACCGTCGCGGCTCTTGGGGGCCGGGTGGAGCGGGTGGCCGAGGAGGAGCGCCTGTTCGGCGTCGAGGAAGAGATCGGGGCCGCCGGCGGGCCGGTCTCGCCGGTCGCTGATGAAGGTGACGGTACGGCGGACGGAGTCGGCCACGCGGGCGACGAGGTCACCTGCGTCGGCCCGGGTGTCGGCGTCGCGCCTGTCGCCGGGGGTCTCCCTCGTGAGCAGTGCGGCCAGGGTGACCGCGTCGACCGGTGAGGCGTCCTCGGGTGCGTCCGCCAGGCGTGGGAGGCCGAAGCGGTGCCAGCCCGTCGGGGACCAGAAGTGGACCGGCACGGTGAGGGACGTTCCGGAGGCGGGGAGCGGGATACGGAGGGTGCCGGAATCCGGCGCGGGGAGGTTCGTCTCCCGTACCCAGCAGCGGAGCAGGTTCTCCACGGCCGCGGCCTCGGCGGCGTAGTGGGGGTCGGGGCGGTCCAGGAGGTCGGAGTCCTCATGGACGTCGGCCGGAGCGGGCGGCGGTGCGGACTGCGGAGTCGGGGATTGTTGCCCGGGGACGGAGTCCACCGTCAACACGACGGGGGCGTGCGGGACTTGGGAGATGCCGGAGATGGAGGTGGAGGTGGTGTTCAAGGGACCGTTCCTCGGAGGCGTGCGGAGTGTGCGGGAGCCTGGGCGGGGGCTCACCGGTGGCGGACGGCTGAGGGAGACTGCGGGGCGGACGGCCAGGTGGCCGGGGCATGACTCGGGCCGCGATACGAGCGGGCCGCCCTACCCAGGAGCACCCCTGCGACCACCACCGCCATCACCGCTCCCCACCCCGGCTCCGGACCAGCCGACGCCCGCCGCAGTACCCCCGCTGCCGCCCCCCTCGCCCTCAGCCCCACCCCCGGTCCCAACTCCCCGCCGGAGCCCACGCCGCCCGTACACGTCCCCGCCGGCCACCGCTGTCACCGCGTCCGTGAAGCGGTCCAGGATCGCTGTTGTCTGGTCGTCGGTGATGGTGAGGGGAGGGAGGAGTCGGACGACGCTCGTGTGGCGGCCTCCGAGGTCGACGATCAGGCCCCGGCGCAGGCACTCGCGTTGGACGGCGGCGGCGAGGGCGGGAGCGGCGGGGAGCGGGGTGCCGGTGGGTTCAGGTTCGTGGCCGGGTCCCGGGACGAGGGGAGCGGGGGCGTGGTGTCCGGGTCGGGCCGGGGTGGGGGTGCCCTCCGGGTCCACGAGTTCCACGCCGATCATCAGGCCGCGGCCCCGCACGTCGCCCACACACGCGAAGTCCCGCTTGAGTTGGCGCAGTTGGGTGAGCATCCGGGCGCCGAGGTGGGCGGCGCGGCCGGCGAGGTCGTTCTCGCGGACGTGGGCGAGGGTGGCCGTGCCGGCGGCCATGGCGAGCTGGTTGCCGCGGAAGGTACCCGCGTGGGTGCCGGGTGCCCATGTGTCGAGGTCGTCGCGGTGCACCACGACGGCCAGGGGAAGGCTGCCGCCGACGGCCTGTGAGAGGACCATCACGTCGGGGGTGACAGCGCTATGGTCCACGGCCCAGAAGGCGCCGGTGCGGCCGACGCCGGTCCGGGTCTCGTCGGCGATCAGGGGAATCGAGCGTTCGGAGGTGATGGCGCGCATCCGGCGCAGCCAGTCGTCGGGGGCGGGGATCACTCCGCCCTCGCTCTGGACGGCTTCCAGGATCATCCCCGCGGGCAGGGGAATTCCGGACCGGGGGTCGTCGAGCAGGGACTCGGTCCAGCGGGCGGAGAGTTCGGCGCCGAGGGGACCGCCTACGCCGAAGGGGCAGCGGTGGTCCTGGGGATACGGGAGGCGGGTGATCCGGAGGTCGTGGGTGGCGCCGGACGCGGCGAGGGCGTCGGTGGTCGCTCCGTGGTGGGCGCCGGTGAAGGCGAGGATGCCGGGGCGGCCGGTCGCGGCGCGGACGAGGTCGAGCGCGGTGTGGACGGCGTCCGTGCCGACCGGGTCGCAGAACCGGACGCGGGCGCGGTCGGCGAGGCCGGGCGGCAGGGTGCGGAACAGTTCGGTGACGAAGGCGTCCTTGACGGGGGTCGCCAGGTCGAGGACGGAGAGGGGGGCACCCGAGTCGAGAACCTTGCGGATGGCTTCCAGGACGACGGGGTGGTTGTGGCCGAGGGCGAGCGCGTCGGCGCCGGAGAGGCAGTCGAGGTAACGGCGGCCATCGGCGGCCTCGATGGTCAGGCCGCGGGCCCGGACCGGCACGACGGGCAGGGCGCGGGCGTAGGTGCGCGGCCGGGACTCACGGGCGAACTGGCGGGTGAGGACTTCGTCGTGGGTGTCGTGCGCTCCCCCGCACGTCTCCCCGGTCATCGGCTCGGTCACGGCCACGGCTTACCGTCCTTGCGCTGTGCGGAGGCGAGTTGGTCCCGGGGACCGGGCGCGGGCGGCAGTCCCCCACGGCTACAACCGCCGGCCTCCCACCGGGTTACGGGTTGTCCCAAGATCCTTGCCGTGACGGAACTGTTGCCGTTCGGTCGGAAGTCCCCCACAGCGAGCGCATAGTGTGAGATGCCGTTCCCGGACGCCCGCGGGACCGATGTGAACTGCACCGGAGTGCGGTCCACTTGGCGGGCGCGGCGCCCAGTTCCTTTACAGCAGGGGGAGTCAAACAGCATGCGATCCATACGTCCGTCCTTCACGGTTCGGCGAGGGAGGAGCGCGTCCCGCGGAACGTCCCCCGTGCTGGCGGCCGTCGCCCTCGCCTCGGTGCTGGCGCTGACCGCCACCGGATGCGGCAGTTCCGACAGTGACGACAACGCGGGCGGGCAGGCGTCCGCCTCCGCCGCCGCCGGTGTCACCGGCGACGGAAAGATCAAGATCCCGGACGACCTCAGGGACCGGCTCAAAGAGCACGGGATCGACATCGACAAGTGGAAGAACGGCGCCTGGAAGAACTGGGACCGGGACGACTGGCTGCGCGAGGCCAACGACTTCGTCAACCCGATCATCGCGGGCCTGTGGGACCCGGACCGGATGCGCGACGCCAACGACCCGGACCGGGGTGTCGACGACAACGACCTCTCCGGTGACCAGGGGGTGACCGACCCGACGCCGGCCCCGGTCGAGGCGCAGGCGGTGCGTCCGCCGTACCACTCCAGCGCGCCGACGGCGGGCAAGGTGTTCTTCGACTCCCCCGAGGGCACGATGGTCTGCTCGGCGACGGTGGTCGAGGACCCGGCGCACCCGGGCAAGTCCAACCTGGTGTGGACGGCGGGGCACTGTGTGCACGCGGGCAAGAAGGGCGGCTGGTACCGCAACATCGCGTTCGTGCCGTCGTACAACGACGCGGGCATGAGCGAGGCGCAGCTTCAGGGCGCCAGCCGGGAGCAGGTCGCTCCGTACGGGGTGTGGTGGGGCGACTGGGCGCGGACCTCCCAGCAGTGGATCGAGCAGGGCGGCGAGACGGGCGGTGACGGGGCGCCGTACGACTACGCGGTGATCCATGTGACGCCGGAGCAGGGCAGCGGTGGCAAGTCGCTGGAGGAGACGGTCGGTTCGGCGCTCCCGGTGGACTTCGACGCCCCGGCGGTGCCGAAGGTGGAGAGCCTGACGGCGAAGGGCTACCCGGCGGCGAAGCCGTTCGACGGGCAGGGGCTTTACCAGTGCCAGGACAAGCCGGGGCGGCTGTCGATCACCAAGTCCGACCCGACGATGTACCGGATCGGGTGCACGATGACGGGCGGCTCGTCCGGTGGCGGCTGGGTCATGAACGGCCCGGACGGCAAGCCGGCGCTGGTGTCCAACACCTCGATCGGTCCGGTGAGTTCGGGCTGGCTGGCGGGTCCCCGGCTGGGTGACGTCGCCAAGGCCGTGTACGACTCGGTCAGCAAGAAGTTCGCCGGGCAGCGGTAGGCGACGTCCGGCCCGGAGGCGGCGGCGAGGTCACGGGCGGGATGCCCGCTCGGGACCGCCTCAGGCCCCGGCCGGACACGGTGCCGGACATGGTGAAGGCCCGTCCCGCGGTGAGCGGGGCGGGCCTTCGGTGTTCAGCGCACCGGGTGGACCGGGACGGCCTTCACGTCGGCCGCGTCGGATCGATCCGGTGGGCCGGTCAGAGGGCCGGTGCCGGGACGTACGGCGCGAGGTCCGCCGCCAGTTCCTCGTGCACCCGCACCTTGAGCAGGGTGCCCTCCGCGGTGTGCTCCTCGGAGATCACCTCGCCCTCGGTGTGGGCGCGGGCGACGAGCTTGCCGTGGGTATACGGCACCAGCGCCTCGATCTCGACCGAGGGACGCGGCAGCTCGTTGTCGATGAGCGCGAGCAGTTCGTCGATGCCCTGGCCGGTTCGGGCCGAGACCGCGATGGAGCGCTTCTCGACCCGCAGCAGCCGCTGGAGCACCAGCGGGTCGGCCGCGTCGGCCTTGTTGATCACGACGATCTCGGGCACGCCGGTCGCGCCGACGTCCCTGATCACCTCGCGCACGGCGGCCAGCTGCTCCTCCGGGACGGGGTGCGAGCCGTCCACGACGTGGAGGATCAGGTCGGAGTCGCCGACCTCCTCCATCGTGGAGCGGAACGCCTCGACCAGGTGGTGCGGCAGGTGCCGGACGAAACCGACGGTGTCGGCGAGGGTGTAGAGCCGGCCGCTCGGGGTCTCCGCGCGGCGGACGGTCGGGTCCAGGGTCGCGAACAGGGCGTTCTCGACCAGGACACCGGCGCCCGTGAGCCGGTTGAGCAGGGAGGACTTGCCGGCATTGGTGTAGCCCGCGATGGCGACGGAGGGCACCTTGTTGCGGCGGCGCTCCTGACGCTTGATCTCGCGGCCGGTCTTCATGTCCGCGATCTCCCGGCGCATCTTCGCCATCTTCTCGCGGATGCGGCGCCGGTCCGTCTCGATCTTGGTCTCACCGGGACCACGTGTCGCGAGGCCACCGCGACCGCCACCCATCTGCCGGGACAGCGACTGACCCCAGCCGCGGAGCCTCGGCAGCATGTACTGCATCTGCGCGAGCGCGACCTGCGCCTTGCCCTCGCGGGACTTGGCGTGCTGGGCGAAGATGTCCAGGATCAGGGCCGTGCGGTCGATGACCTTGACCTTGACGACGTCCTCCAGCTGGATGAGCTGGCCGGGGCTCAGCTCACCGTCGCAGATGACGGTGTCCGCGCCCGATTCGAGGACGATGTCCCGCAGCTCCAGGGCCTTGCCGGAGCCGATGTAGGTGGCGGCGTCGGGCTTGTCGCGGCGCTGGATGACACCGTCCAGCACGAGGGCGCCCGCGGTCTCCGCGAGGGCGGCCAGCTCGGCGAGGGAGTTGTCGGCGTCCTGCACGGTCCCGGAGGTCCACACCCCGACGAGCACGACGCGCTCCAGGCGGAGCTGGCGGTACTCGACCTCGGTGACGTCCTCGAGTTCGGTGGAGAGGCCGGCGACGCGGCGCAGGGCCGCGCGCTCGGAGCGGTCGAACTGCTCGCCGTCCCGGTCTCCGTCGATCTCCTGGCTCCAGGCGACGTCCTCTTCCATCAGGGCATCGGCCCGAAGACCTTCGGGGTAGGCGTGCGCGGAGCGCTTGGTGTCCTGGGAAGGGGAAGAAGAGGAGGTCATTGGGTCCTTACGTCGATGGGAAGTCCACTTCGGCGGTCATCGGGTTCAACGCACGGGGGCTCCGGGAGATTCCCGCGGTCCGTGCCGCGCCGACCCGACGATGGTCGCACGGCACGGCCCGTCTCGTCACCGTGTTATCGCGGGCCCTTGCCGCGGGTCGCCCCGGCTCCCGTCTTCGTCGGGGGCGCCGGCTTCCAGTCGGGGTGTCCGGGCATCGGCGGGGTCTTCTCGCCGTAGAGCCACGCCTTGAAGAAGCCGCTCAGGTCGCGGCCCGCGATGTTCGAGGCAAGGTGTTCGAAGTCGGCCGTGGTGGCGTTGCCGTCCCGGTGGGTCCGCACCCAGACCCGCTCCAGGCGTTCGAAGGCTGCCTTGCCGATCTCCTGGCGCAGGGCGTAGAGCACCAGGGCGGCGCCGTCGTAGACGTTGGCGCGGAAGATGCCGATCTTCTGTCCGGCGGTGGGCGGCTTGGGCGCCGCGGGCGGGCCGCCGGACGCGCGCCAGCCGTCGGAGGCGCCGTAGGCGGCCTTCATGCGGTCGGCCATGGGCCGGTCCGCCTTCTCCTCCGAGTACAGGGCCTCGTACCAGGTGGCGTGCCCCTCGTTGAGCCACAGGTCGGACCACGCGCGGGGGCTGACGCTGTCGCCGAACCACTGGTGGGACAGCTCGTGCACCATGATCGATTCGAGGTACCACGCGGGATAGCCGGGCTCGGTGAACAGTTCCTTCTCGAACAGGGAGAGGGTCTGCGTCTCCAGTTCGAAGCCGGTGGTGGCCTGGGCCATGAGCAGGCCGTAGGTCTCGAAGGGGTAGGGCCCGACCTTGCTCTCCATCCAGGCGATCTGGCCGGGTGTCCTGGCCAGCCAGGGTTCGAGGGTCTTGCGGTCGGCGGTGGGCACGACGTCGCGCACGGGCAGTCCGTGCGGGCCGGTGCGGCGCAGCACGGTGGAGCGGCCGATGGACACCTGGGCGAGCTCGGTGGCCATGGGGTGCTGGGTGCGGTAGGTCCAGGTGGTCGAGCCGCCGACGCGGTCCACGCCGGTGGGCAGCCCGTTGGCGACGGCGGTGTAGTCGTCTGGGGCGGTGACCCGGATGGTGAACATCGCCTTGTCGGACGGGTGGTCGTTGCAGGGAAACACCAGGTGGGCGGCGTCGGCCTGGTTGGCCATGGCGAGTCCGTCGGTGGTGCGCACCCAGCCGCCGTCACGGCCCTGGGGCGGCCTCGGGTCGCTGGTGTGCCGGACGGTGATCCGCGTCCAGCTGCCCAGGGGCAGGGCCCGCCGCGGGGTGACGACCAGGTCGTCGCCGGCGCCGGTGAAGCCGGCGGGCCTGCCGTCGACCTCGACGGACTCGACGGTGCCGTGGGCGAAGTCGAGGTTGAGGCGCTCCAGCCGCTCGGTGGTCCAGGCGTCGATGGTGGTGACGGCCTTGAGCGGCTTGTCGTTGCTGCCGGAATAGGTCAGGGAGAGGTCGTACGAGGCAACGTCGTAGCCGGGGTTGCCCAGGTGCGGGAAGAGGCGGTCGCCGACGCCCAGCGGTTCGGCGGGGGCGCTCGCGGCGAGCAGGCAGACGGAGACGGCCGAGGCGAGAAGGGCCGCCGCGCGGGTCCTGCGGGTCCTGGTGACGGGCCGGGGCGGCCGGGTGCGGGGGGTGTGCGGCATGGACCACCGCTACCAGCGCGCGGGGCCGTCACGGCGGCGGCGCGCGCCCGGCCCACCCGAACGGGTTGGTCCCGGGCGCGTCCGTCAGGAGGCGTGCGATCTGCGCTGGGCCCGGCCCACGTCGTACACGCCGGCGACGTTGCGCATCGCGCGCATGAGGGCCGGGAGGTGGGCGGCGTCGGGGAGTTCCAGGGTGTAGGTGTGGCGGACGCGCTGCTGGGTGGGCGGTTCGACGGTCGCGGAGACGATCTCGGCACCCTGGAGGGCGATCGCCTCGGTGAGGTCGGCCAGCAGATGGGGGCGGCCGAACGATTCGGCTACCAGCGTGACCCGGCACACGGTGGTGTCTCCCCAGCGCACGCCGGTCTCCGGCCGTCCCGTGCCCTTCATGCGGGCCACCGCGGCGCAGTCCACGCGGTGCACGGTGACGATGCCGCCCCGGACGGCGAATCCGGTGATCTCGTCGGGCGGTACGGGAGTGCAGCAGCCGGCGAGGCGGGCGGTGGCGCCGGGGCGGTCCACGAGGACTTCGGCGGGCCGGGGGCGCGGGGCGGTGCCCGCGCGTGTGGTGCCGTCCGCGGCGCCGACGCGGCCGGTCACGCGCCGTCCCGCGTCGAGCCGGCCGTTCCCGGGGCCGTCGTCGTCGGGATGGGTCGCCAGCCAGCGCTGGATGGCGATGCGGGCGGCCGGGGTGTGGGCGTGCTCCAGCCATTCCCTGGAGGGCTCGGAGGCGGGGTCCTGGCCCATGAGGAGCTGGACGGTGTCGCCGTCCTGGAGGACCGTGCTGAGCGTGGCCAGCCGGCCGTTGACGCGGGCGCCGATACAGGCGTGCGCGTCCTCGCCGTACTGGGCGTAGGCGGCGTCGACGCAGGTGGCGCCGTCGGGCAGGCCCAGGGTGCCGCCGTCGGGGCGGAAGACGGTGATCTCGCGGTCCTGGGCGAGGTCCTCGCGCAGGGTCGACCAGAAGGTGTCGGGGTCGGGCGCGGCCCGCTGCCAGTCGAGGAGCCGGGAGAGCCAGCCGGGGCGGGTGGGGTCGGCGCGTTCGCCGTCGTCGTGCTCCTCCGAGGGAGGGGCGTAGGGGTTGCCGAGGGCGACGACGCCGGCCTCGGCGACGCGGTGCATCTGGTGGGTGCGGATGAGGACTTCGACGACCTGCCCGTCCACGCGCGCGACGGCGGTGTGCAGCGACTGGTACAGGTTGAACTTGGGGACGGCGATGAAGTCCTTGAACTCGGAGACGACGGGCGTCATGCAGGTGTGCAGTTCGCCCAGGACGCCGTAGCAGTCCGCGTCCTCGTTCACCAGCACCAGGAGGCGGCCGAAGTCGGAGCCGCGCAACTGGCCGCGTTTGCGGGCGACGCGGTGGACGGAGACGAAGTGCCGGGGGCGGATGAGGACGTCGGCCGGGATGCCGGCGTCGCGCAGGACCGCGCGGACCTCGTCGGCGACCTCGGCGAGGGGGTCGTCCCCGGCCGCGTTCTCGGCGATCAGCCCGCGCGTGTGGGCGTACTCCTCGGGATGGAGGATCGCGAAGACGAGGTCCTCCAGTTCGGTCTTGAGTGCCTGGACGCCCAGCCGTTCGGCGAGCGGGATGAGGACGTCGCGGGTGACCTTGGCGATGCGGGCCTGTTTCTCGGGGCGCATCACGCCGAGGGTGCGCATGTTGTGCAGCCGGTCGGCGAGTTTGATCGACATCACGCGGACGTCGTTGCCGGTGGCGACGAGCATCTTGCGGAAGGTCTCGGGCTCGGCCGCAGCGCCGTAGTCGACCTTCTCCAGCTTGGTCACGCCGTCGACGAGGTAGCGGACCTCCTCGCCGAACTCCTCCCCGACCTGATCGAGGGTCACATCGGTGTCCTCGACGGTGTCGTGGAGCAGGGACGCGGTCAAGGTGGTGGTCTCGGCGCCGAGTTCGGCGAGGATCAGGGTGACGGCGAGGGGGTGCGTGATGTACGGCTCGCCGCTCTTGCGCATCTGGCCGCGGTGCGAGGACTCGGCCAGCACATAGGCCCTGCGCAGGGGTTCGAGGCCGACGTCCGGGTAGTGGGCGCGGTGGGCCTCGACGACGTGGCTGATGGCGTCGGGCAGTCTGTCGCGGGCGGCGGGGCCCAGCAGCGCCACCCGGCCGAGTCTGCGCAGGTCGATGCGGGCGCGGGCCTTTCTGCGGGGCGCGGCAGGGGTGACAGCGCCTGGGCTCGCGGGGTTCGTGGCCTCCGCACTCATGGGCACCTCCGGCTCGTGGACCGGCGGACGGGGCCACAGGACATACGCGGCTCAGGGTGGCGACGTTCCCCCGTCCGTGCCGGTGCTTGATGCTATCGAGCCCACCACGTGCGACTGACCGCCTCTCGCCGAGCGTGAAACGGATCACCCATTCGAGCGACGATTTCGAGGTTTACGCTTTTGCGCCACCCGTTCGGCGGTCGGCCATGGTTTTGCCTCGCACCGGACGGCGCGGACCTCGGATCCGGGTGTCCGGTGCCGTCGTGACCGTGCTTCAGGTGGTCAACGGGCCGCGTTTTCCAGCCACTCGGCGTCGATCTCGCCTTCGGCGACGATCACGGCCGGACCCGTCATCTCGATCTCGCCGTCGGCCCGTTCGGTGATGACGAGGCGTCCGCCGAGCACGTCGACGGTGTAGGTCGCCGGGGTGCCGGTGGCCGCGGGGTCGAGGCCGTCGCGGCGGGCGGCGGCCACGGCGACGGCGCACGCGCCCGTGCCGCAGGAGCGGGTCTCGCCGGAGCCGCGCTCGTGGACGCGCATGGCCACGTGCCGGGGGCCGCGGTCCACGACGAACTCGACGTTGACGCCGTCGGGGTACGCGCCCGCGGGGGTGACGGGCGGGGCGGTGTACAGGTCGCCTGCGTGCGCGAGGTCGTCGACGAAGGCGACCGCGTGCGGGTTGCCCATGTTCACGTTGCGCGCGGGCCAGTCGCGCTCACCGACGGTGACCGTGACGTCGCCCTCGGGGAGGCGGGCGCCGCCCATGCCGACCGTGATGTCGCCGTCCTTGGCGATGTGGACGCTCTTCACACCCGCGCGGGTGGCGACCGCGAGGTCTCCCGCCGTGACGTGTCCGGCGTGCTGGAGGTAGCGGGCGAACACGCGGACTCCGTTGCCGCACATCTCGGCGATCGAGCCGTCGCCGTTGCGGTAGTCCATGAACCACTCGGCCCGGGCCGCCATGTCCCTGGCCTCGGGGTGCGCGGCGGAGCGCACGACGTGCAGCACGCCGTCACCGCCGAGGCCCGCGCGGCGGTCGCACAGGGCGGCGACGGCGGCCGGGGACAGGTCCAGGGCGTTCTCGGGGTCGGGAACGATCACGAAGTCGTTCTCGGTGCCGTGACCCTTGAGGAAGGCGATCCGCGTGCTCATTCCTCGATCGTACGGCGTCGGTACGACAGCGCCGGGTGGCGGCTCAGCGCAGGCGGGCGACGCGCCACACCGCGAGGACGGCCACCACGGCCACGACCAGGACGTACGCGAGCACCACCCGCCAGTCCGGGCGTCGGCCGGAGCCGCGCGCGGGCAGGCCGGGGAAGGTGTAGCCCACGCGGCGGGCGGCCATCATGCCCCAGCCGGCGGCACAGGAGCAGATCAGCAGGCCCAGCATGGCGATCACCGCGCCGCTGTCGCCGAAGTCGAAGGCCAGCGGGAAGGCGAACATCAGGGAGCCGACGGCGGCCAGGCCGACGATGGGCGCGAGCTGCCACAGGCGCAGTCGGCGCTGCGGGCGCAGTTCGACCTCGACCTCGGGGCCGCTCGCGAACATCTCCTCGGGCTCCGGGCCGTCGGCGGTGACGCCGCCCGTCGTGTCGTCGGGTCCGTCGGGGCTCAGAGGGTCCTCGTCCCGCTCCGGCTCGCCCCGCCCGGCGGTGACATGCCCGGCGGTGACGTGCTCGGTGCCTTGTGCGGTGTCGGTGTCGCGAGGGCCGGCCTCCATCGCCACGCGCCCTCCCAACTCGGACTCCACTTGGTCGATCGAAGCTCGATGATGGCATGGCGCCACAGGCCCCGATGACCGGCGGCGCATCCCGATGCCATGACGTGATCAGGCTGTGACCGGTCGTTCGATCAACGCCAGTGCGAGCTGCGGAAGTTCCGCGCGGTCCTCCGCGGCCCCACTCAGCCACTGCACCCGGGGGTCGCGCCTGAACCAGGAATCCTGGCGGCGCGCGAAGCGCTTGGTGGCACGGACGGTCTCGGCGCGGGCCTCCTCCAGGGTGCACTCACCGGCCAGGGCGGCGAGCACCTGCTGGTAGCCGAGCGCGCGCGACGCCGTGCGCCCCTCGCGCAGGCCCCGCGCCTCCAGCGCGCGCACCTCGTCGACGAGCCCCGCCTCCCACATGCGGTCGACGCGGCGGGCGATGCGCTCGTCGAGTTCCGGACGGGCGACGTCGACGCCGATCTGGACGGTGTCGTAGACGGAGTCGTGACCCGGGAGGTTGGCCGTGAAGGGCTGGCCGGTGATCTCGATCACCTCCAGCGCGCGCACGATACGGCGGCCGTTGCTCGGCAGGATGGCGCGGCCCGCCTCGGGGTCGGCGGCGGCGAGACGGGCGTGCAGCGCGCCGGAGCCGCGCAGTGCGAGCTCCTGCTCCAGCCGCGCGCGGACCTCGGGGTCGGTACCGGGGAACTCCAGGTTGTCGACGGCGCCGCGCACGTAGAGGCCGGAGCCGCCGACCAGGATCGGCCAGCGGTCGCGGGCGAGCAGGTCGTCGATCCGCGCGCGGGCGAGCCGCTGGTACTCGGCGACGGAGGCGGTGACCGTCACGTCCCAGATGTCGAGGAGGTGGTGCGGGACGCCGGCACGCTCCGTGTCCGTCAGCTTGGCGGTGCCGATGTCCATCCCGCGGTACAGCTGCATGGAGTCGGCGTTGACGACCTCGCCCCCGAGTCGCTGGGCCAGGAAAACGCCCAGATCGGACTTTCCGGCCGCGGTGGGGCCGACAACGGCGATGACGCGGGGGGCGGGGGGTGCACTGCTCACCGCACCAGTCTCGCAAACCTCACGGCCACGCCTCGAACGGGTTACGTGACGGCGTCCGGCCGGGGTCGTTGCCCGTTGCGAGGTGACCGCCGGGCGGTCCGGGGCCGCGCTCCGGACCGCCCGCACGGGTTCGACGGGCGACGCGTGACGTCGGCCGCACGAGTAACGTATGGAGTTGAAATGGGCGTTTTTGCATGGCTTCTCGGGAGGTCGAAGGCGACGGAGGAGGCGTCCGAGGTTCCAGAGGCGTCCGCCGCGGCCGGGACGGGGGACGCGGACGGGCCGGCGGAGGCGGAGCCGACCGGAACCGCGGCGCAAGCAGAGGCCGGAACGGCAGCCGGAACCGCGGCTGCGGCCGAGGCCGGGACCGACGGCGACGGGTGCGGGCCGACCGGGACGGGTGCCGCTCCGGAGGACGTTCCGGCCGACGCCCCGGGCACGGTCGCGGAGGACGCCTCGGACCACGTCCAGGGCGACAGCTCGGACGTCGTTCCGGGCGCGGTCTCGGAGGACGCCCCGGACGCCGCCTCTGACGAGGTCTCGGACGGAGTCCCGGACGAGGTGTCGGGCGAGGGCGGCGGAGGCGTCGGCGTGGTCGTCGCGGAGAACACCGGGATTCCCCGGCAGCAGTCGGCCGGTGAGGTCGCGGACAGCTCGGCCGGCGAGGACGCCCACAGGTGACTGTCCCGCGAGAGAAGGTGGACCCATGGGTCTCTTGGACAACATGAAGGCCAGGCTCGCCCCGGCCAAGGAGAAGGTGTCGGACCTCGCGCAGCAGCACGGGGGCAAGATCACGCACGGGATCGACAAGGCGGCGCACGTCGTCGACGAGAAGACCAAGGGCAAGTACAGCGGCCGGATCCACACGGGCACGGACAAGGCCCGGCACGCCATGGACCGGCTGGCGCACAAGTCCGGCGACCGGGCGGCCGACGGTACGCCGCCGACGGGCCCGGAGAACCCGGAGAAGGAGACACCACCGCCGGCTTCCTGAACGGTGACGGTGGGGTGATCGGCGGACGGCCGCGAAGCACTGCGCTCGCGGCCGTCCGCCGTTCCCGAGGCCGGCCCGCGCGCCTGGGTCTGTCCGGCACTTCGCGTCGGATCAGTCGGCGGCGGCTGGTGTCCGGCGGGAATTGTCGGACCGGCCCTAGGACCAGCTCGCGACGGCGTACCCCACGCCGTACGGCGCGTCCTCGTACAGCAGGGAGCCCGCGAGGGTCGTGTTCTCGGCCGCGCCGGCGAGGACCTGCCAGGGTGCGCGGCCGGATGCCTTCAGTTCGGCGGCGAGGACGGGGTCCAGTTCCTTGAGGGCGGCGACGTCGGCGGAGCCGAGCGCGCGGGTGACCTCAGCGTCGAAGGGCGCCGACCGCTCGTCCAGGTAGCCGGGGGCCTTGAGGGTGCGGCAGGCGCTGGCGTCGCCCATCACCAGGAGCGCCGTCCGCCCGGCCCCGGCGGCGATGTCCCGTCCCAGGTCGACGCACCGCTCGGGCGGCAGCTCCCCCACGCCGAGCCCTTCGACCGGGGCGTCCGCCCAGCCGGTGCGGTCCAGCAGCCATGCGGCGACGGCGAGGGAGGCGGGCAGCAGACGGCCGGGGCCGTCGGGGTGCGTTCCGCCCTGCCCCAGCCGTACGTCGAGGTCCACGCCGAAGCCCCGGAAGGAGCCCGGGGTGCCCTCGGGGTAGGTGCCGCTCTCCACGGCGGGCCCGACGACCACCAGCCGGTCGGGGCGGGCCGCGGCGAGCACGCCGAGCGCGTCCGTGCACGCCGCGCGCGCGGCGTCCAGCTCGGCCGCGGCCCCCGCGGCGACCTCGGGCACGAGCAGCGGCGGACAGGGACAGACCGCGACGGCGACAAGCATGATCGCCAGCGTAACCCCGCGGGGCCTTCGCCGGTCACTCCCGCCCTGGACTCATCTCGCTCCCGCTCCGGAGTCGTCTCGCCCCTACCCCGGGACGGTCGGGCACGCCCCACGGCGGGCACCGGCCGCCCGGCGGAACCGCCTGCCCGCGCGGAGGCCGTCACCGACCCCGCGCGACCTCCGGTAAGTGGTCAGTCGCAGGCGCAGGCGCTCGTCGTGGCCAGGGGCAGGGGGGCCGGGGCGCCGATGGTGGGGAGGCCGAGCATGACGCCGGCCGGCTTGGCGGCCTCGGCGGTGTTGCGCTTCTCCCAGGCGTCGCCCGCGCGGGTACGGCGCACCTCCAGGACCTGGCCCTCAGCGAGGAGGTGGTGCGGGGCGGCGTACGTGATCGCCACCGTGACGGTGTCGCCGGGGCGCACCTCCTGGTCCGGCTTGGTGAAGTGGACCAGGCGGTTGTCGGGGGCGCGGCCGGACAGCCGGTGGGTGGCTCCGTCCTTGCGGCCCTCGCCCTCGGCGACCATCAGCTCCAGCGTGCGGCCGACCTGCTTCTTGTTCTCCTCCCAGGAGATCTCCTCCTGGAGGGCCACAAGTCGCTCGTACCGCGCCTGGACGACCTCCTTGGGGATCTGGTCCTCCATGGTCGCGGCGGGTGTCCCAGGCCGCTTGGAGTACTGGAAGGTGAACGCCTGCGCGAAGCGCGCCTCACGCACCGCGTGCAGCGTCTGCTCGAAGTCCTCCTCGGTCTCCCCGGGGAAGCCGACGATGACGTCCGTGGTGATCGCGGCGTGCGGAATGGCGGCCCGCACCTTCTCGATGATCCCGAGGTAGCGCTCCTGCCGGTACGAGCGGCGCATCGCCTTGAGGACCGTGTCGGAACCGGACTGGAGCGGCATGTGCAGCTGCGGCATCACGTTCGGCGTCTCGGCCATCGCCGCGATCACGTCGTCCGTGAAGTCGCGCGGGTGCGGGGAGGTGAACCGCACGCGCTCCAGGCCCTCGACGCTGCCGCAGGCCCGCAGCAGCTTGCTGAACGCCTCGCGGTCGCCGATGTCCGAGCCGTACGCGTTGACGTTCTGCCCGAGCAGCGTGATCTCGGAGACGCCCTCGGCGACCAGCGCCTCGACCTCGGCGAGGATGTCGCCGGGCCGGCGGTCCTTCTCCTTGCCGCGCAGCGCGGGGACGATGCAGAAGGTGCAGGTGTTGTTGCAGCCGACGGAGATCGACACCCACGCGGCGTACGCACTCTCGCGCCGCGTCGGCAGGGTGGACGGGAACGCCTCCAGGGACTCGGCGATCTCGACCTGCGCCTCCTCCTGCACCCGCGCGCGCTCCAGCAGCACCGGCAGCTTGCCGATGTTGTGCGTGCCGAAGACGACGTCCACCCAGGGCGCCTTCTTCACGATGGTGTCGCGGTCCTTCTGCGCGAGGCAGCCGCCGACCGCGATCTGCATGCCGGGCCGGCCGGCCTTCTTCGGGGCGAGCCGGCCGAGGTTGCCGTACAGCCGGTTGTCGGCGTTCTCGCGGACCGCGCAGGTGTTGAAGACGACGACGTCCGCGTCACCGTCCGAGCCCTCGGGGGCGCGCACGTAGCCGGCTTCTTCGAGCAGCCCGGACAATCGCTCGGAGTCGTGAACGTTCATCTGGCACCCATAGGTGCGGATCTCGTAGCTCTTGGGTGCGGGAACGTCCACTGCGAGGCTCCGGTCACTGCTGCTGGTCATTCCTCAAGGGTAGGCGCTCCCACCGACAGGCCCTCCCGGGCTCCCGGGGGATCAGACGGCGCGGGCCCCCGGCAGGCGGACCTCGAAGGTGTGCGGTGCGCTGTGTCCCTCGCGCGGGCGCAGTCCGCCGAAGAGCCGGCGGGCGACCGTGAACGTGGTCCGCGCGGTCAGGGCGAGGCGGTCCGTGCCGCGCGGCACCTGGACGACCGCCGCCGAGAGCCGTGAGCCGTCGCGCACCCCGCCGCCCGGGGGCCCGGAGTAGCGCCAGGAGAAGGTGCCGGTGCCCAGGCCGTACGCGGTGATCACCGGTTCGAGGCGGGTGAACACCAGGCGCCGTTCGCGTACGCCGAGTCCCGCGCCGATCTCCATGAACTGCAGTTGGGGGCTGAGGGTGTAGGCGCGGGTCGTCTCGACGGGCACCGTGACCTCCAGGGGCACCAGGCTGTGGGCGGTGACGCCGGTGTCCGTCGCCTCAAAGGTGATCTGGGCGTGCAGGAAGGTGCGTCCGGTGGGCGGCCACGCGAAGGTGTGCGGCAGGACCACGAGATGGAGATCCCACTCCGAGGGGTCGGGCAGCGGGCCCGCGCCGAGCCCGCCGTCCCCACCGAATGCGCCGAGGCCGCTTTCCCCGGCGGACCCGCCGTCCGGTCCGGTTCCGTCCGCGGGCGGGGTCAGGCGGGCGACGCGGGGCGCGCCGTACGAGACCCTGCCCTCGACGAGGACGCGGTCGGGGGCGCCGTCGGCCAGGGCGCGTTCCTCCAGGACGAGATCCCGGGTCACCACGGGTTCAAAGCCCTCGTCGTCGCGGAACTCGGGAAACCCACCCGTGGCCCGGGCCTCTCCGCCGTCCTGGAACTCGGGGAACTCCACGCACCGCCTCCTCGTTCACTCCATACAGCCCGTCATCGACCCGTCACTCTCCACACTCGCACCCGCCCCCTCCCCCACGCCCCCATATCCCCACATCCCGTCCCGCACATCTCTCGCCCCGCTCCCCACACCCCGCATCACCGCCAGTCGCCCGCCAGTTGGAACGCCGCCCACAGCTGCGGCTGGTCGGGATACATCGCCGCGATCCCGGCCTGCGCCCGCCGCAGCGCCTCCGCCTTGCCGGTTCCACCGCCCAGCCAGTGCTCGTGGAACTCGTACACGAGGGCCAGGCTGAGCTCCTCCGGCACGGTCCACTGCCCCGCCAGCAAGGAGGTCGCGCCGGACAGCAGCACGGCGCGGGCGAGTCCCTGCACGCCGTCCCCGGTGAGCCGGCCGGCGGAGCTCTGGCACGCCATGAGCACCACGAGGTCCGCCCGGCAGGTCAGCCGGGTCAGGTGGGCGGGCCGGACCAGTCCGTCGTGGCCGGCCGCCGGGTCGGGCGCGAGGGCGATGTAGGAGCGGTCCGGGTACTCGTCGTCGGCGCGGGCGTGCGTGCACAGCAGCAGCACGTCCGCCTCCGCGGCCTCGGCGCGCAGGGCCGCGAGGGTCGCGCGCGGGCCGACGTACTCGGTGCGGAAGTCCGGCGGGTACTGACCGGTCACCTCGGGCAGGTGGGCGCGCAGCGCGGGCAGGGGGGTGAGGGTGCCGGGCATCGGGTGTGGGTCGACGAAGCAGGCGAGGCGGGGAGGTGCGGTGCCCGGCCGTCGCGGCCACCGCGGCTGCGGTGGGCGCCGCAGGGTGCCGATGGACGGGGCGTAGGTCAGGGCGCGGCGTTCGAACAGGTAGCGGCCGGTACCGGGTTCGCGCAGGGCGGCGAACGGGAGCCGGAAGAGCGTGCGGTGGGGCACGACCGTCAGGGGCGGCGGGTCCTCGCCCGGGTGCTCGGCGAGCCAGGCCGCGGGCAGCGGGTCGACGAGCAGGGTGTGCAGACAGGTGAGGACCTCCGCCAGGCGTTCCGGTGGCGGGGCGGGGTGTTCGAGCAGGGCGCGGGTCTCGGTGATCAGCGGCTCCAGGGTCCGGGCGCCCGCGGGCAGACGGACGCTGTCCAGTTCGCCGTCGGGGGTGACGAGCCAGGCGCGGGAGGCGTCCTCGCCGACCGAGTACTCCAGGACGGCCGCGCCGTGCTCGCGGACCGTGGTGAGCAACTCCCGTACGTCCAGGGCCTCGACGGTGCCCGCGGGATCACCCCCGTCGGCGGACCGGCCGGCCCGCATGTCGAGGAAGGCCCGGCCCCGGCCGCGCTCGGCGGCGACGAGGGCCGTGCGGTCCATGCCCAGTTCGGCGAGGGAGTCGGTGAGCGAGACGAAGAAGTCCTGGGCGTGGGTGAGCAGGTCGACCCGGGCCAGGTCGGTGTCGAGGCGTTCGCGCCAGTCCTCCAGGACGTCGCTCAGCGCGGTCATCACCAGGTGCGACTGCTCACGTCCGACAAGGGCGAGGTGTTCGCTGCGGGCCAGTTCACGGCGGGTGTCGACCGCCGCGCGCAGGGTCTCCAGGACGAGGGCCAGGTCCTCGCCGAAGCGGTGGCAGTGCAGCAGCCGGGTGAGGATGTTCACCTCGTCCACGAGCAGCGACTCGACGGTGAACGGGGCGGTGGCGAGGGCGCGTTCGGCACGGCAGCCCGTCAGCGCCCGGCGCAGCGCGGGCACCGCCCGCCGGTGTTCACCGCTGAGGGTGAGGTCGAAGCCGCGGTCACGCAGCTCCCGCCAGCCTGCCCCGGCGCCCGGCACTGCGGCGGACGTCCCCGACGGGTCGGGCAGAGACGATGCATCGGACGGATCGGACGGGCCGGCCAGGCCGGACGGTTCCGACAGGCCGGCCGGACTGACCGGGTCGGCCAGGGTGCGGGCCTGCCAGCAGCGCTCGAAGTCCCCGGGGCCGGGCGCGTCGTGAACGGCCTGCGCCCCCTCCAGCCGCGCGCTGTAGGTGATCCGCTCGCCGAACAGCACGGCCGCGGCGTGGATGCCGCCCTCGACCCGGCCGTCCGTCCAGGACAGCCGCAGGTCGGCGGCGGTGGCCGGGACGGGCAGCCGGGCGCCCCAGCTGACGCCGAGGGTGCCGTCGGGCGCGCTGATCGCGCAGCGCAGTCCGTCGTCGTCGAGCGTCATGGTCAGACCGCCGTTGTCGTCGCGCGACAGCCCGTAGGCGGACGCGAGCCAGAGCAGTGAGCCCGGGGAGACGCCGTCGTCGGTGGCGAGCAGGACCTCCAGCGGCCAGGGTGCCCCGGCGGCGGGCGGCAGGACGGTCAACTCGCCCTCCATCGGCCCGAATCGCACGTCCGCGGCGCGTCCCGTGAGCGTGACCCGGTACACGGACGGCAGCGGCGGCCGTCCCGTGCGCCCGCCGTGACCGGTGGGACGTCCGGCCGCCGGTACGAGGGGCTGGCGTACGGCCACGTCCGCCGAGCCGCCGGCCGCGGTGACGGTGTAGCGGGCGTCGAGTTCCCAGGGCCCCCGGCCGTCGTGCCCGCCGCGGATCAGCCCGGTGATGCGCGCGGTCGGTCCGTCGGGGTGCCGGTGGGAGGCGTGGATCCGGATGCCGTCCGGGTCGGGCCGGTGGCGGCCGGGCAGCGGGAAGAGGTCGTCGCGGGCCAGGCCCGGCGCGGGCACGACCAGCAGCCGTCCGTCGGGGTGCAGCCACCAGCGGGTGCCGTCGAGCATCCGGGCGAGCCCGGCGGTGCGCCGGTAGCCGGCCAGCACCCGCAGGTCGGCGGGGCCGCCGGCCGCGAGGTCGAGCACGGCGGGCTCGGGAAGGGTGGCCGGGTGCGCGCCGCCGGCCCCGGTGGGCGTGGTTCGGTCCATCGACTGCCTCGTTCCTGCGTCCGCGGCCCCCGGCCGCGGATCCCCCGCCGCGGACAGGGGCCGCCCTCTCCCCCGTGGCGCCGGCCGGTGTCGCGCGAATCCGTCCCCGATGGTGGCGTACGCCCGGCCGGGCCGTGTCCACCACGCTACGGACGTATTCGCGGCATTCCCATCCCAGATGTCTGGGAGTCCTCGTAGCCTGCTGCCGTGAGCTCCCTGCCCCGCCCCGACCGGCGTCCCGGTCGCTCCGGCCCGCGCTCGTCCCCCGACCCCGACTCCCTTGCCCACGCGTTGGGTCGACGCCTCGACGGACCCGGCGCCACCGGTGCGCTCGATGTGCTGAAGTCGGCCGGCACGGCCCTCACGGAGAGCGTGCCCGCGGACGTCTGGTGTGCCGTCATGCTCGATCCGGCGACCTTCCTGGACACCGGCGGACAGCACGAGCACGGGTTCCCGCAGCGGGTGATGCCCCGGCTGTTCGAGATCGAGCACACGGAGCAGGCGGGCGTCGACAACATCCGTGCGCTGGCCCGCCGTTCGGGGCCCGCGAGCCTGCTCAGCCGGTCGACCGGCGGGAAGCTGGACGAGAACGTCTACTACCGCGACATCCTGCGTCCCGAGGGCCTGTCGGACGAGTTACGCGTGCTGCTGCGCGACGGCTCCCGGACCTGGGGCCTGCTGGTCCTGTGCCGGGCCGAGGACTCACGGCCGTTCAGCGCCGCCGAGGTGGACGCGGCGGCGGCGATCAGCTCCCCGGCGGCGGTGGCGCTGCGCCGGTCGTTCCTGCTGGCGGGCATCGACCGCGGTGACGTACCGGACGCGCCCGGTCTGGTCGTGCTCGACGAGGACCTGCGGATCCGGCTGTGCACGTCCACGGCGGACCACTGGCTCGGGCTGATCCAGGAGGCGCATCCGGCGCCGGGGCGGTCGTACCCGCTGTGTCTGGAGGCCATCGTCAGCAAGGCGCGGGCGCACGGACCGGGGGCGCAGGTGACGTCGCGGGCACTGAGCCGGTCCGGGCACTGGATCACGCTGACGGCGTGGCGGGAGGAACCGGGCGGGGCGAACGGCACCGGCGGCGCGGGCGGGGTGGCCGGAACTGCGGGGGCGGGCCCGCGCGGCTCCTCCGGGGAGACCCTCACCTACGTCTCCCTGAGCCTGAGCGGGCCCGGCGAGCTGGCGGCGATCGTGCTCGACGCGTACGGCCTGACGCCGCGTGAGCGCGAGGTGGCGCAGCAGATCCTGCTGGGCCGGTCGACCGCGGAGGTCGCGGGGACGCTGCACATCACCGAGTACACGGTGCAGGACCATCTGCGGAAGGTGTTCGACAAGGCGGGTGTGCGCAGCCGCCGCGAGCTGACCGCGGAGCTGTTCCTGCGTCACTACCGCCCCTACCTCGACAGCCCTCCCCTCACCACGGACGGCCGCATGCGCAGCGAGGAGCCGGACGGGAGGGTCTGACGCGCCCACGGGCGGGTGCGGCGCGGTGTCAGACGTCCGCCGGGGTCCAGCCCTGGCCGCGCAGCACGGCCGCGACGTCCGGCGGCGTGTAGTGGTCGCCCTTGAGCACCTTGCCGTCGGCCCTGCGGGCGACCTGGCCGTCGGGGCCGAGCTTGCTCATGTTGGCGCGGTGGATCTCGGCGAGCACCGCGTCGAGGTCGATGCCGTGGACCAGCGCCGTGCCGTACGCGACGTAGACGACGTCGGCGAGTTCGTGCGCCAGCCGGTCGAGCGGGCCGCTGACCGCGACCTCGGCGACCTCCGCGGCCTCCTCGGCGAGGAGTTCCCCGCGGTGCGCGGCCAGTTCGGGCGACACCTCGGCGGGCGTGGTGCGGGTGTCGAGGCCGAAGGCCTGGTGGAACTGGCGGACGAGGTCGGCGGGCGAGGAGGTCATGCCGTGACTCTAGTGGCCTGACTCCAGCGGCCGCCCCTGACCGCCGACGCCTCCCCGTGACCGTCCGTCACCGTCCCGACCGCGGCCACGGCCTGGTCAGGACCGCGTGCGGGCTGGCAGGATCGCGGGAGTGTCCCCGATGTCCCCGGCGTTTCCCCGGATCGGCAGGCGGCGCGCGCTCCAGGGCGCGGCCGTCGGTGTCGTTGTGCTCGGGCTGCTGCTGTGGTGGCTGCTGCCGCTGGGCGAGACGCCGCCGGGCGGCACGATCACGTTCAGCACCGGGACACCGCGCGGGGTCTACCAGGAGTACGGCGAGCGGCTGCGCACCGAGCTGGACAAGGACATGCCGGGGCTCACGGTCAAGCTCCAGAACAGCGCCGGGTCGCAGGAGAACGTGCGGCGCGTGGCGACCGGGGAGGCCGACTTCACCATCGCGGCGGCCGACGCGGTGGAGACGTACGGGCTGTCGAAGGGTGCGGGAGCGGGCGACCTGCGCGGGGTGGCCCGGCTGTACGACGACTACGTGCAGCTGATCGTGCCGAACGACTCGGACATCAGGTCGGTCGCGGACCTGAGGCACAAGCGGGTGGCGACGGGGCTGCCCAACTCCGGGGTGCGGCTGATAGCGAACCGGGTGCTGAGGGCGTCCGGTATCGACCCGGTGAAGGACATCACGCCGATGTCGGACGGCATCGACACCGGTCCGGGGCGGCTGGCGGGCGGTGGGATCGACGCGTTCTTCTGGTCGGGCGGGCTGCCCACGAACGGGCTGGGCGAGCTTGCCCGGACGTTCGACTTCCGGTTCGTTCCGATCGAGGCCGGCCTCGTGGCCCGGCTGCACCGCCAGAGTGCCGCCGCGCGCTACTACCGGGCCACCAACATGCCGGAGTCGGCCTACCCGTCGGTGCAGCACGGGTCCTCGGTGCCCACGATCGCGGTGTCCAACGTGCTGATGACCCGCAAGGACATGGACCCCCGGCTGACCGAGTGGGTGACCCGCACGGTGCTCAAGAGCCGGGACGGCATCGGCGCGCACGTGCACTCCGCGCAACTCGTCGACGTAAGGACCGCGATCTACACCGATCCCCTGACGCTGCACGAGGGCGCGCGCCGCTACTACCGCTCCGTCAAACCCTGACCGGTCGCCCCGTCAACCGCCGTTCCGTCAAACGCCGTTCCGTCAGCCGCCGCTCCTCGGCACCCGCACCGTCACCCTGAGCCCCTTCGGCTCGTGGTGCTCGTACGTGAGGGAGGCGCCGCCCGCCGCGAGCAGGGCCCGGGTGATGGACAGGCCGAGCCCCGAGCCCTTGACGTTCTGATGGCGGCCGCTGCGCCAGAACCGGTCACCCACGCGGGCGAGTTCCTCGTCGGTGAGACCGGGTCCGGTGTCGGTGACCACGACGGTCGAGGTGTCCCCGTTGGAGGAGACGGTCACCTCGACGCTGCCGCCCTCGGGGCTGAACTTGATCGCGTTGTCGATCACCGCGTCCAGGGCGCTGGACAGGGCGATGGGATCGGCCCACCCGGTGGTGGGCGGGCAGTCCCCGCCCAGCCGGACGCCCTTGGCCTCGGCGGCGGGCGCCCAGGCGGCCAGCCGCTCCGCGGTGAGCTGGCCGACGTCGGTCAGCCGCAGGTCCGCCTCGGCGTGCTCGGCCAGCGCCAGGTCGAGCAGGTCGTCCAGGACCTGCGCGAGGCGCTTGCCCTCGGTGCGGACCGAGGCGATCTCCTCGTTGCCCTCCGGCAGTTCGAGGGCGAGCAGTTCGATGCGCAGCAGCAGCGCGGCGAGGGGGTTGCGCAACTGGTGCGAGGCGTCGGCGACGAAGGCGCGCTGCTGCTCCAGGACGTCCTCGACGTTGTCCGCCATCTCGTTGAACGACCGGGCGAGCCTGCGGAGTTCCGGCGGGCCGCCGGCCGCCGCGACCCGGGACTTCAGTCGTCCGGTGGCGATGTCGTGGGTGGTGGCGTCGAGGACGCGCACGGGGCGCAGCACCCAGCCGGTCAGCCGGAGCGCGGCGCCCACGGCGAGCAGCATCGCGGCGCTCTCGCCCGCGCCGATCAGCAGCCAGCCGCGCAGGATCCGGGAACGCATCGCCCCGGTGGGCGAGTCGGTGACGACGACGGCCACGACGTCGCCGTCCCGGATGACCGGCGACGCCACGACGAGCCGCCCGCGCTGCCAGGGCCACACCTGCTCGGGATCGTGGCTGCGCCGGCTGAGCAGCGCCTCGTCGAACGCGTCCCGGACCACTCCGGTCCCGGGCAGGGTCCAGCCGCGGGGCGCGTTGGCCATGGCCTCGTCATTGCGGTAGAAGACGCCGACGCGGATGCCGTACACCCCGTAGTAGCTGACGAGTTCGCGGCGCAGGGTCTCGCGGCGGTCGTCGAGCACGGCGCCGGTCGAGGTGCTCGGCCCGTCGGTGACGGACTGGGCGAGCACCGCGAAGCGGGCCGTGTCGTCGATGCGGTCGACGACCACGTTCTGCTGCTGGGCGGCGGCCACGCTGGCCGCGAGGGGCACGCCGAGTGCGAGCAGGACGGCCGCCATCAGGACGATGAGCAGCGGAAGGAGACGTGTGCGCACCCGTCCCCGCTACCCGGCCGGTGCGACGAGCCGGTAGCCGACGCCGCGGACGGTCTCGATCAGCGCGGGCAGCCCCAGCTTGGCGCGCAGGGAGGCGACGTGCACCTCCAGGGTGCGGCCGGTGCCCTCCCAACTGGTGCGCCAGACCTCGCTGATGATCTGCTCCCGCCGGAAGACCACGCCGGGGCGCTGGGCGAGCAGCGCGAGCAGGTCGAACTCCTTGCGGGTCAGCTGGACGACGGAACCGTCCACGCTGACCTGCCGGGTGGGCAGTTCGATGTGGACGGGGCCGAGCCGCAGCGCCCCCTCGCCGCCGGGCGCGGTGTCCTCGGGGACGGTGCGGCGGCTGACGGCGTGGATGCGGGCGAGCAGTTCCCCGGTGTCGTACGGCTTCACCACGTAGTCGTCGGCGCCGAGGTTGAGGCCGTGGATGCGGGAGCGGACGTCGGAACGGGCGGTCACCATGATCACCGGGGTGCTGGTGCGTTTGCGGATCTTGCCGCAGACCTCGTAGCCGTCCTGGTCGGGCAGTCCGAGGTCGAGGAGGACGACGCCGAAGCCCGCGCTCTCGGGCACCAGCGCCTGGAGGGCCTCCTCGCCGCTGCGGGCGTGGGTGACGTCGAAGCCGTGCCGGGCGAGGACCGCGGAGAGGGCGGCGGCGACATGGTTGTCGTCCTCGACGAGCAGCAGTCTCATTCCGGCCCCCTCCGGTTCGGCGGTCCTGCGCTCCGGGTTGAAGATCATCCGGAGTTGAAGATCATCCGGAAGAAATCGCGCCCACGCGGGTGTGCACCATGGCAGTCACGCCGATGAACAAGGACGTCGTCAAGAGAGTTCCGGTTGCCCGTGCTTTCCGTTACGCGGCCGATACTCAGCGGTGCCGCTCTGCTACGACATGTGTCCGATTGCTATCGGATCGTGATGCTCAGATTCCCCTCAGATGTAATGACGCTGGTCGCATAGGGTTACTACTGTCCTCCGAAACCGAGGAGGACGGAGCCTGAGAGCGATGACCGAAGTATCGGTGGCCAAGGAAGACATGGCCGCGACCGGCGATCTGGTCGTCCTGAAGAGCGTCAACAAGCACTTCGGCGCGTTGCACGTGCTCCAGGACATCGATCTCACGATCGCCCGCGGTGAGGTCGTGGTGGTCATCGGACCCTCGGGGTCCGGCAAGTCCACCCTGTGCCGCACCATCAACCGCCTGGAGACCATCGACTCCGGCACCATCGCCATCGACGGCAAGCCGCTGCCCGAAGAGGGCAAGGAACTGGCCAGGCTGCGCGCCGACGTCGGGATGGTCTTCCAGTCCTTCAATCTCTTCGCGCACAAGACCGTGCTCGAGAACGTGATGCTGGGGCAGGTCAAGGTCCGCAAGGCGGACAAGAGGCAGGCCGAGGAGAAGGCCCGCGCCCTGCTCGACAGGGTCGGTGTGGGCACCCAGGCCGACAAGTACCCCGCGCAGCTCTCCGGTGGCCAGCAGCAGCGGGTCGCCATCGCGCGGGCCCTCGCGATGGACCCGAAGGTCATGCTCTTCGACGAGCCGACCTCGGCCCTCGACCCCGAGATGATCAATGAGGTGCTCGAGGTCATGCAGCAGCTCGCCCGGGACGGCATGACGATGATCGTCGTCACCCACGAGATGGGCTTCGCACGGTCGGCCGCGAACCGCGTGGTGTTCATGGCGGACGGCCGCATCGTCGAACAGGCCGTGCCGGACCAGTTCTTCAGCAATCCGCGCAGCGACCGGGCCAAGGACTTCCTGTCGAAGATCCTGCACCACTGAGCGCGCGCCGACCGCACTCCGGCCGACCCGCGCCAACCGGCTTCTCCTCATCAGACGAAGGAAGTTCACCATGAAGCTCCGCAAGGTCACCGCCGCCTCGGCCACCCTCCTCGCCCTGACCCTGACCGCCACGGCGTGTGGCGGGGACAAGGACTCGGGAAGCGGCGGTTCCTCGGGCGGCGGCAAGAAGATCACCGTCGGCATCAAGTTCGACCAGCCCGGCATCGGCCAGAAGACCCCGCAGGGCTACTCGGGCTTCGACATCGACGTGGCCACCTACATCGCGCAGAAGCTGGGTTACAAGGCCGACCAGATCGAGTGGAAGGAGTCGAAGAGCGCCGACCGCGAGACCATGCTCCAGCGCGGTGACGTCGACTTCATCGTCGCCTCCTACTCGATCACCCCGGAGCGTCAGCAGAAGGTCGACTTCGCCGGCCCGTACCTGCTGGCCCACCAGGACGTGCTGATCCGCGCCGACGACAACTCCATCAAGGCGCCTGCCGACCTCAACAGCAAGCGGCTGTGCTCGGTGACCGGCTCGACCTCGGCGCAGAACGTCAAGGACAAGCTGGCTCCCAAGGCCCAGCTCCAGGAGTACCCGACCTACTCGGCCTGTCTGACGGGTCTCCAGAACAAGGCCATCGACGCCCTGACCACGGACGACTCGATCCTCGCCGGGTACGCCGCCCAGTCGCAGTTCAAGGGCAAGTTCAAGCTCGGCGGCTTCAAGATGACCAACGAGAACTACGGCATCGGCGTCAAGAAGGGCAGCGACCTCAAGGCCAAGATCAACACCGCGCTGGAGTCGATGGTCTCCGACGGCTCCTGGCAGAAGGCCGTGGACAAGAACTTCGGTCCGGCCAACTACCAGAACGAGCCCGCGCCGAAGATCGGCGACATCAAGAGCTGAGGCAGTACCTGCCGGTGCGCCGCTGACCGGGGCGGCGCACCGGCGGGTCCCTACACGCGGAAGCGCGGGAGATCGTGTTCGACTTTCTTCAAGACTACGACGTGCTGGGCGCCTTCTGGACGACGGTGCAGCTGACGCTGCTGTCGGCCGTGGGCTCCCTGATCTGGGGCACTATGCTGGCCGCCATGCGGGTCAGCCCCGTGCCGCTGATGCGCGGCTTCGGCACCGCCTACGTGAACATCGTGCGCAACATCCCGCTCACGGTGATCATCCTGTTCGCCTCGCTCGGCCTCTTCCAGACCCTGAACATCACCCTCGGCGCGGACGAATTCAAGGCGATCAACTTCCGGCTGGCCGTGCTCGGTCTGATCGTCTACACCTCGGCCTTCGTGTGCGAGGCGCTGCGGTCCGGCATCAACACGGTGCCGGTCGGACAGGCCGAGGCGGCCCGGGCCATCGGTCTGAGCTTCACGCAGGTGCTGCGCCTGGTGGTCCTGCCACAGGCGTTCCGCGCGGCCGTCGGCCCCCTGACGAACGTGCTGATCGCGCTCACCAAGAACACGACGGTGGCGGCGGCGATCGGCGTGGCGGAGGCGGCGTACGTGATGAAGGAGATGGTCGAGAACGAGGCGCAGCTGCTGCTGATCTCCGGGGTCATCGCGTTCGGCTTCTGCTGCCTGACGCTGCCGACCGGTCTCATCCTCGGCTGGGTCGGCAAGAAGGTGGCGGTGAAGCGATGAGTTCGGTCCTGTACGACGCCCAGGGCGCGCGGGCCAAGCGGCGCAACGTCCTGTACACGGCGGTCTTCGTGGTCGTCGCGGCCGCCGTCCTGTGGTGGGTGATCAGCACCCTCGCCGACAAGGACCAGCTGGCCTGGGCGAAGTGGAGTCCCTTCGTCCACACCGAGGCGTGGACGACGTACATCTGGCCCGGTCTCCAGAACACCCTGAAGGCCGCGGCGCTGGCCATGGTCATCGCGCTGCCGCTGGGCGCGGTGCTCGGCATCGCCCGCCTCTCGGACCACGCGTGGATCCGGGTGCCGGCCTCGGTCCTGGTCGAGTTCTTCCGCGCCATCCCGGTACTCGTCCTGATGATCTTCGGCAACGCGCTGTACGCCCAGTACACCGACGTGAGTGCGGACGACCGTCCGCTGTTCGCGGTCGTCACCGGTCTGGTGCTGTACAACGCCTCGGTCCTGGCGGAGGTCGTCCGCGCGGGCATCCTGGCCCTGCCCAAGGGACAGTCCGAGGCGGCCATGGCGATCGGTCTGCGCAAGAACCAGGTGATGCGGCTCATCCTGCTGCCGCAGGCCGTCACCGTGATGCTCCCGGCGATCGTCAGTCAGCTCGTGGTGATCGTGAAGGACACCGCCCTCGGCGGCGCGGTCCTCACCTTCCCCGAACTGCTGGCCTCGGCCAACACCATGAGCAGCTACTACGGCGCCAACACCATCGCCTCCTTCACGGTCGTGGCGCTCATCTTCATCGTGATCAACTTCTCGCTCACCTCCTTCGCCGGCTGGCTGGAGGGCCGGCTGCGGCGGCGCAAGAAGTCCACCGGTGCGGTGGTCGGCGCCGACGCGGTGGCCGAACTGGCCGCACCCGGCGACCACGACGAACAGGTGCACGGCCACTGAGCCGACGACGTGGCGCGACGGTGACCGGGTGCCGAGGTGACCTGGTCACCGGGTGACGGAGTGACGAGGGGTGGGGCAGTGGCCGGCGTGCCACGGCCCCACCCCTCGTCGCAGGACCGCCGTGCCACCCCGGGCCCGGCCGACGTCGCGAACCCGGCCGACGTCGTACGCCGGTCGGCCCAACGGCGTAAACCGGCGCACAACCCCTGGTGAACGCGCGCCGCGCGGGCTCCCGGTGACGTCCGGTCAGGGGATTCGGTTCCGCCCCTGGGCCGGTATCATGATCGTCGTCGTCCTCGTCGCTTGACGCAAACACCGCCAATGGGTTGCATACGTTCTGTGATCGTGCACCCTGCTCCACCTTCGTGTTCACCTACGTCCGTCAGGACGCCGCTGCGAGCAGGGGGCGCCGAACCGTGGACCCGGTGATCATCGTCGGAGCGGGACCCGTGGGTCTCACGCTCGCCCTCGCGCTGGCCCGTCAGCAGGTGCCGTCCGTCGTCCTCGACGAGGGCCCCGGCAAGGACGAAGCCCGCGCCGCCCGCACCGTCGTCCTGCGCGAGGACACCGCCGCCCTGTTGGAGCGGCTCGGCGGCTTCCCGCTCTCCGACCTCGGCCTGCGCTGGACCGGGTGGCGGTCCATGCGGCGCAGGCAGGTGATGCGCGAGGTCGTCTTCGACGAGACCGACCCCGGCCCGCTGCACATCGCCCAGCACACGCTCGCCGCCGTCCTGCGGGCCGCGCTCGCCCGGGAACCCCTGGCCAGGGTCGTCGTGGAGAGCCGGCTCGACTCGCTCGAACAGGAACGTTCTGGCGTCACGGCCCACACCCGCGGCCCCAGGGGCACCTGGTGGCGCGGCAGTTACCTGATCGGCTGCGACGGCCCCCGGTCCACCGTGCGCAAGCTCCTCGACATCCGCTTCCCGGGCCGCACGGCCGTGGAACGGCACGCCGTGGCCGCGCTGCGCACCGAACTCCCCTGGCCCGACCAGGCGTTGCTGCACCGGTCGCCACCCTGGCGGATGTCCGGCCCCGCGGCCGGCGAGGTGACCGCCCGTCCCCTCCCGGACGACGTGTGGCGGCTGGACTGGCTGCTGCCGCCGGGCAAGGACCTGGTCACGCCCGAGCTGCTGGTGGCCCGGGTCCGCGAGACCCTCGCGGGCTGGACGGGCGGCACCACACCGCCGTACGAACTCCTCGACACCGGCGTGCACACCGTGCACCACCGGCTGGCCCGCCGCTGGCGCGTCGGCCGGGTCCTACTCGCCGGGGACGCGGCCCATCTGCTGGGCACACTCGGCACCCACGGTCTCGACGAGGGGCTGCGCGACGCCGACAACCTCGCCTGGAAGCTGGCGACGGCCTGGCACCACGGCCCGCACGAGGCGCTGCTCGACAGCTATCAGACGGAGCGGCGCGCGGTCGTCGCCGCCCGGCTGCGCGCCGCCGACCAGGCGCTGCCGATACTGCGCGGCGGCGGTGGCCTGCGCGCGGTCGTCCCGGGCACGGCCCGCGGCCACGACACCCTGCTCGGCGACGGCCACCTGGGCCGCGGCGCGCTGGGCGCCCCGGGGACGTACGCCGACTCACCGCTCGCGCCCGGGCACCTCGAAGGGGAGATCGCGGTCGACACCGCGCCCGGCGCGCAGGTCACCGATGTACGGATCACCGCGGAGGACGGCTCGTTCGTACGGCTGCGGGACCGTTTCGGCCGGGACCGGCTGCTGGTCGTGCTGATCGCGCCGGGCACCGGGGTGTGGGACCGCAAGCACTGGGTGACCGCCGGGGTCATGCCCCGGCTCGCCGCCGCGGTGACCGCGCTGCCGCATCCGGCCGAGCTGCTGGTCGCCGAGGGCTACCCGGGAGCGCCCGCGCACACCGTGCTGCTCGTACGCCCCGACGGCCATCTGGTCACCGCGCTGAACGGGGTGCGCCCGGCCGATCTGTACGCGGCGGCCGAGGCCGTGCTCGGCGGCGCGGCGAGGACCGGGGCCGGGGCGGAAGCCGGGGCCGAGGCGGGGGCGGGGGCGAGTTCGGGCACCCGCTGAGGGCCCCGACCACCCGCGTTGAGCGCCGCACTGGTCGCGCTCTGGTCCACATGGTGACTGTCGGTTGACCGGTGTGCAGCGACATGGTGTACTCCGCATCGTGATCGACACCTGTGTGCACCTGTGGCGGAGGGTCCATATGGACCTGGTCCGCTATGCGGGTTGCGTGTGTCGCCGCTCCTGCTGAATTCGCCCTTCCCTTCACCCCGAACGCGCCGCCTCCCGAGGCCGCGCGCTTCTCGCGAACGCTTCATCAGGACGGTGCACGTGTCTGTTTCCCCCTCCCCGTCTGTCTCTTCCGCTCCCTCCTCCGTGTCCGCCCCGGACCGGGCCCCGGCGCCCGCCGGGATCGCGCCGACCCAGGCTGACCTGCTCGACTTCGTACGGCGCACGGCGGCCGACGCCGAGCTGATCGCCTCGCTCCCGCTCGACCCCGAGGGCCGTACCTGGGTACGGCTCGACGGTCCCGGCGGCAGCGAGGCGTGGCTGATCGGCTGGCCGCCCGGCACCGGCACCGGCTGGCACGACCACGCCGACTCGGTCGGTGCCTTCCTCACGGCGGCCGGCGAGCTGCGGGAGAACTCGCTCGCCGCCCGGCTGCCCACCGACGGCTGGAAGACCCTGGAACTCAGCGAGGACGTGGACCGCGAGCGGCTGCTGACCGCCGGCAAGGGCCGCTCCTTCGGCAGGCACCATGTGCACGAGGTGCTCAACGAGTCCGCCGACGTGCACGCGGTCTCCGTCCACGCCTACTACCCGCCCCTGCCCCAGATCCGCCGCTACAGCCGGACCGGCCCGGTGCTGCGCCTGGAGCAGGTCGAGCGCCCGGAGGACTGGCAGTGAGCGACACGGACGAAACCCCGGTCGGCATCGACGAGTTGCTGGAACGGGTGCGCCGGGGCCTGCGGCGCGTCGAGCCACAGGAGGCGTACGACGCGGCCGGCGCCGGGGAGGCCCTGCTGGTCGACATCCGGTACGCCGCCCTGCGTGAGCGCGACGGGCTGATACCCGGCGCGCTCGTCGTGGAGCGCAACGAACTGGAGTGGCGCCTGGACCCCCAGGGCAGCCACCGCGCTCCCGAGGCCACCGGCCACGATCTGCGCGTCGTCGTCATCTGCAACGAGGGCTACGCCTCCAGCCTGGCCGCGGCCTCCCTCCATCAGCTGGGCCTGCGCCGCGCCACGGATCTGATCGGCGGCTTCCAGGCATGGAAGGCGGCGGGACTTCCCGTGACCCCCTGACCGGCTTCCGCCACACCCCTGGTCACCTCTGTCTCCCTGACACTCCTGTCGCCCCTGTCACCCTTCGTCGTCGAGGAACTCGGTGTCCTCGCCCTCCGCCTCCAGTGCCTGGCGTACGACCCGCAGGGCCATGCCCTCGGGATAGCCCTTGCGGGCGAGCATCCCGGCCAGGCGGCGCATCCGCTTGTCGCGGTCGAGACCACGGGTGGAGCGCAGCTTGCGCTCCACCAACTCGCGGGCCGTCTCCTCCTCCTGCTCGGAGTCGAGGCGGCCGACGGCCTCGTCGATGAGGGACTTGTCGACCCCCTTGGTGCGCAGCTCCTGGGCGAGCGCGCGCCGGGCCAGCCCCCGGCCGTGGTGCCGGGACTCCACCCAGGCCCCGGCGAACGCGCTGTCGTCGATCAGTCCGACCTCCTCGAACCGCGACAGCACCTCCTCCGCCACGTCGTCCGGGATCTCCCGCTTGCGCAGGGCGTCCGCGAGCTGCTTGCGCGTGCGCGGGGTCCCGGTGAGCAGGCGCAGACAGATCGCCCGCGCCCGCTCAGCCGGGTCCGGGGGCTCCTCCTTCTCGGCCCTCGACGAGTCGAAGGAACCTCCGTCTTCACGGGGCGCCTCGCCGAAACCACGCCGTCGGCGCCCCCGCGCCCCGCGACGCGATCCGCCGCGCGGGCCCTCGCCGTACGGGTCGTCCGGACCCGCACCACCGAAGGCGTCCGGTGCGTCCCCCATGGCGCCCGCGTCCGCTTCGGCGCCCGCGTGGGAAGCGTGCGCCCGCCCCCGCCGTCCGCCCCCGTACGGTCCCCCGTCGAACGGCCCGTCACCGTCCGGGCCGTGGCCCCCCGTGCCGTCACCCGTCCGGGCAGGGTCGGCGCCGTCCGCGCCGCGCCGCTCCCACGGCGCGTCGAGGTGCGCGTACTCGGCCCAGTCGGTTCGTCGTGTCACGGGTCAGCTCTTGGCCGCGGCGGCCTTGGGCTTGGTGGCCTTGGCCGCGGGTGCCGGCGCGGTCTTCGCGTCGTCCGTGGTGACGGCACCCGCCGCCGCACCCGGCGCGTCCGTGCCCGGCTCGGTGGTGGGCTCCTCCGGCCGCACGCCCACGCCCAGCTTCTCCTTGATCTTCTTCTCGATCTCGTTGGCCAGGTCGGGGTTGTCCTTGAGGAAGTTGCGCGCGTTCTCCTTGCCCTGGCCGAGCTGGTCGCCCTCGTACGTGTACCAGGCGCCGGCCTTGCGGACGAAGCCGTGCTCCACGCCCATGTCGATCAGACCGCCCTCGCGGCTGATGCCCTGGCCGTAGAGGATGTCGAACTCGGCCTGCTTGAAGGGCGGCGCGACCTTGTTCTTGACGACCTTGCAGCGGGTGCGGTTGCCGACCGCCTCGGTGCCGTCCTTGAGGGTCTCGATGCGGCGGATGTCGATGCGCACCGAGGCGTAGAACTTGAGCGCGCGGCCACCGGTCGTGGTCTCCGGGGAGCCGAACATCACGCCGATCTTCTCGCGGAGCTGGTTGATGAAGATGGCGGTGGTCTTCGACTGGTTGAGCGCGCTGGTGATCTTCCGCAGCGCCTGGCTCATCAGACGGGCCTGGAGACCCACGTGGCTGTCGCCCATCTCGCCCTCGATCTCCGCGCGCGGCACGAGCGCGGCGACGGAGTCGATGACGATGAGGTCGAGCGCGCCGGAGCGGACGAGCATGTCCACGATCTCCAGCGCCTGTTCGCCGTTGTCCGGCTGGGACAGGATCAGGTTGTCGATGTCGACGCCCAGCTTGCGCGCGTACTCGGGGTCGAGGGCGTGCTCGGCGTCCACGAAGGCGACCTGGCCGCCGGCCTTCTGCGCGTTCGCCACCGCGTGCAGGGTCAGGGTCGTCTTGCCGGAGGACTCCGGGCCGTAGATCTCCACGACACGGCCGCGCGGGAGGCCGCCGACGCCGAGCGCCACGTCGAGGGCGGTCGAACCGGTCGAGATGACCTCGATGGGCTCCCTCGACCGCTCGCCCATGCGCATGACCGCGCCCTTGCCGAATTGCCGTTCAATCTGTGCGAGCGCGGCGTCGAGCGCCTTCTCGCGGTCGGTTCCTGCCATGGGTTCCACCCGGTTTGCTTGAGTCGATCGCTTCACGTCAAAGACGCTAACGCCTGCCACTGACAATGCGCCTCGACGCCGGCTCGGCCTGTGGACAACCTACGGACTGATCCACCCAAACCGTGTCGAAATCCCCGCCGATGGCCTTGCCCGAGCCTCCATAAGAATGGATGTTCGATTTTCATGTCAAGCACCACACACGCCTCCGGCGCACCGCACGGAGGAGGACCGGGAGGGGTCGGGGGTGGCGCGGGAGGGGTCGGGGTGGCGCGGCCGGGCCGTGTCGCTCAGGAGGAGGGGTGGGTCCGCGATGTCTCGGAGGCGGACTCCGCCGGCTCCGGGCGGCGCTGTTCCCAGAGGCCGCGCAGGCGGGTGCGGAGGCCGGGCTCGGCGGGGCCGCGGCTGCGGTGGCCCTGGACACGCGGGTCGTCCGTGACGTCGTACCGCTTCACGTACGCGCCCAGGAACGCCTGGAGCGTGGCGACCGCCGGAATCGCGATCAGCGCGCCGACCGCGCCGAGCAGCGCCGTGCCCGCGATGACCGAACCGAAGGCGACCGCGGGATGGATGTCGACGGTCCTCGACGTCAGCTTGGGCTGGAGCACGTAGTTCTCGAACTGCTGGTAGACCACGACGAACACCAGCACCCACACCGCGTACCAGGGGTCGACCGTGAACGCGATCAGCATGGGCAGCGCGCCCGCGAGATACGTGCCGATGGTGGGGATGAACTGCGAGACCAGCCCCACCCACACACCGAGCACCGGCGCGTAGGGCACGCCCAGCGTCTGAAGCAGGATGTAGTGCGCGACGCCGGAGACGAGCGCCATCAGACCGCGTGAATAGATGTAGCCACCGGTCTTGTCCACGGCGAGTTCCCACGCGCGCAGCACCTCCGCCTGCCGGGCGGGCGGCAGGACGGAGCAGATGGCACGGCGCAGCCGGGGCCCGTCGGCGGCGAAGTAGAACGAGAACAGCGTGATCGTCAGCAGTTGGAACAGCCCGCCGAGCACCTGCGCGGACACGTCCAGCACTCCGGCGGCGCTGGTCTGCGCGTACCGCCGCAGCCAGTCGGAGTGGAGCAGGCCCTCCTGGACGTCGACCCGCCGCAGCTCGGTGTTGAAGGTCTCGTTGACCCAGTTGATCACCGAGTCCAGGTACTCGGGGAAGTCCTCGACCATCTTGATGATCTGTCCGGCGAGCATCGACCCGAGCAGGGTGACGAAACCGGCGGCCACGACCAGCAGCCCCAGGAAGACCAGGAAGGTCGCGAACCCGCGGCGCAGCCCGCGCCGGGCCATCCAGCTCACCGCCGGTTCTATCGCGAGCGCCAGGAAGAACGCGATGAGGACGTTGATCAGCAGCCCGGTCAGCTGGTGGAAGGCCCAGCTGCTCAGCTGGAACACGGCGACGAGCGCGAGGGCGAGCACCATGGCGCGCGGCAGCCAGCGCGGCATGCGGGCGCCCGTCCCTGTGGGGCCCCCGGCCGGGGGCCCGGCGGGCGGCGTCGTACCGAACGGGGTGGTGTCCTGGGCGAGCTGCCCGGTGTCGTCAGTGGGGGCCACGGTGCAAGTCTCGCCCACGCCACCGACAACCCGCTGCCACCGTGCGATCTTCGTTACCGGTCAGTGCCTCTCCCGGGGCACGTCCATGACCGCGCAGACCACGCGCCACACGTCCTTGGCGTCCCAGCCCGAGTCCAGGGCCTCGTTCACCGTGCGCCCGCCGAGCTCCGACATCACATGATCGCTCGCGAACGTATTTGCGTAGTCGGGACCGAAATGGTCCGCCATTCGCTGCCAGAAGACCGTCAACCGCATGAAACCAGTATCCCGTCCCTGCGAGTGGGCCCGGCCCGGGACCCCTCACCGGGAGCGATTTCCGCCCTACGGTCTGTGCCATGGCCGATTCAGGAGCTACCCCCCTCTTTCCCGCGCCCTCGGCGCGCTCCCCGTTGTCCCGCGCCGAACACTTCGTCTGGCTCACCGCGCGCGTGCTGGAACAGCGCCTCTTCGCCCACGCCTTCCTGAACGGCGGCGCCGATCCGGTGGAGAGGGCCCTCGACGCGTACCGCAACGAGGACGGCGGTTACGGTCACGCCCTGGAGCCCGATCTGCGCGGCCCGGTCAGCCAGCCGCTGCACACGGGACGCGCGCTGCGCGTCCTGGACGCCGTCGGGCGGTGCGGCGGACAGCGGGTGGAGCGGGTGTGCCGCTATCTGACGTCGGTGTCCACCGCGGACGGCGCCCTGCCCGCGATCCATCCCAGCCAGCGGGGTTATCCGGCTGCCCCGTTCGTCCCGGTCGTGGCCGACCCGCCCAGTTCCCTGCTGTCGACCGGTCCGGTGGTGGGGCTGCTGCACGCCAACGAGGTCTGGCACGCCTGGCTGTTCCGGGCCACCGACTTCTGCTGGCACGCGGTGGAGTCCCTCCAGAAGTCCCACCCCTACGAGGTCGAGGCGGCCGTCGCCTTCCTGGACTCGGCACCCGACCGCCCACGCGCGGAGGCCGCCGCCGACCGCCTGGGCCGCATGGTGCGCGAGCAGCGGCTCGCCGCGCTGGAGCCCGACCACCTGGACGCGTATCCGGTCGCACCCGGCTACGCGCCGGGCGAGCACCACTTCCCGCACGACTTCGCACGCCGGCCGAGCTCCCTCGCGCGGGCGTGGTTCACCGACACCGAGATGGAGCGTTCCCTGGACTTCCTCGCGGCCGAACAGCGGACGGACGGCGGCTGGCCGATCCGGTGGCGCCAGTGGGCACCGGGCACCGCCCTGGAGGCGCGGCCCGTCGTGACGATCGAGGCGCTGCGCACCCTCAGGGCGTACGGCCGCCCCGTCGGCTGAAGCCGCGGCGCCCCGCGCGGGTCAGCCGCCGAGGGCGCGCACGCCCGCCGTCACGGCCACGGCGGCCGCGACGACGAGCAGGAACGGTGCGCGCAGCGCGAGGGCGACGGCGGCCGCGGCGACTCCCGCGGCACGGGCGTCGAGGACCAGGGCGTGTCCGTCGGCGAAGGTCTGCTGGGCGGTGAGGGCGGCGAGGAGGGCGACGGGCAGCAGCGCGGCGAGCCGCTTCACGAGCGGCCGCTCCAGCATGCCCACGGGCACGAGCAGCCCGGCGAGCTTGACGGCGTAGCAGCCGAGGGCGGTCGCGCCGATGGCGATCCAGGTGTTCAACGTGCTTCCTCTGGAGGGTCGTTGCGGAGGGGGTGTGCACGGGGGTGTGCGCCGCCGCGGGGCGGGAGGACGGTGCCCGGGAGCGCCGGGGGCGGTGTGCCGCTACGAGGGCGTCGCACCGGTCCGGTTCCGTCCCGCCCCGCGCCGGCCCTCCACGTAGAGCGCGGCCGGGGCGGCGAGCGCGGCGACCAGGACGGGCACTCCCGCGGGCAGCACGGGCAGCAGGCCGAGTCCGAGCAGCACGGCCAGCCCCGCGACCGCGCGCTCGACGGTGGTCTTCAGCATGGGCGCGAGCAGCGCGAGGAACACTGCGGGCCCGGCCGCGTCGAGGCCCCACGCGTCGGTGTCGCCGATCGCCTTGGCCCCCAGGGCACCGAGGAACGTGGTGAGGTTCCACAGGACGTACAGGCTGAGCCCGGTGACGGCGAATCCGAGCCGGGAGCCGCGCCGGTCCGGCTGGGCCAGGGACACCGCGGTGGTCTCGTCGATCACCCACTGCGCGGCGAACGGCCGCACCACGCGCGGGAGGGCCAGCACCTGTGACAGGCGCAGCCCGTAGAACGCGTTGCGCACGCCGAGGAAGAAGGCGCCCGCGGCGGCCGTGAGCGGGTTGCCGCCCGCCGCGAGGGCTCCCACCAGCGCGAACTGGGAGGCACCGGTGAACACGAGGAGGCTGAGCGCACAGCTCTGGAGCAGGCTGAGCCCGCTGCCGGCCGAGGTCACGCCGAACGCGAACCCGGAGAGTCCTACGGCGACGCCGACCCCGAGGGCGTCCCGGACGACGGCGGCGTCCGGCTTCCCGGCGCCGTCCGCGCGTATGTCTGCGAGAGCTGTCTGTTCTGCCACGTCGACGACGCTACGAGGGGCGGCCGTCCCCGGTCTTGTACGTTCTTGCGCTCCCGCTGGTAGGCACCGGGCGGTACGCCGACGATCCGGGCGAAGTGGCGGTTGAGGTGCGGCTGGTCCGTGAACCCCACGGTGACGGCCGCCTCGGCGGGCGTCGTGCCGGAGTCGAGCAGGTGCCGCGCCCGGCGCACGCGCGCGTCGGTCAGCCAGGCGTGCGGCGGCATGCCGTAGGCGTCGCGGAACGCCCGAAGCAGCGCGAAGGGGCTGGTGCCCAGGTCGGCGGCGAGGCGCTCCAGGGTGGGCGGCCGGGTCATCCGCTCCTCCAGCACGGCACGCGCGCGGACGGCGAGCCGGGCCCCGGCGGAGCGCACCTCGCGGCGGGGCAGGGGCCCGCCGTTCAGACGCAGCAGCCGGGTCACGGCGACCCGCAGCAGGGTGTCGGCGGCGAGCGCGTTGCCCTCGTCGGCGGCGCGGAGCACCTGGTGGACCAGGCCGACGGCGTACGGGTCGTCGAGCACGGGGCTGACGAAGCCGGGGGTGCCCCGGATGCCGGTGGTCTCGGCGGCGATCTCGCCCACCACCTCGGGCGACGGGTAGATCGCGCCGTACCGCCAGCCCTCGGGCACGCCCGCCCGGCCCGTGTGCGGGGTGTCCGGATTGACCAGCGCGAGCGCGCCGGCCGCCGCGGAGACGTCGGAGCCGCCGTGGTGGAAGACCTCGACGCCGTCGGCGATGGCCGCGATCACGAAGTGCTCGTGGGTGTGCCGGACGAACGTCTTGCGGATGTAGCGGGCGCGCAGCAGATCGACGCCCGGCAGTTCCTCGTACTGCCAGTGCCGTGCCCGTTCGGGTGCACCCGCCATGCCGCCATTGTCCGTCACGTCCGCGCCGCCCGGCCTCCCCGTCCGGCAGCCGCCCGGCGTCCCCTCCGGCGGGCGAGCGCGGCGATGCCGAGGACGTCTGCCCAGGTCAGCCGCGTTGTCAGTGCGCGGGTGCAGGATGGACGCATGGTCAGCTCCGCTCACCCGGCCCTCGACGGCTTCTCCCCCGCGACCCGCGGCTGGTTCACGGGGGCCTTCTCCGCGCCCACCGCGGCCCAGGCGGGCGCGTGGCGTGCCATCGGCGAGGGCTCGGACGTGCTGGTGGTGGCCCCGACCGGCTCCGGCAAGACGCTGGCCGCCTTCCTCGCCGCCCTGGACCAGCTCGCCTCGGCCCCGCCCCCGGCCGACCCGAGGAAGCGCTGCCGGGTGCTGTACGTGTCGCCGCTGAAGGCCCTCGCGGTCGACGTCGAGCGCAATCTGCGCAGCCCGCTGACCGGCATCCGCCACGAGTCGGTGCGCCTCGGCCTGCCCGAGCCCGAGGTCAAGGTCGGCATCCGCTCCGGCGACACCCCGGCCGCCGAGCGCCGCGCGCTGTCCACCCGCCCGCCGGACATCCTGATCACCACTCCGGAGTCCCTGTTCCTGATGCTGACGTCGGCCACGCGCGACGCGCTGACGGGTGTGGAGACGGTGATCCTGGACGAGGTGCACGCGGTGGCGGGCACCAAGCGCGGCGCGCATCTGGCGCTGTCCCTGGAGCGGTTGGACGAGCTGCTGCCCCGGCCGGCGCGGCGCATCGGCCTGTCGGCGACCGTCCGGCCGGTCGACGAGGTGGCCCGCTATCTCTCGCCGCGCCGCAAGGTGGAGATCGTCCAGCCCGCGTCGGGCAAGGAGTTCGACCTCTCCGTGGTCGTCCCCGTGGAGGATCTCGGCGAGCTGGGCGGCTCCCCGGTGGCCGACGGCTCCGAGGGCGTGGAGCGGCCGTCCATCTGGCCGCACGTGGAGGAGCGGATCGCGGACCTGGTGCAGGCCCACCGGTCGACGATCGTGTTCGCCAACTCCCGCCGGCTCGCCGAGCGCCTGTGCAACAGGCTCAACGAGATCGCGTACGAGCGGGCGACCGGTGAGCCCCTGGAGGAGCACCACTCCCCCGCCGAGCTGATGGGCGGCTCGGGCGCGGCGCAGGGGGCGCCGCCGGTCATCGCCCGCGCGCACCACGGCTCGGTCTCCAAGGAGCAGCGCGCCCTGGTCGAGGAGGACCTCAAGGCCGGCCGGCTCCCGGCCGTGGTCGCCACCTCCAGCCTCGAACTGGGCATCGACATGGGCGCCGTCGACCTCGTCGTCCAGGTCGAGTCACCGCCCTCCGTCGCCTCCGGCCTCCAGCGCGTGGGCCGCGCGGGGCACCAGGTCGGCGCGGTCTCCACCGGCGTGGTCTTCCCCAAGTACCGCGGCGACCTGGTGCAGGCCGCCGTGGTCACCGAGCGGATGCGCTCCGGCGCGATCGAGTCGCTGAGGGTCCCCGCCAACCCGCTGGACGTCCTGGCCCAGCAACTGGTGGCGATGACGGCGCTGGACACCTGGCAGGTCGACGACCTGCTGGCCACCGTGCGCAGGGCCGCGCCGTTCGCCTCGCTCCCGGAGTCGGCGTTCACGGCCGTCCTGGACATGCTCGCGGGCCGCTATCCGTCGGACGCGTTCGCGGAGCTGCGCCCGCGCGTGGTGTGGGACCGCGTCGCCGGTACGGTCACGGGCCGCCCAGGTGCGCAGCGCCTCGCCGTCACCTCCGGCGGCACGATCCCGGACCGGGGGCTGTTCGGGGTCTTCCTCGTCGGTTCCGACCCCAAGAAGGGCGGCGGCCGGGTCGGCGAGCTGGACGAGGAGATGGTCTACGAGTCCCGCGTGGGCGACGTCTTCACGCTCGGCACGAGTTCCTGGCGCATCGAGGACATCACCCGCGACCGCGTCCTGGTCTCGCCCGCGCCGGGTGTGCCGGGCCGGCTGCCGTTCTGGAAGGGCGACCAGCTGGGCCGCCCGCTCGAACTGGGCCGCGCGGTGGGCGCGTTCCTGCGCGAGGTCGGCTCCCTGCCCAAGGACGACGCCCGGTTGCGCCTGCTCGCGGCCGGCCTGGACGCGTGGGCCGCGGACAACGTCCTGTCGTACCTGGACGAGCAGCGGGAGGCGTGCGGGCACGTACCGGACGACCGGACGATCGTCGTGGAGCGCTTCCGCGACGAACTGGGCGACTGGCGGGTGGTCGTGCACTCCCCGTTCGGCGCCCAGGTGCACGCCCCCTGGGCGCTCGCCCTCGGCGCCCGCCTCTCCGAGCGGTACGGCATGGACGCGCAGGTCATGCACGCCGACGACGGCATCGTGCTGCGGCTGCCGGACGCCGACCTGATGGGCCTGGACCTGCTGGACCAGGAGCCCGTGCGGGCCGGCGCTCCCCTCCACACGGCGGTCGACTCCGAACAGGCCCCGGTGGGCGCGGCCGACGTCGCCTTCGACAAGGGCGAGGTCGACCAGGTCGTCACCGACCAGGTCGGCGGCTCGGCCCTGTTCGCCTCCCGCTTCCGGGAGTGCGCCGCCCGCGCGCTGCTGCTGCCGCGCCGCAGCCCCGGCCGGCGCACCCCGCTGTGGCAGCAGCGCCAGCGCGCTGCCCAACTGCTCCAGGTGGCGAGCGAGTTCGGCTCGTTCCCGATCGTCCTGGAGGCGGTCCGCGAATGCCTCCAGGACGTCTTCGACGTTCCCGGGCTCGTCGAGCTGATGGGCGACCTGGAGTCCCGCAAGGTCCGCCTGGTCGAGGTCACCACCCCCGAGCCGTCCCCCTTCGCGCGCTCACTGCTGTTCGGGTACGTCGCGCAGTTCCTGTACGAGGGCGACTCCCCGCTCGCCGAGCGCCGCGCCGCCGCGCTGTCCCTGGACTCGCGGCTGCTGGCCGAGCTGCTGGGCCGGGCGGAGCTGCGCGAGCTGCTGGACGCGGACGTACTGGCCGAGCTGGAGCGGGAGCTGCGGTGGCGCACGGAGGACCGCCGGGTCAAGGACGCCGAGGGGGTCGCCGACCTGCTGCGGCTGCTCGGCCCGCTCACGGACGCCGAACTCGCCGAGCGCGGCGCCGAACCGCACTGGGCGCGGGAGCTGGCCGCCGCCCGCCGCGCCATCAGGGTGCGGATCGCGGGCGCCGACCACTGGGCGGCGATCGAGGACGCGGGCCGGCTGCGCGACGCGCTCGGCACGGCCCTGCCGGTCGGTGTGCCCGAGGCGTTCACCGAACCGGTGAAGGACCCGCTCGGCGACCTCCTCGCGCGTCACGCGCGCACCCACGGACCGTTCACGTCGGCGACCGCGGCGGCCCGGTTCGGTCTCGGCGTGGCGGTCACCGAGGGCGCGCTTCAGCGGCTCGCCGCGAACGGCCGTGTCGTGCAGGGGGAGTTCCATCCGGCGGGCATCGGCCAGGAGTGGTGCGACGCGGCCGTGCTGCGCAGGCTGCGCCGACGCTCCCTGGCCGCGCTGCGCCATGAGCTGGAGCCGGTGCCGCCCGCCGCGCTGGCGCAGTTCCTGCCGCAGTGGCAGCACATCGGCAAGGGGCACGGGCTGCGCGGCCTCGACGGACTGGTCCGCGCCGTCGAGCAGTTGCAGGGCGCCTCGGTGCCCGCGTCCGCCCTGGAGAAGCTGATCCTGCCGTCGCGCGTGGCGAACTACACGCCGTCGATGCTCGACGAGCTGACCTCGGCCGGTGAGATCGTCTGGGCCGGGGCGGGCGCGCTGCCCGGCAAGGACGGCTGGGTGTCCCTGTACCTGGCGGACGCGGCCCCGCTGCTCCTGCCGCCGCCCCACCCGCTGGAGCCGACGGCGCTGCACCAGTCCGTCCTGGACGCGCTCTCCGGCGGCTACGGCCTGTTCTTCCGGCAGATCGCCGACCAGGTCCGTGCCACCACCCACCCGGACGCGACCGATCTCCAACTGGCCGACGCCGTATGGGACCTGGCCTGGTCGGGGCGGCTCACCAACGACACGCTCACCCCGATGCGGTCCCTGCTGGGCTCCGGCCGCACCGCGGGCGCCACGGCCCACCGCGCCAAACGCGCCGTCCCGCGCGGTCGTTACGGCTCCCTGACCGCCGCCGCCCGCCCCGCGTCGCGCACGGGTCCGCCGACCGTCGCCGGGCGCTGGTCCCTGCTCCCGGGCCACGAGCAGGACCCGACGGTGCGCGCCCACGCCCTGGCCCGTGTCCTCCTGGACCGGCACGGGGTGGTGACCCGGGGAGCGGTCGCGGCGGAGGGGGTGGAGGGCGGTTTCTCCGCGGTGTACCGGGTCCTGTCCGCGTTCGAGGAGAGCGGTCGGGCCCGCCGCGGTTATGTGGTGGAGGGGCTGGGCGCGGCCCAGTTCGCGATGGACGGCGCCGTGGACCGGCTGCGCGCGGTGTCCAACGCGCGCGACCGGGGCGAGGCCCTGCCCGGCGCGGGCCCGGACGAACGGGCCGGGTCGGACGGCTCGCCCGACGGCGCCTTCCCGCCCGCTCCCTTCGACGGCCTCGACGCCGACTTCGACTGGCCCCTCGACCACCAGCTGGCCCCCGGGGACTACATCTCCCCGAGAGACTTCGCCACGCCCGGCCGGGGCGGCCCACGAAGCGGCTCGGGCGGGGCGGGCTTCCCGTACGGTTCGGGGGCGTACGGCCCCGCCCGGGGCGGCTCCCGCGACCGTACGTCCGCCGCCGACGCCCGGGCGGTCGTGCTCGCCGCCGCCGACCCGGCGAACGCGTTCGGCTCGGCGCTGCCCTGGCCCGAGCCCCCGACCGGTGCCGGGCACAAGCCGGGTCGCAAAGCGGGCTCGCTGGTGGTGCTGGTCGACGGCGAGCTGACGCTCTACATGGAGCGCGGCGGCAAGACGCTGCTGGCCTGGCCGTCCGCCCCGGACACCGCGGCACCGGACGACCCCCGGCTCCGGCCGGCCGCCGAGGCCCTGGCCGCCGCCGCCCGCGCGGGTTCCGTCGGCACGGTCACCGTGGAACGCGTCAACGGCGCCTCGGCCCTCACGTCCCCCCTCGGTGCGCTGCTGGAGCAGGCGGGCTTCATCGCGACCCCCCGCGGCCTGCGGCTGCGCGCATGACGCCCCGCACGGCGGCCCCGGCGCCCCGGCCGGCCTCCCCGTGTCACCCTTGACCCATGCCCGAAGGCGACACGGTCTGGCAGGCCGCGCAGCGGTTGCACGGGGCGCTCGCCGGGCGGGCGCTGGCCGTCAGCGACCTGCGGGTGCCCCGGTACGCGACGGTCGACCTGACCGGCCGTACCGTCCTGGACGTCACCCCGCGGGGAAAGCACCTGCTCACCCGTATCGAGGGCGGCCTGACCCTGCACTCGCATCTGCGGATGGACGGCGCCTGGAAGGTGTTCGACACCGGCCGGCCCTTCGCCGGCGGCCCCGCCCACCAGATCCGGGTGGTCCTCGGCAACACCGAGCACACGGCTGTCGGCTACCGCCTCCCCGTGCTCGACCTGATGCGCACCGCCGACGAGTCCCGCGTCGTGGGTCATCTGGGCCCCGACCTCCTGGGCCCGGACTGGGACCCCGAGTCGGCCCTGGCCCGGCTGCTCGCGGACCCGGACCGCCCGCTCGGCGAGGCCCTGCTCGATCAGCGCAACCTCGCCGGGATCGGCAACGTGTACAAGAGCGAGCTGTGCTTCCTGCTCGGCGTCACCCCGTGGCTGCCCGTGGGCGCCCTGCCGTCGGAGCGCGCCGCGAAGCTGCCCGCCCTCGCGAAGCGTCTCCTGGACGCCAACCGCGACCGTCCCGTCCGCACCACCACGGGCCGGCGCGGCCAGGACCTGTTCGTGTACGGGCGCGCGCCCCGCCCCTGTCTGCGCTGCGGCACCTCGATCCGCGCGGCCGACCAGGGCGACGGCTCCCGCGAGCGCCCCACCTACTGGTGCCCGGCCTGCCAGCACGGCCCCGCACCGGCCCCCGGCTCCCCACCGACCCGCCGCGGCCGTACCCCCCGCTGACACCAACCCCTGCACCCCGCTCACGCCCAGCCGCACACCCCGCCCACACTCAGCCGCACGCCTCACTGGTGCAAGGCCCTACGCCCCGCCGGCTCCCCTGCCGGTCACGAGGCATCGGATGCACTCGAACGAGGTCTCCGCGCCGCGTCGTTGACGCGTCCGGCCCGCCAGGCCGCCCGCCAGCGCTCCACGCCGACCGCGCCGGCCGCCTCCCCCTTCGCCGCGCAGTGCACCGGCAGCAGGCTCACCGCCCAGCCGCCCGCCACCACGGTGCCCTCCACGAGCCCCGCGCCGTCCCCCAGGGCGAGCCGCAGCGCGGCCCACCACCACACCGCCCCGAACCCCACAGCGGCCCCCCAGCGCACCGCCCGCCGCACCATGCCCGCCACCTCCCACCGGGACGCTAGAACGCGGCCCTCGCCGCGAGGGAGGGCGCACCAGGGGCACACGAACGCACCGTCGCCCGGGCCCCGGCACGGGCCGGCGCCACGGCGCCTCCCGGCACGATCACGCGTTCTCGGCCTGGAACATCCAGTGGTGCTTCTCGAAGTCCGCCGTGATGCCGATGAGCAGGTCCTGGGTCACCGGGTCCGGCTCCTCGGTCGCCCGCACCCGCTCCCGCATCCGGGTGATCACCGAGCCGAGGGCGTCCACGAGCCTGCCCACCGCGTCCGTGTCCTTGATCCAGCCCGAGGGTGTCGTCCCGATGCCGCTGCCGGAGGCCACGGTCGCGGCGCGCCCGTCGGGCGGGACGCCGAGAGCCGAGGCCCGTTCGGCCACCGTGTCGGAGTGGGTGCGCGCGGAGGCGACGACCTCGTCGAGCTGGAGGTGGACGGACCGGAAGCGGGGGCCGACGACGTTCCAGTGGACCTGTTTCGCGACCAGCGCCAGGTCCACGAGGTCGACCAGTGCTCCCTGGAGCGCCTCGGTCACGGTCTTCAGGTCCGCGTCGGACAGGGAGCTCTTCACGACGTACATCCACGGCCTCCGTTGATTCGCCCGGTCAGGTCCCTCCACCATGACCGGCCCACCGGATACCGGCAAATGGGCGCAGAGCGACACGGCGGCGCACGGCAGCGGGCAGCACGAAGGCCCCGGCCGCGCGCTTCCGGTTCTCCCGGAGGCGCCCCGGCCGGGGCCTCGTACGTGTCACGTCACACGGTCACGCGCGCGCGGATCACGCCGCGACCACGTCCACCGCTTCCGCGGGCGCCTTGATGGTCACCCGTTCCGGTGGCACACCGGTCACCGAGACGGAACCCAGCATCGGACGAACCGGCGCGGGCACGGTCTCGGAGGCCGCGGCGGACTGGGCCAGCTCGGCGAGTGCGAGCTCGTCGCTCACTTCCCGCATGAGCTCGGACATCCGTACGTCCAGCGCGTCGCAGATGGCGGAGAGCAGTTCGGAGGAAGCCTCCTTCTGCCCCCGCTCCACCTCGGAGAGATAGCCGAGTGAGACTCGGGCGGACGAGGAGACTTCGCGCAGAGTACGGCCCTGGCGTTGGCGCTGCCGACGCAGCACGTCACCCAGCAGGCGACGGAGCAGAATCATCGGTGGCTCCCTCCTCGGACCGCGTAGCCGCATCCTTCTCGCCCCACCGTACCGCCTCGCGCCGCGGCCGTGCGGGGAGCGATGTCGTGTTCACTCAGGGCTGCAAACATCAAAACCCCCCGTTCCGTTCCGTATCCTGTGCCCGCTCATTCCCGATCTGTTCGCCCGCCAGCTCCCTCAGAAGCAGCGCGAGCACGCTCCGTACACTCTCCATACGGATTTCCGCGCGGTCGCCGTTCAACCGCAGCGCCTCCACTTTTCCGCCACCGGCAGAACCCACGGTCGTCCCGGAGGGGCCGTCGACGGCCACGAACACGGTGCCCACGGGCTGTCCGTCCTGCGGGTCCGGCCCGGCCACTCCGGTCGTCGCGATGCCCCAGTCGGCACCGAGCGCCTTGCGCACTCCGGACGCCATCTCGGCCGCGACCTGCGGATCCACGGCTCCGCGTTGAGCCAGCAGGGTGGCGTCCACACCCAGCACCCCGTGCTTGAGGTCCGTGGCGTAGGCGGTGACCGAACCACGGAACACCTTGGACGCCCCGGGCACCGAGGTGATCTCCGCGGCGACCAGCCCACCCGTGAGCGACTCGGCGACGGCGAGCGTCTCGCCCTTCACCGTCAGTAGTCGCACCACGTCGGTGGCCGTGCGGTTCACCCTGCGTTCTCCTCCAACGCCGCCTGCCGTTCGGCGATTCCCTGCCGGCGCAGCACAATGGCCTGTCTCACATAGTCGAGTCCGGTGACCACGGTCAGCACGACGGCGGCGGCCATCACCCAGAACCGCAGGGTGGCCAACCAGCCTGTCAGGGCCAGCACGTACATCCCGACGGCCACGCCCTGGGTGAGCGTCTTCAGCTTGCCGCCGCGGCTCGCGGGGATCACGCCGTACCGGATGACGAGGAAACGCAGCAGGGTGATCCCGAGTTCCCGGCCGAGGATCACCGCGGTGACCCACCAGGGCAGATCGCCCAGCGCGGAGAGACAGATCAGCGCGGCTCCCATGATCGCCTTGTCGGCTATGGGGTCGGCGATCTTCCCGAAGTCGGTGACCAGGTTATAGGTGCGCGCCAGATGGCCGTCGAACAGATCGGTGATCATGGCGACGGCGAAGGCCGCCCAGGCGAACGAACGCCACGCGGGGTCGTACCCCCCGTTCGCCAGCATCAGCGCGACGAAGCCGGGGACGAGGAGCAGCCGGAGCATGGTCAGCAGGTTGGCGATGTTCCACAAGCTCGCCTGGTCGACCGCCGCGGCGGCGATCTTGCCGCCGCGCGCCGACCTCGTGCCGTCCTCGGGACCGGGAGCCGCACCGGGCGCCGGGGCGGAGCCGCCGGCCGCGGCGGAGCCCGAGGCCCCGTGCGCACCGGAGGAACCGCCTGCGGCGGACGCCGGGACTCCCGTCATCTGGCCGCCTCCTCGCCAAGGGTGAGCGAGCCCGCGAGCGGCTCGGCCACCAGGTCGACACCTTCCGTACCGACCACCTTGGCCTCGACGATACGACCGACGCGCAGGCCCTCGCCGCTCGTGAGCAGAACCTGGCCGTCGGTCTCCGGCGCCTGGTGCGTCGCGCGGCCGTACACGCCCTCCTCGTCGTCGACCGACTCGACCAGGACGTGCACGGTCTCGCCCAGGCGCTCCTCGGCGCGCTGCGAGACGAGTTCCTCGGCGAGCCGGGAGACCTTGGCCAGCCGCTCGGCGACGACGTCCGTGTCGAGCTTGCCGTCGTAGCCGGCGGCCTCCGTGCCGTCCTCGTCGGAGTAGCCGAAGACACCGATGGCGTCCAGGCGCGCGTGGGTCAGGAAGCGCTCCAGTTCGGCGAGGTCGGCCTCGCTCTCGCCGGGGAAGCCGACGATGAAGTTGGAGCGCACGCCGGCCTGCGGGGCCTTGGTGCGGATGGTGTCGAGCAGTTCCAGGAAGCGGTCGGTGTCGCCGAAGCGGCGCATCGCGCGCAGCACGTCCGGGGCGGAGTGCTGGAAGGACAGGTCGAAGTAGGGGGCGATCTTGGGCGTGGAGGTCAGCACGTCGATCAGGCCGGGGCGCATCTCCGCGGGCTGGAGGTAGCTGACGCGCACCCGCTCGATGCCGTCGACCTCGGCCAGCTCGGGCAGCAGGGACTCCAGGAGGCGGATGTCGCCGAGGTCCTTGCCGTACGAGGTGTTGTTCTCGGAGACCAGCATGATCTCCTTGACGCCCTGCTCGGCCAGCCAGCGGGTCTCGTTCAGGACGTCGCTGGGGCGGCGGGAGATGAACGAGCCGCGGAAGGACGGGATGGCGCAGAAGGAGCAGCGCCGGTCGCAGCCGGAGGCGAGCTTGACCGAGGCGACCGGTGAGCCGTCCAGGCGGCGCCGCAGGGGGGCGCGCGGGCCGGACTCGGGGGCGAGGCCCTCGGGGAGGTCCGTGGGGGCGCCGTGCCCGGGCAGGGCGACCTCGGTGGCGAACTCCTGCCGCTCGACGGGGCTGATCGGCAGCAGCTTGCGGCGGTCGCGGGGGGTGTGGGCGGCGTGGACGCCGCCGCTCAGGATGGTCTGGAGCCGGTCGGAGATGTCCGCGTAGTCGTCGAAGCCGAGCACGCCGTCGGCCTCGGGCAGGGCCTCGGCCAGCTCCTTGCCGTACCGCTCGGCCATGCAGCCCACCGCCACGACGGCCTGCGTTCTCCCATGTCCCTTGAGGTCGTTGGCCTCCAGGAGGGCGTCCACGGAGTCCTTCTTCGCGGCGTCCACGAAGCCACAGGTGTTGACCACGGCGACATCGGCGTCCCCGGCGTCCTCGACGAGCTGCCAGCCGTCCGCCTCCAAGCGGCCTGCGAGCTCCTCCGAGTCCACCTCGTTACGGGCGCAGCCGAGAGTGACGAGTGCGACGGTACGGCGTTCAGGCATGGGCTCAAGACTACTTCGTCCGACCGACAGCCCACGTCGACGGGGTTGGCCGAACCCGGCCAACCCCGTGATGTCACGCCCCCGACGGGCCGGTCAGCCGACCTCGGGGTCGCCCTTCGTGTAGGTCAGACGCTCCACGGCGCCCGGCCGGAAGTCGTCCTCGATCTTCTTGCCGTTGACGTAGAGCTGGATCGCTCCGGCGTCGCCGAGAATCAGGTTGATCTTCGAGCTGTCCTGGAAGGTCTTGGAGTCGCCCTTCTTGAGGAGTCCGTCGAAGAGCATGCGGCCGTTGTGGTCCTTGGCCGAGATCCAGCTGCGTCCGTCGACGGCGCTGACCTGGACGGTGACCTTGTCCTGGGGCGCGGCGGCGATGGCGCTGTCGGAGGGCTCGGGCTTCTCGTCGGCGGGCTTGGACCCGGTGGGCTTCGGAGAGGCGGTGGTCGCGCCGGCGGACGGGGTGGCGCCCTGGGCGACCTCGTCCTTGGCGTTGCTGCCGTCGTCGCCGCCCTTGACCACGGTGAAACCGACGAAGCCGACCACGGCGACGATCGCGGCGACCATCGCCGCGGTCCAGTTCGGCCCGCGCCGCTCGGGGCGGATACGTTCCGCCTCGAAGAGCGGCGCGGCCGGGGTCGGCGCCGGACGTCCGCCGTGGTCGGCGTCGTACTGCGCGAGCAGCGGTGCGGGATCGAGGTGGACGGCCCTGGCCAGGGTCCGGATGTGGCCGCGGGCGTAGACGTCGCCGCCGCAGGGGGCGAAGTCGTCCGCCTCGATGGCGTGCACGATGGTGATGCGGACTCGAGTGGCGCTGCTGACGTCGTCCACGGACAGCCCGGCCTCGATACGCGCCTGCTTGAGTGCACGGCCTACGGAGATACGGGCTTCCTCGGAGACGTCTTCGAACGGACGCTCGTCTTCAGGGGAGTTGCCGATGGACACGGGGGCGCCTTTCGAGCGTGTAGCCACCTGTGCTGGAGGTTAAGTCTAGGGGGGATGCAAAAGGGTGGGGCAACCGGGCGGTGGGACTTTGTACGCCATCGGTATGGCCGGTCACGCCGATGACGGGCCAGGTGCGGACCCCAGTGTGACGGCCCTACCTGTCCTTCCGCTCAACTTGACGTGCGTCAAAGGGAAACGGTTGCCCGCCGATGTCTAACGGGTGGATCACGACGGTGCGGCCACCCGGCCCAATCCCGTGCGCCGGGCGTTTCGTGTCCCTACCCTTCAGACTCCCCCCGGATGACCGAGAGCACGCCGTCCAGCTCGTCGGGTTTCACAAGAACGTCACGAGCCTTCGATCCCTCGCTGGGTCCGACGATGTTCCGGGACTCCATGAGGTCCATGAGCCGGCCGGCCTTGGCGAAGCCGACGCGCAGCTTGCGCTGGAGCATCGACGTCGATCCGAACTGCGTGGAGACGACCAGTTCGGCCGCCTGGCACAGCAGGTCGAGGTCGTCGCCGATGTCCTCGTCGATCTCCTTCTTCTGCTTGGTGCCCACCATGACGTCGTCCCGGAAGACCGGCGTCATCTGGTCCTTGCAGTGCTGGACGACCGCCGCGACCTCCTCCTCGGTGACGAACGCGCCCTGCATACGGGTCGGCTTGTTCGCCCCCATCGGCAGGAACAGCCCGTCGCCCTTGCCGATCAGCTTCTCGGCGCCGGGCTGGTCGAGGATGACGCGGGAGTCGGCGAGCGAGGAGGTGGCGAACGCCAGTCGCGAGGGCACGTTCGCCTTGATCAGACCGGTGACGACGTCGACCGAGGGCCGCTGCGTGGCGAGGACGAGGTGGATGCCGGCCGCGCGCGCGAGCTGTGTGATGCGCACGATGGAGTCCTCGACGTCGCGCGGGGCGACCATCATCAGGTCGGCCAGCTCGTCCACGATGACCAGCAGGTACGGATACGGGTGGAGTTCGCGCTCGCTGCCCTCGGGCAGCTTCACCTTGCCGTTGCGGACGGCCTCGTTGAAGTCGTCGATGTGCCGGAACCCGAACGCGGCCAGGTCGTCGTAGCGCAGGTCCATCTCCCGCACGACCCACTGGAGCGCCTCGGCGGCCCGCTTGGGGTTGGTGATGATCGGTGTGATCAGGTGCGGGATGCCTTCGTAGGCGGTGAGTTCGACGCGCTTGGGGTCGACGAGGACCATGCGCACGTCCTCCGGGGTCGCCCGCATCATCACCGACGTGATGAGGCAGTTGATGCAGGACGACTTGCCCGACCCGGTGGCGCCGGCGACCAGCATGTGCGGCATCTTCGCCAGCGAGTGCATGACGTAGCCGCCCTCGACGTCCTTGCCGAACGCGACCAGCATCGGGTCGTCGTCCTCGGCGGACTCCGCGAGGCGCAGCACGTCGCCGAGGTTGACCATTTCCCGGTCGGTGTTGGGGATCTCGATGCCGACCGCCGACTTGCCGGGGATCGGGCTGATGATCCGCACGTCCGGGCTGGCGACGGCGTACGCGATGTTCTTGGTGAGCGCGGTGATCCGCTCGACCTTGACGGCGGGCCCGAGTTCGACCTCGTAGCGGGTGACCGTGGGCCCGCGCGTGAAGCCGGTGACCCGCGCGTCGACCTTGAACTCCGAGAAGACGGTGGTCAATGAGGCCACCACGGCGTCGTTGGCGGCGCTGCGCGCCTTGCCCGGACCACCCCGCTGGAGCAGGTCGAGCGTGGGCAGCGAGTACGTGATGTCGCCGGACAGCTGAAGCTGCTCCGCGCGCGGGGGCAGCTCGCGGGTCTCCGCGGGGGCGGCCTTGGTCAGGTCGGGCACACCCTCGGAGGTGAGCTTCTCCTGCTTGGGCCGGGCGGCCGGGGCCGGGACGGGCGTCGACGTCGGGACGGGGGTCGGTGTCGGCGTGGTCTCCTCGCGGTCGCCGACGCTGACGCCCTGGGTGAGGTCGGCCACGACCGGGGAGGGCGGCATGCCGTGCAGGACGGCGCCGTCGAGCGCGGCGGCGGCGGCCGCGGCGACGTCCACGGCGTCCATCCGACGGCCCATGTCGGGCTGGGGCACCGCGGAGCGCCTGGGACGGCCCCGGCGCTGCGAGAGGGCCTCCTGCTCGGCGCCGTCGACGTCGTACGCCTCGGCGGCGCCCCCGCGCCTGCGGGAGCGCGCGGGCAGCGCCTCGCGCCACTGCTCGTCGTAGCGCTCGTCGTCCTCGCCCGGCTCGTCCGGGAGCGGGTCGCGCAGGACGCCCAGGCGGACGCCGAGCGCGCGCAGCCGCTGCGGAACGGCGTTCACCGGGGTGGCGGTGACGACCAGCAGCCCGAAGACCGTGAGCAGCACGAGCAGCGGGACGGCGAGGACGTCGGTCATGGTGTACGTCAGCGGGGTGGCCGCCCCCCAGCCGATGAGGCCGCCGGCGTCCCTTATCGCCTGCATGCCGTCACTGCGGGCGGGCGAGCCGCACGCGATGTGGACCTGGCCGAGCACGCCGATGACGAGCGCGGACATGCCGATCACGATGCGCCCGTTGGCCTCGGGCTTCTCGGGGTGCCGGATGAAGCGCACGGCGATCACCGCGAGCAGTATCGGCACCAGCAGGTCGAGGCGGCCGAAGGCGCCGGTGACCAGGATCTCGACCAGGTCGCCGACGGGGCCGCGCAGATCGGCCCACGTGCCGGCCGCGACGATCAGCGCGAGGCCGAGCAGCAGCAGCGCGACGCCGTCCTTGCGGTGCGCCGGGTCGAGGTTCTTGGCGCCCTGCCCTATCCCGCGGAAGACGGCGCCGACGGTGTGCGCGAGGCCGAGCCAGACGGCGCGCACGAGTCGGTAGACGCCGCCGGTGGGACTGGGCGCGGGCTTGCGGGCCGGAGCCGCCTTCTTCGCGGCGGCCTTCTTGGCGGGCGCCTTCTTCGCAGCGGCCTTCTTCGCCGGAGCCTTCGAGGGAGCAGCCGCCTTCTTCGCGGGCTGCTTCTTGGCTGCGGAGGGACGTGAGGCCATGGAGGTGAGGTTACCGGGGGAGGCGACGGCGGACACGTGTGCGTGCCGCTTCACCCGTTCGTGTCGCCCTTGCGGAGACCCGGAACTGACGTGCGCTCACGGCCAACGACCGGTGGGCACACGTCAGTTCTGGGACGGCAGCGAGGGGGCGCCGCCCGCGCCCGGTTCCAGGGCGTCCAGCGCGCGGCGCAGTCCGGTGAGCTTGCGCTCCAGATGGGCGGCCGTGGCCACCGCGGCGGCGTCCGCGGACTCGTCGTCCAGCTGCTTGGACAGCGCCTCGGCCTGCTCCTCGACGGCCGCGAGCCGCGCCGACAGCTCGGCGAGCAGCCCGGCAGGCTCCTTGCCCGCGTCGACGGCGCCCTTGCCGCCGCCCTCCAACTGGAGCCGCAGCAGGGCCGCCTGCTCGCGCAGCTGGCAGTTCTTCATGTACAGCTCGACGAACACCGAGACCTTGGCGCGCAGCACCCACGGGTCGAACGGCTTGGAGATGTAGTCCACCGCGCCCGCCGCGTAGCCCCGGAACGTGTGGTGCGGGCCGTGGTTGATCGCGGTGAGGAAGATGATCGGGATGTCCCGGGTCCGTTCTCGCCGCTTGATGTGCGCGGCGGTCTCGAAACCGTCCATTCCCGGCATCTGGACGTCCAGCAGAATGACCGCGAAATCGTCCGTGAGCAGTGCCTTGAGCGCTTCCTCCCCGGACGATGCCCGCACCAGTGTCTGATCGAGCGCAGAGAGGATGGCCTCCAGCGCCAGCAGATTCTCCGGCCGGTCATCGACCAGGAGGATCTTGGCCTTCTGCACCATGGCCCGCCCTCCTCGCCCCGGCGGTACACCGGGCGCCGCCCCAGGGGACGACTCCCTTTCGCCGCCCGTCCTTGTGCCGGTCATGGTAGCCGCACCCCGCCGGTCGCCACACCCTGTCACCGTGATGTCACTGTGCACACAGCGGAAACGCGGTCGGGCACCAGAAGGTTCCCCGATTCCCGCGCCGCTACACCGTCCCGGGCCTCGGGAATCGGCGGACGCCGCCGCTCCCCGAGGATTCCCCGGCCGTTCACCCGTGTCCCACCCGTGCGCGTCATTCCGCTCGCATCCACTGCCGCATCACCGACAGCAGATGATCGGGGTCGACCGGCTTGGTGACGTAGTCCGAGGCGCCCGACTCGATCGCCTTCTCCCGGTCGCCCTTCATCGCCTTCGCGGTCAGCGCGATGATCGGCAGCCCGGCGAACTGCGGCATCCTGCGGATCGCCGTCGTCGTCGCGTACCCGTCCATCTCCGGCATCATGATGTCCATCAGCACGACCGCGACGTTGTCGTGCTGCTCCAGGACCTCGATGCCCTCGCGGCCGTTCTCCGCGTACAGCACCGACAGCCCGTGCTGCTCCAGGACGCTGGTCAGCGCGAAGACGTTGCGGATGTCGTCGTCGACGATCAGCACCTTCTCCCCGCCGAACCGCACCGTGCGCTGCGGCTCCACCGGCGCCGCGGGCGTCTGCTCGCCCACGGCCTGCCACTGCTCGGGCGCCGGGGTGGTGCGGCGCCGGCGCCGGAACAGCGCCGCCGCCCCGTGCTGCGTCTCCTGGTACGACTTCACCTCGGCCGGCGTCTCGACCTGCGGGTCGGACAGCTCGGACGCCTGCCGCTCGGCGCCGACCACCGGGCCCGCCGGGGGCACCGGCAGCGACTGCTGGTAGCCCTGAGGCGGCAGCTCGCTCGGGTGCAGCGGCAGGTACAGCGTGAACGTCGAACCCCGCCCCGGCTCGCTCTGCGCGTGGATCTCACCGCCCAGGAGCTGCGCGATCTCCCGCGAGATCGACAGCCCGAGGCCCGTGCCGCCGTACTTGCGGCTGGTCGTGCCGTCGGCCTGCTTGAACGCCTCGAAGATCACCCGCATCTTGCTGGCCGCGATGCCGATGCCGGTGTCCGTCACCGAGAACGCGATCAGCGGCGCGTCCGGATCGTTCACCGAACCGGCCTCCAGCAACTGCTCCCGGATGCCCACCGGGACGTCCGCCCCGGCCGGCCGGATCACCAGCTCCACCGACCCCGAGTCCGTGAACTTCACCGCGTTGGACAGCAGGTTGCGCAGCACCTGGAGGAGGCGCTGCTCGTCGGTGTGCAGGGTGGCCGGCAGCTCGGGCGAGACCCGCACCGACAGGTCGAGGCCCTTCTCCGCGGTCAGCGGCCGGAACGTCGCCTCCACGTAGTCGACGAGCTGCACCAGCGCGATACGGGTCGGCGAGACGTCCATCTTGCCCGCCTCGACCTTGGACAGGTCCAGGATGTCGTTGATCAGCTGGAGCAGGTCCGAGCCCGCCCCGTGGATCGTCTCGGCGAACTCGACCTGCTTGGGCGTCAGGTTCGCGTCGGCGTTGTCCGCCAGCAACTTGGCCAGAATCAGCAGGGAGTTGAGCGGTGTGCGCAGCTCGTGCGACATGTTCGCGAGGAACTCGCTCTTGTAGCGCATCGACACCGCGAGCTGCTCGGCGCGCTCCTCCAGGACCTGCCGCGCCTCCTCGATCTCGGTGTTCTTGACCTCGATGTCCCGGTTCTGCTGGGCCAGCAGCTCGGCCTTCTCCTCCAGCTCGGCGTTGGAGGACTGGAGCGCCTTCTGCCGGTTCTCCAGCTCGGCCGACCGCTCCCGCAGCTGCTCGGTCAGCTCCTGCGACTGCTTCAGCAGCACCTCCGTCTTGGTGTTGACGGAGATCGTGTTGACGCTGGTCGCGATCATCTCGGCGATCTGGTTGAGGAAGTCCCGCTGGATCTGCGTGAACGGCGTGAACGACGCCAGCTCGATCACCCCGAGCACCTTGCCCTCGAACAGCACCGGCAGCACGATCACCTGCGCGGGCGGCGCCTCGCCGAGCCCCGAGGAGATCTTCAGATAGCCGCTGGGCGCGTTCTCCACCAGGATCGTGCGCTTCTCCTCGGCCGCCGTGCCGATCAGCGCCTCCCCCGGCCGGAACGACGTCGGCATGGAGCCCATCGAGTAGCCGTACGAGCCCAGCATGCGCAGCTCGTACGCGTCCTCGTCCTCGGCGTTCTCGGCCTTCATGTCCTTGCCGTCGACCAGCGGCATCGCCAGGAAGAACGCGCCGTGCTGCGCCGAGACCACCGGCGTCAGCTCGCTCATGATCAGCGACGCCACGTCGTCCAGGTCCCGGCGCCCCTGCATCAGCGCGGAGATACGGGCGAGGTTGCCCTTGAGCCAGTCCTGCTCCTTGTTGGCGATCGTGGTGTCGCGCAGGTTGGCGATCATCTTGTTGATGTAGTCCTGGAGCTCCTGGATCTCGCCGGACGCGTCCACGTCGATCTTCAGGTTCAGGTCACCGCGGGTCACCGCGGTCGCCACCCGCGCGATGGCACGCACCTGCCGGGTCAGGTTCCCGGCCATCTCGTTCACCGACTCGGTCAGGTCGCGCCAGGTGCCGTCCACGTCGCGCACCCGCGCCTGGCCGCCCAGCTGCCCCTCGGTGCCCACCTCGCGGGCCACGCGGGTGACCTCCTCCGCGAAGCTGGACAGCTGGTCGACCATCGTGTTGATCGTCGTCTTGAGTTCGAGGATCTCCCCGCGCGCGTCGATGTCGATCTTCTTCGTCAGGTCACCCTTGGCGATGGCCGTGGTGACCATGGCGATGTTGCGCACCTGGCCCGTCAGGTTGGACGCCATCTGGTTCACCGACTCGGTGAGGTCCTTCCACGTGCCCGCGACGCCCGGAACGTGCGCCTGACCGCCCAGGATGCCGTCCGTGCCCACCTCACGGGCCACCTTGGTCACCTGGTCGGCGAACGAACTCAGCGTCTTCACCATCGTGTTGATGGTGTCCGCGAGCTGCGCCACCTCGCCGCGCGCCTCGATCGTCACCTGCCGCGTCAGGTCGCCGTTGGCGACCGCCGCGGAGACCTGGGAGATGTTGCGCACCTGCATGGTCAGGTTGTTGGCCATCAGGTTCACGTTGTTGGAGAGGTCCTTCCAGATGCCCGTGACACCCGGAACGTGCGCCTGACCGCCCAGGATGCCCTCGGTGCCCACCTCACGGGCCACCCGGGTCACCTGCTCGGCGAAGCTGGACAGCTGGTCGACCATGGTGTTGACCGTCGTGACGAGTTCGAGGATCTCGCCCTTCGCGTCGACCGTGATCTTCTTCGACAGGTCGCCCTTGGCGACCGCGGTCGTGACCTCGGCGATGTTGCGCACCTGGATCGTCAGGTTGTTCGCCATGAAGTTCACGGACTGCGTGAGGTCCTTCCACGTGCCCGCGACCCCCTGCACCTCCGCCTGGCCGCCGAGGATGCCCTCCGTGCCCACCTCACGGGCCACACGCGTGACCTCCTGGGCGAACGACGACAGCTGGTCGACCATCGTGTTCAGGGTGTTCTTGAGCTCCAGGATCTCCCCGCGCGCGTCCACGGTGATCTTCTGCGACAGGTCACCGCGGGCCACCGCCGTCGCCACCTGCGCGATGTTGCGCACCTGGGCGGTCAGGTTGCCGGCCATGCCGTTCACCGAGTCCGTCAGGTCGCGCCACACGCCGGCCACGCCGGGCACCTGCGCCTGACCGCCGAGGCGGCCGTCCGTGCCCACCTCACGGGCCACCTTGGTCACCTGGTCGGCGAAGGCGGAGAGCTGGTCGACCATCGTGTTGATGGTGTTCTTCAGCTCCAGGATCTCCCCGCGCGCGTCGACGTCGATCTTCTGCGACAGGTCGCCCCGCGCCACCGCCGTCGTCACCTGGGCGATCTGCCGCACCTGGGACGTCAGGTTCCCGGCCATGAAGTTGACGGAGTCCGTCAGCTCCTTCCAGGTGCCCGAGACGCCGTCCACCCGCGCCTGACCGCCCAGCCGGCCCTCCGTGCCCACGTCACGCGCCATCCGCGTCACCTGGTCGGCGAAGCTGGAGAGCTGGTCCACCATCGTGTTCACGGTGTTCTTCAGCTTCAGCATCTCGCCGGAGACGTCGACCGTGACCTTCTGCGACAGGTCACCGTTCGCCACCGCCGTCGTCACCTGGGCGATGTTGCGCACCTGACCGGTCAGGTTGCGGAAGGCGGTGTTGACCGAGTCCGTCAGGTCCTTCCACGTACCGGCGGCGCCGGGCACCTGCGCCTGACCGCCCAGTTCACCCTCGACACCGATCTCCCGGGCCACCCGGGTGACCTCGGCACCGAACGAGGACAGCTGGTCGACCATCCCGTTGACGGTGTTCTTCAGCTCCAGCATCTCACCGGCCACGTCCACGGTGACCTTCTGCGACAGGTCACCGGTCGCCACCGCCGTCGTCACCGCGGCGATGTCCCGCACCTGCGTCGTCAGGTTCCGGAAGACCGTGTTGACCGAGTCCGTCAGGTCCTTCCACGTGCCCGCCGCGCCCGGCACGTTCGCCTGGCCGCCCAGCCGCCCCTCGCCGCCGACCTCGTTGGCCACACGCGTGACCTCATCCGCGAAGATCCTCAGCGTCTCGGTCATCTGGTTGATCGTCTCGGCCAGCTGCGCGACCTCGCCGCGCGCGGGCACGGTCACCTTCCGCGACAGATCACCGTTGGCGACCGCCGTGGTCACCTGCGAGATGCCACGCACCTGCGCGGTGAGGTTGCCGGCCATCGTGTTGACGGAGTCGGTCAGCTCCTTCCACACGCCGGCCACCCCGGGCACCTGCGCCTGACCGCCGAGGATGCCCTCCGTGCCCACCTCACGGGCCACACGGGTCACCTCGGAGGAGAACGACGACAACTGCTCCACCATCGTGTTGACGGTGTTCTTCAGCTCCAGCATCTCGCCGGCGACATGCACCGTCACCTTGCGCGACAGATCGCCCCGGGCGACGGCCGTGGTGACGAGCGCGATGTCCCGCACCTGCGCGGTCAGCCGGTTCGCCATCGTGTTGACGGACTCCGTCAGGTCCTTCCAGGAACCCGACATGCCCCGCACCCGGGCCTGCCCGCCGAGCTTGCCCTCGGTGCCCACCTCGCTGGCCACGCGGGTGACCTCGTCGGTGAACGTCGACAGCTGGTCGACCAGGTTGTTCACGGTCCGCCCGACCCGCAGGAACTCGCCGCGCAGCGGATGGCCCGTGCCGTCCGGCGCCTGCGTCCGCAGCTCCATGCGCGGCGAGAGATCGCCCTCCGCGACCGCGGTCAACACCCGCCCGACCTCGGAGACGGGCTGCACAAGATCGTCGACCAGCGCGTTGGACGCCTCGACCGCGGACGCCCAGGACCCCTCCAGAGCGCCTGTTTCCAGCCGTTCCGTGAGCTTGCCCTCACGGCCGACCACACGCCGTACCCGGGACAACTCGCCCGTCAGATGCAGATTGCGGTCGGCCACCTCGTTGAAGACGGCGGCGATCTCCGACATCACGCCGTCCCCGGACACCGTGAGCCGTTTGCGGAAGTTCCCGTCGCGCATCGCCACGAGCGCCACCAGCAGCCGGTTCAGGGCCGCCGTGTCCACCACGGTCGTCCCGCCCCGCTGCCTGCTCGGGGACTGTCCGCCCTTGGCGCGCGTCTTAGTGCCCCGCGCCGCTGCGCCAGACTCCACTGTGTCCCTCCCGCGGGGATCGACCGTCACTGCTGTGCCAGGGGTGCTTCACTTCGGCGTACCGGACACCGGATGACCGATGGTCTCCGCTGCATGTTTCTGCCAGGTGCGAACGAGTCACACCAGGGGCTGCTGCCCGACCTACACGGATCACACTCGGCCCGCCCGGACCTTCACAAGAAGCTTGCCCAGTGTTTCACCCCTACCGAACCAGGCCATAACAGTTCGGCAGCTTCGCACACCGTCCGCACACCCTGGGGGCGTAAACACCGACGACCGGCATCCGCTCGGACGGCGAAGGTAAGTAACCTTGCATCCGGCTGTCCAGCCGCACCGGTCCGTCCGGCATGGGCGGTGGCACGAGCACGAGCGGGCATCGGAGGGGCGGCCGCAGACCATGACCACCGGACTGATCCCCGGGGGACAGACCCCGGACCCCAGGCCGACGGGTGAGCGGATGCCGCACCAGCGGCACGAGCCGGCCGGCGGAGGAGTCCTGCCCGTCGACAACAGGTCGAGGAGTTCTGTGATCACCGCGCGCGCGGCCGCCAGTTTCGAGCCCGTCGGACGATCGGTCGCGACCGCGCGGTCCTTCGTCCGCGACACCCTCCAGGGCTGGGGCTTCGCCGACGTCATCGACGACGCCGTCGTCCTCACCAGCGAACTGGTCACCAACGCCGTGGTGCACGCCGGCACCCACGCCGACGTCCTGTGCCTGCGCGCCGATGACGGCGTACGCATCGAGGTCGCCGACCGCTACCCGGAGCGCGAGGTCCCCCTCCAGGGCTCCCCCGTCAACATGGGCAGCCCCGACCGCGAGGGCGGTCGCGGACTCCAGCTCTGCGCCGCCCTGGCCGCCCGCTGGGGCGTCGAGTACACGCCCACGCACAAGAACGTCTGGTTCCAACTCGACCTGCCCGAACGGCCCGTGGGCACCCGCGCCGCCGGCCCGTCGCTGCCCGCCGACCTGCTGCCGCTCGCCGACGGCCGGGTCCGCGTCGCCGTCGTCCAGATCGACCGCACCGGCGCCATCACCGCCTGGAACGAGGACGCCGAGGAACTCTTCGGCTACGCCGCCGACCAGGTCACCGGCAAGCCCCTCACCGACCTCGCGGCCTGGCCGCACACCCCGGGCATCAGCACCGGCATCGCCGAGGCCCTCCAGCTCTCCCGCTGGGAGGGCAGCTACGGCATCCGCGGCGCCGACGGCCGCGTCACCCCGGTGTACGCCTCCCACCTGCGCGTCCGCGACACCGGCGGCGAGCCCTCCACGGTCTGCCTCCTGGTCCGCGACCACGAGCGCGCGGTCCTCCAGACCCCGCCCCGCGTCCCGTCCTCCGACGCCTCCGGCACGGGCGAGGGCCAGAGCAGCGACCCGTTCGAGGTCTTCATCGGCTCCCCGGCCCCCGACGACCTCGACGGCCTCCTCCAGCGCACCGTGGAGCGCGCCCGCGACATGCTCGACGGCGACTCCGCCTTCCTGCTCCTGGCCACCGACGACGAGACCGAGCTGGAGGTCCGCGCCTCCACCGGGCTGCCCTCGGCCCGCCAGCGCTTCGCCCGCGTCCCCGTCGAGGCGGGCCCCGGGCGCTACGGCTCGGCGCGCATGCCCGCCGTCCACGACGACCTCTCGGCCGTACCGGGCGCCGTGCCGCTCCTGGGCGGCACCGGGATGCGCTCGGTCGTCACGGTCCCGCTGAAGGTCGAGGGACGCCTCACGGGCTCCCTGGGCGTCGCCGCCGAGTCGCCGAACCGGTACTCCAACGAGGAGGCCCTGCGCCTCCAGTTCGCCGCCGACCGCATCGCCCTGGCCGTCGAGTCGGCCCGTCTGGGCGAGCTGGAGCGCCTGCGCCGCGGTTCGCTGAGCTTCCTCGTCGAGGCGTCCGACCTGCTGGCCGGCACCCTGGACCGCGACCAGACGCTCGCGCTGATGGCCCAGATGACGGTCCCCACCCTGGCCACCTGGTGCGCCGTCTACACCATCGCCGACCAGGCGTCCGATCCCTACCTCTCCTACGTCCTGCACGAGGACGAGGAACTCATCGACGGCATCAAGTCGTTGCTCTCGAAGATCGCCCCGCCGGACCCGGTGCCCACCCCCGGCGCCCGCGTGTGGACGGTCCCCGCGGAGGTGGCCCACCAGGCCGCGCTGCGGACGTCCATGCGCAGCCTCGGCCTCACCGGCGGCCCCATCCACCAGGTCGCCTCCGGCATCGGCCCGACGCTCGCCACGGCCTCCGCGGTGGGCGGCGAGACGGTCGTCCTGCCGCTGGTCGCCCGCAACCGGGTCATCGGCATGCTCACCCTGGGCAAGCCCACCGACGAGCACTTCCGCCAGGAGATCCTGGAACTGGCCGAGGACCTGTCCCGCAGGGCCGCCCTGGCCCTCGACAACGCCCGCCTGTACTCGGAGCGCACGGCCATCAGCCAGTCCCTCCAGCGCAGCCTGCTGCCGCCCGGCCTCCCCCAGATCGAGGGTGTGGAGGTCGAGGTCATCTACCGCGCGGCCGGCGAGGGCAACGAGGTCGGCGGGGACTTCTACGACCTCTTCCCGATCAGCGACGACGCGTACGGCTTCGCCATCGGCGACGTCTGCGGTACGGGCCCGAACGCGGCGGCCGTCACGGGTCTGGCCCGGCACGCCCTGCGCCTGCTCGCCAGGGAGGGCCTGAGCGGCCCAGCGGTCCTGGAGCGCCTCAACTCCGCGATCCTCGACGAGGGGGCCCGCAGCCGCTTCCTGACCCTCCTGTACGGCGAGATGCGCCCCCAGGAGGACGGCAGCGCCGAACTCAAGGTGGTCTGCGCCGGTCACCCGCTCCCCCTCCGGCTGCGCCAGGACGGCACGGTGGAGGCGGCTGCCGAGCCCCAGCCGCTCCTGGGCGTGATCGAGGACCTGGAGCTGTACGAGCAGACGGTCACGCTCGATCCCGGTGACGTGCTCCTCTGTGTCACGGACGGCGTCACGGAACGCCGGGAGGGCACCCGCATGCTCGGCGACGACGGCCTCGCCGACGTGCTGACGACATGCACGGGTCTGACGGCCGGCGCGGTCGCCGCCCGCATCATGCGCGCGGTCGAACGCTTCGCCTCGGACGCCCCGTCCGACGACATGGCGATCCTGGCGATGCGCGTCCCGGGCCTGCACAGGGACTGAGGGACCGACTGCCGGGCCCCGGCCGGGGCCCGGCACCGCCACACTTCGGCACAGGGCAACAAAAAAGACCTCACCCGATCGGGTGAGGTCTTTTGATTGAGCCCCCAAACGGAATCGAACCGTTGACCTTCTCCTTACCATGGAGACGCTCTACCGACTGAGCTATAGGGGCCTGTTGCTTCTTCGGGGTTTCCCCCTCGGCAACGGAATAGATCATACCCCGAACGGGGGTGTGCTCCCAACCCGTTCGGAAGGCGGGTCAGAAGGCGGGCTGGAGCAGTCCGCCCAGGGCGTTGCAGGCAGACACGATGCGCTGCATCTCATGTTTGGTCAGCGACGCGTCCACGGGCAGCGCCAGCGTCTCGTCGGCGGCCCGCTCGGTCTCCGGCAGCGACACACAGCGCCGGAACTCGGGCAGCCGGTGCACGGGGGTCTTCACGGGCACGCGGCAGTCGACTCCCCTGGCCCGCACGGCCCGTGCGTAGGCGTCGCGATCGGGCCGGCCGTTGCCGGGGACGCGCACGACGTACTGCTGGAAGGTGTGTCCGTCGCCGCCGTCGGGCGTGTGCACGCCCCGCAGCTTGGACTCCAGGTAGGCGGCACGCTCCCGCCGCTGGGCTATCTCGTCGTACGGCGCCTCGGACTCGCCCTGTTCAAGGACGAGCAGCCCGTGCCGCTGGCCGACGCCGTGCAACTGCTCGATGTCGGCCCGCCGTCCGAAGCGGTGGACGACAACAACCGCCGCGGTACGGGAGGTTATGACCGCTTCGACGGAGGCAGGGTCGAGGCAGTAGGTGACCGGGGCTATGTCCGCGAACACCGGTATGGCGCCGGCCAGTGTGACGGCCTCGGCGACCTCGACGTTCCCGAAGGCCGGTACGACGACCTCGTCACCGACACCGACGCCGGCGGCCCTCAGCATTGCTGCAGTACCCATGTGGTGATGCTGAGCGCGGAACGTGAACGTCAAGTTACGGCAAACAAAAAAGGGTTGGGCTCCGAACCGAAGTTCAGAACCCAACCCTCTCACAATTTGTTCGGCGGTGTCCTACTCTCCCACAGGGTCCCCCCTGCAGTACCATCGGCGCTGTAAGGCTTAGCTTCCGGGTTCGGAATGTA